>JAVBSG010000059.1:0-17556 GCA_031547245.1 Propionivibrio sp.
AACCGTCTGGCGTCGATTACGCGCTTTCCGGCGCTCCCGTGTACCCGTCGGCGGCCCGTCATTGCTGCATCGACGGTCATCGCTTTTACGTTTTTCATCGAATAGAGTCATAACGCCCTCTTGCGGAAGAATACAAAAACACGGTGCCAGCGTAGCTCCTGTTCACGTTGGAAGGTGTGACGTAGTTCGCGAAACCACAAAAATTCCAGATCGAAAGAGTGCAAATCGATCAGGGAAACGTTTTGGCGCGATTGCCGAGATTTGCAGCCGAAAGTTTGCACATTCAACGCGTGCCAACGAATTCTATCCTCACCGTTTTTTAGAGGGGTATGCTTGTGGTAACGCCTGCAAAAATATACGGAATGTGTAATTATTCATGCTCCAGTGGCGATTGGCCGATGATAATCAATACATTGGGGGCGCAAATAGCGGAAACGGATGAAAAAACTATCGCTTTTGTTTCTTATTCTTGCTGCGATTACATCCTCGGCGCATGCGCAGTTCATCAAGTGCACTGACCCGAAGACCGGAAAAGTAACGTTTTCCGACCGGCTATGCCCATCGTCGGACAATGGCGAGAAAATCGATGTCCGTCCGGTGAATTCGTTTGAAGGCAGTCATCTCAGGCAAGGCGCAACGCAAAGCGGAGCCTCCGAAATTGCCCGGAACAATAGCCCGCAGTTTACGACCATCAACTCAGGAAAGAGGCGCCGGATCTGCGAATAATGATCGGCAAAGCCGTAGCAGACGATACCTTCAACCAGGCCGGCGATGAGCGCCGTCGCTGCTTCCATCGAAAACCGGGACGCAATAATAACCCTCCAAAAAACTCTTGAGCGGTGCGGAGGTCGGAGGCGGCGGAACCGCCGCCTCCAGAAGAACAAAAACTACTCAGCTATCAGCTGGCTGATCACTGCACCAGCCATTTTTCACGCTTGTACACTTCGTATGCTTTGGCGGTATCCTGAGCGATGTATTTGCGCAGCTCTTCGCCCGTCATGAAGGTGTCGGTTTGCGCCGTACGTTCGATATATTCCTTCCACTCCGGTGTCTGTCGCACCTTGGTCATAAGATCCGTATAAAAGGTAACCATGTCGGGCGATACGCCGGCCGGTATCCATAGCGTGCGCGGCGCCTGGTAAGTTGCCGGGATGCCCGACTCCTTGCAGGTCGGGAGGTCGGACCAGGCCATGTCCTTGGTGACCTTGGGCCCGGGGGACATGCGCTTTTCGCTGAACACGCACAAGGGTCGAGCCAGATTTCCCTTCCACTGACCGACGCTCTCGTTCGGATTGTTTGTATTGGCATCGATGTGGCCGCCGGCGAGCTGGATGCCGGCCTCTCCGCCGCTCTTGAACGGAATGTAGGTGAATTTGGCACCCAGCGTTTCGCTGAGGATACTGACCACAGTTTGGTCCATGTCCTTGGATTGCGAACCGCCTATGCGCATATCGCCTTTTTTTGCCGCCTCAACGAAATCCTTGGCGTCTTTGATCGGCGAGTTCGCATTGACCCAGATCAGGAACTCGTCGAGCACCATGGCCGCGACAGGAATGAAATCGTCGGCGGCATAACCCATCTTGGCGACGAGCGGCAGCAGGTACTCATTGTTGGTGCCGAGAATTATCCGATACGGATTGGCACGCTCACTGGCGCCATAAACGTAACCCTCGCTGCCGGCGCCGCCGCCCTTGAGAATCACGACGATCGGCGCGCTCATCAGTTTGTTCTTGACGACGATCGACTGAATGGTGCGGGCAAAGATGTCTGTGCCTCCGCCTGCGCCGCTGGTGACAACGAATTCGACGGGTTTATCGGGTGTCCATGCGGCCCCGGCAGTGGCTGCCGAAATAGCGCCGGCCAGGATGATGGCTATCAGTTTGGTTTTTTCTAACATATATCCCCCTGCTGTTTGTAATAATTTAAAAAACAATATATTGCATATGTTTTTGAATGTTTTTTATTAATTATGTTTTGCGGTCTTTCTCCCCATAAACGCACCGACGCATCGATCAAAAGCTCGAAACTGGCAAGCGAGCGCTGGTTCTTTCGAGGCACCCGAATCGTTTTCGGAGCCTCGGTCGGTTTCCAGGCTCAGGGCCGGAAAACGATTTTGACGGCAGCATCATCCTTGTCAGCGAGTTCGAAACCAGCCTTGATTTCGCTGAGCGGGAATTCGTGCGTGATCAGCGGGCGTACATCGACCAGTCCCTGAACCACCGGGCGCAACGCCTGCGGCGTCCACACATACCGTTCACGCCAAGTGTGGTGAACCAGGCAGGTGTTGATGAATTGCAGGCCGTCGTCGTGCCAGCGGCTGATGTTCAACGACACCGGCTGGGTAACCCAGCTGTAGAACACGAATTTGCCGTTGTGCCGGATCACTTCCGAGGCCAGATTGAACGAATTCGCTGATCCGGCAGCCTCGACGACCACATCGACGCCTGCACCGCCGGTCATTTCGAAGATCCTTTCGGCGGCATTTTCGCGGGTAAGATTGAACGTGACATCGGCGCCGAGTTTTTTCGCTAGTTCCAGTTTGCCGTCGAGAACGTCGGCCACGATTACCCGCAGCGCTCCCTTTTTCTTCGCACACTGAGCGATGATCTGGCCGGCGAAACCGCCGCCCAGCACGAGCACCGTGTCTCCCAGTTCAACGCCGCAGTTCAACCCTGAATGCATGGCGCAGGCGATCGGCTCTCCAAGCGCCACGAAATCCATGTCCAGTCCATCGGGCGCAGGCTGCAATTGCCAGGTGGGCGTGCAGAAGTAGTCGGCATAGTTGTTGTTCCAGCCAAAGGCGATGACTTTGTCTCCCACCCTGTAGTCGTTTACCCTGGCGCCGATTTCGACGATGGTGCCGCCGCTTTCGTGGCCCAGTGGAAAGGGGAAGGTAGGGGCATGCCGGAACTCGGCGGTTTTCGGCGGCAACTGTCCGCGATAGAACGATTTGTCCGAGCCGCAGATGCCGATCAGGTGGTTCCTGACGATGACTTCGTCATCACCGCAGACCAGCTTCTTTTCCACCAGATCGATATCGCGTACTCCGCGCAGAATTGCAGCACGTGTCGTCACAGCCATGGGTGTCTCCTTTTGGTAAAAAAACCGTTCGATAAAAGCGAAATTCAAGCGTTTCCAGATTTCCGATGCCTTCCGGCGGGCGCAGCATTGGATTGGCGTTGAAGGCCCGCGCCATGCGGGGCGCGGTTCTGGGGTGATGAGCCGCTGCTCAAACGGCAACTATTGCTGTCACCGTATCAATGGCTTGTGCGTGGAATCGCAGATCGGTGCCGTCAAAGTGGCATCCCGATTGAGGCCACCAGCGGAAGCAGCGCGAATGGCCGCATTGCACGAGTCGATTCTGAAGATGAGCATGAAAACTCTCCCTGTTGCATTGTTATTTATTGTCCGAAAACACAGATCAATTCATGAGGTGGTAATAGCAACATTCACACCAGAATTTTTTTATATTGACATCAATCGGTTATGAACTTTGTTTGAGATTTTTGTCGCAAGTGTTGCAATCTGAAAGTATCATTACGAGACATGTTTCGCGGCGAAACTCTCGGTGGGCTTTCATGTTCAAAATCCTTCTTGTTGCTCCTTATGCCGGTCTTGCCGACCTGGCGTGGCAGCTTGTGCGGCGATCGCAGCCCAACGACGTCGTTCTTGAGGTGGTGGTGGCAATCGGCGTCAAATGCCTTGACGATCTGAGCCTTGAGGCGGATGTCGTCATCAGCCGCGGCGCAACGGCCAGCGCATTGCGCCAGCGCCTTTCGCCGGATGTGCCGGTGGTCGAACTCTACGTGACGGGGTATGACGTTATCCGCACCGTGCATCACTGCAAACAACGGTATGCGCCATCAAGGATTTTGGTTGTCGGATCGGAGCGCATGATCAGCGGCGCGAACTGCGCCGCCGAAGCGCTGGGTATCCCCATCCACAGTCTTTCGGTGACACATGAGGAGGATACGGCGTCAAGCCTTGCCGCCAATGTGGACAGGGAAAAGGATGTCATCGTCGGAGGGGGCATGTCGGTTCGCATCGCACGCGAAATGGGTTTTCGCGCCGAACTCATCGAATCCGGAAGCGAATCGCTGGAGCAGGCGTTCAACGAGGCTGTCCGCGTTGCGCGCGTAGCCGCCAGAGAGCGCGAATCCGCCGGCCGCGTTCACACCATAGTCAACGCCGTTGACTATGGCATTGTCGCTTTTGATGAACACGGGGTCGTCACCTTGTGCAATACCGCAGCCTGTCGGTTGCTCGGACGCGAAAGCGGGTCAGGCACGCGGGTTCTTGGACGGCCCGTGATAGAACTGCTCCCGGGATTGGACCACACGCTCGCCGCTTCGAACGGAAAACCCGACCGCGGAATCGTCGTCAGTCTGGGCGAGCGGCAGTTCGCCGTGACACTCTTGCCGGTGGTCTTGCAAAACGTCGTTGCCGGCGGCATCGCCACGTTTCAGGAAACAGCCTACTTGCAGGAAATGGAAGGGAAAATACGGAGCACATTGCATCGCAAGGGGCTGAAGGCCAAATATACGTTTGCGGATTGCCAGGGAAAAACGGCGGCTATCCAGGCTGCGGTCGGGCAAGCGCGCCTGTTCGGACAAACCGAAGCCAATCTCCTGATTTGCGGAGAAACGGGAACGGGAAAGGAGGTTTTTGCGCAAAGCATACACAACGCCAGCCGGCGGCATGATGGACCTTTCGTCGCAGTCAATTGCGCCGCTCTTCCGGAGAATCTGCTGGAAAGCGAATTTTTCGGCTATGTCGCCGGCGCCTTCACAGGCGCTTCCAAGGCAGGCAAGGCTGGCTTGTTTGAACTGGCACATCGGGGAACGATCTTTCTCGACGAAGTTTCGGAGATTCCGCTATCGCTGCAGGGCAGGTTGCTTCGCGTTCTTGAGGAACACGAGGTCATGCGCCTCGGCGACGACCGGATCATCCCTGTTGATGTTCGTGTCATAGCAGCAACCAACAGGGATTTGAAAAAACTGGCGGGCTCCGGATTTTTCCGCCAGGATCTGCTGTACCGCCTCGATGTTCTCAGCCTCGTTCTGCCACCCCTGCGGGATCGTCGCGAGGATATTCCTCGGCTGGCCCGTTTTTTCCTGCAGCGCTATGGAGGGCTTTCGGGCAGTTTCGGGAGGCTGCTTGCGCGCGAGGCCGAGCAGTTGCTTACCCGGCATGACTGGCCCGGCAACATACGGGAACTGCGCAATATCTGCGAACGACTGGCCGTACTGGCTGTCTCCCAGCGCATCACCGCTGAGGAGGCGCGTCTCGCGCTGGGTATTCGTTCTTCGCTTCCGCCCGATGGGCCTACCGACATAAAAACCGAAATCCCGATGATGCGCAACGCACAACGGGATCTGATTGTTCAGGCGCTTAGGCAGACGGGCGGGAACAAACGCCAGGCGGCAAAGCTCCTTGGCATCAGCCGGGCCACGTTGTGGCGCAAGATCCGCACTTATAGCTTGATGGCCAACGAGTATGAAATGGTGTAGGGAAGAAACCAAATAAAAACCCGCCTTGCATGTGCTTGGCGGGTTTTTTGGGTCGTTCTGCGACTGTCGATATCAGCCGCTATTTGGGTTTGTTATGCCCAATCTAAGAGGGATTCTCTGGATTGTATTAACCACTCTGGTGATGGCAGATGACACGCTCCGATACATCCTCCTTTTCCACTGGTAAAAATACCGGGGGAATCTCCCGAGCTGCACTCCAGTGATTCCATCATGGCGCTATGCCTTGTGAAAAACGAGGGAGTTTTTCACGTTTGTGTACCAATTTACGATCAACCCTACCGCAAGGCTTGCCCGGCATTCCGAGAACCAAGGCGACATTTCCGTGTTTCAATCATGCAGCCGGTTCGTTATTGCCTTGATCAGGTCGACACGGTACAGTCGGAGTATGAAACCGATCATGGCCTTGCTATTGCTCAGCGTCTTCGGCAGCGTCTTTGCCGCTGATTGCCGGGAGATCAAGGATGACGACGGCCGTGCCTATTGCTTGGCGATGGAAGGGCGCAGCAAGGCCCAATGTGTCGTCATTAAGGATTACGCTCTGCGAACGAAGTGCTCCACCCAGCTCGGGGCGAATAAATCCGGCTGTTACGCGATCCGGGATGCCTGGCAGCGGCAAAAGTGCATGGACGCTGCCAGGAAATAGGGCACGCGGCCATTTCTGTTTTTCCCAAACTCTCCGTAGGACGGGCGCCATGTTTATTACCGCCAATGATCTTGTTATTCGGCCGTTTGAGGAAAAAGATGCCGACGCTTTCGCGGCGGCCGTCGGTGAATCCATGTCGACCGTCGGTGTATGGATGCCATGGTGCGTCGCCGGCTATTCTGCCGATGACGCCAGATCCTGGTTTGATCTGTGCGCCTGGAATCTGCAGGCGAAAGAAGCGTACGACGTCGGCGTTTTTTGCGCCGGCAGCGGAATGCTGCTGGGCGGGGTGGCGATCAACCAAATCAACCGGGAACACGGTTTTGGAAACATCGGGTATTGGGTGCGCCAGTCGCAGCAGAAGAAAGGTATTGCCCCGCGCGCGGCATTGGCTATTGCACGGTTCGGTTTTTCTGAACTCAAGCTGACCCGCCTGGAGATAGTAGCGGTTGAAAACAACGTTCCAAGCAGGCGGGTTGCGGAGAAGGTTGGGGCGATATTCGAATGCGTGGCCCGCAATCGCCTGGTGCTGTTCGGCAAACCGCGTGACGCTGCTGTTTATTCGCTCGTTCCTTGACGGCATAACGCAGAGCATGCGCGGTGCGATGGCGACGGTGTCAATGTTATTACAGCCCGAATAGCGACGATTGCGGCTACGTCCGATTTGTGCACCGCTCTGGGGCGACGTTTACCGTCATGAGGCACCGAGAATTTCTCCACGGTCTTTGGTCGTCTGTAAAAACTTATAATAAACAATATATTATGTTTTTTAATGAAATGGCACGCTCTTCGCTAAGGCTTGGATGCAATCTTGCATCCAAGAGGATTTCATGAATTCAAGTCTTAGCCCACTGACCGTGATTGAACTGAACAACGCTTATTGGGCAGGAGAAGCTGATCCGGTAACCGTGATCGACACGCTGTTTGCACAACTGGCTAGTGAGGCCGGACAGGAGGCCTGGATCCATCTCAGGCCGCATGGCGAGGTGCGCGAAGATGCGCTTGCTGCGCGGGGCGCACTGGCCGATCCGTCGATGCGCGCAAAGTATCCATTGCTTGGCATTCCGTTCGCGGTGAAGGACAACATCGACGTGGCGGGCTTGCCGACCACGGCTGCTTGTCCGGCTTTCTCCTATGTAGCGGAGCGTTCGGCGACGGTTGTGGAGAATTTGCTGGCCGCTGGGGCAATCCTGGTTGGCAAGACGAATCTCGACCAGTTCGCTACCGGCTTGGTTGGGACGCGTTCGCCTTTCGGCGCGGTGAAGAATCCCTTCGATCCGGCATATATGAGCGGGGGTTCCAGTGCTGGTTCCGCCACCGTTGTCGCCCGCGGATGGGTGGCATTTTCCCTCGGTACGGATACCGCGGGGTCGGGGCGTGTACCGGCCGGTGCGTGTAACCTAGTCGGATTGAAGCCATCGCCGGGGCTGGTCAGTACCGCCGGCGTGCTGCCAGCCTGTCGTAGCCTCGACTGCGTTTCGGTATTCACGCACACAGTGGCGGACGCCTGGAGCGTTCTGTCCGTGCTGGCCGGATATGATGCGGGGAACCCTTTCTCCCGGCCGCCGCTCCCTTTGGGGACGATTACACACAAAATTCGGATTGGCATTCCGTCCGGAGCCGAGTTCTTTGGCGACGCGCAAGCCGAGCGAGCCTGGCAGACTGCGCTGGATGGCATTTCGGGCGCCCCTGGCGTGTGTCTCGACCGCTTTGATTTCTCGCCATTCGGCGAAGCGGCCAGGCTGCTGTATGACGGCCCCTGGGTTGCGGAGCGGCGAGCCGCTTTGGGGCCGTTCATGGACGTACATGGGGCGGATATGGATCCGACCGTGCACGCCATCATCGCCAGCGCGGATCGGCTGAGCGCTGTCGACGCCTTCGAAGGGCGTTACGCGCTTGAGGCTCTGCGAGGCCGTTGCGAGCACGAGTTGGCGAAGTTCGATTTGCTGATGTTGCCGACCGCGCCAACGATTTACCGCCACGCCGAAATTGCCGCCGATCCGATGCGGCTGAACAGTCGTCTTGGAACCTATACGAATTTCGTGAATCTGCTGGGATTGGCGGCTCTGGCCTTACCCGGCCCGTTCCGGGATGACGGGCTGCCTGCCGGGATAACGCTGGTAGGCGCCGCAGGTTCCGACCACCGCCTGGCCGAGTTTGCACGCCGTGTGCAGCCACGCCTGCACCGGCGATTGGGAACAAGCAATCAGCCGTTGTCGCCAGCCGAGGGAGAATTGCCGCCCCTGCCAGCCGAGGAGCCATGTGTCACGGTTGCCGTCGTCGGCGCCCATCTGTCCGGTCTGGAACTCAATTGGCAGCTTCTCGACCGGGAAGCGCGTTTGCTCGAGCGTACCAGGACAGCACCGGTTTATCGCTTGTACGCGTTGTCCGGCGCCACACCACCCAAGCCAGGCCTTGTGCGCACGGCGGTCGGTGGGGTGGAAATAGAGGTCGAACTGTGGACGCTACCCGAACGGTTCTTCGGTGGGTTCGTGGCACAGATTCCTCCACCGCTGGCTATCGGCACCTTGCAGTTAGCGGATGGGCGGCAAGTCCAGGGATTCTTGTGCGAAGCATGCGCGATCGAAGGCGCTGAAGACATTTCCCGCCATGGCGGCTGGCGCAACTACCGCGCCAGCTAGAGCCTGTTCACGAAGAGCCAGAAAGGCCAGGAGGATGAACTGCAAGCTGGTAGTGAGTTTTCGCTCGCCGTCTTTTCATAGACGACGACATTTCTCGAGCCAAACGAAGGAGCGTTCGACGATCCAGCGCTGAGGCATGACGGCGAGCGTATGCAGCTCGGTACGTTTGGCAATCTGGACTTTGGCTGAGACCATCTACCGTCAGATTTCAATGGGTGGCGTTGGACGCGCCTGGATAAGAAAAAGGCCGGAAACCTTGTATTTACTTGGTTTTCTGGCCTTTTCTGAACTGCTTTGGATTGTCTTATTGTGGAGACGGGCGGGATCGAACCGCCGACCTATTGATTGCGAACCAATCGCTCTCCCAGCTGAGCTACGCCCCCATAAGCCGGACTGGATTCTACGCGGGCAGCTTGAACGCGTCAATCACTGCCACGAAAAAACGGCCAATAAAAAAGGCTTGCACATGACAAGCCTTTTTTATTGCAGGAGATATTATTTCTTTTTCTTGCCCTTGGCGGCAGCAACGGCAGCCTTGAAGGTTGCTCCGGCGGAGAACTTCGGAACGGTGGTTGCTGGAATCTTGATCTTTTCGCCCGTCTTCGGATTCTTACCTTCGCGCGCAGCGCGTGCAGCAGATTTGAAAGAACCAAAGCCAACGAGGCTGACGCCGTCGCCCTTTGCTACAGCCTGGACGATGGTATCGATGACGGCATCAAGCGCTTTGCCGGATGCAACTTTGGACAGCTCGGTTTTGGCGGCAATTGCGTCGATCAGTTCAGACTTGTTCATAGTATCTCCTGTTGTTGATAGTTGAGTATCGATTCGAAACTCCGGGGAGATTCTTGCACTTCATTGGCGTGAATGGAAGGGGTGCAAGCCCTGTTTTGGCATAGAAATCGAAAAAAATGTTGTTTTTTTATTTGCACCCTTCATTTTTTGACTTTTGATCCCGTTTTCCCCTGTGGCAGCAGCGGTTTCAGGAAATGCCCGGTATGGCTGTTTTTGTCGTCCGCGATGGTTCGAGGGGTTCCCGCCGCCAGGATTTTTCCGCCGCCGTCGCCGCCTTCCGGGCCGAGGTCGACGATCCAATCCGCCGTTTTGATGACATCGAGGTTATGCTCGATGACAATGACGGTGTTGCCGTGATCGGTCAGCCGATGCAAAACCCCGAGGAGCATTTCGATATCCTGGAAATGCAGACCGGTGGTTGGCTCATCAAGGATGTAGAGCGTGCGGCCTGTATCACGCTTGGAAAGTTCCAGCGCCAGCTTGACGCGCTGTGCCTCGCCGCCGGAGAGCGTTGTGGCCGATTGCCCGAGCGTGATGTAGGAAAGGCCGACGTCGACCAGCGTTTGCAGCTTGCGGGCAATGATTGGCACGGCATCGAAGAATTCGCGTGCCTGTTCGACGGTCATTTGCAGGACGTCGTGGATGTTTTTGCCTTTGTATTGAATTTCCAGGGTTTCGCGGTTGTAGCGCTGGCCGTGGCAGACGTCGCAGGCGACGTAGATGTCCGGCAGAAAGTGCATTTCGACCTTGATGACGCCATCGCCCTGACAGGCTTCGCAACGCCCGCCCTTGACGTTGAACGAGAAGCGTCCGGGACCGTAGCCGCGGCTGCGCGCTTCGGGCACCCCGGCGAAGAGCTCCCGGATCGGGGTCAGCAAGCCGGTGTACGTTGCCGGATTCGAGCGCGGCGTGCGGCCGATCGGTGATTGGTCGACGCTGATGACTTTGTCGAATTGGTCGAGGCCGACGATTTCATCGTGATCGGCAGGGTCGGCAGTCGAGCCGTACAGGTGCTTGGCTGCGGCAGCGTACAGGGTGTCGTTGATCAGCGTCGACTTGCCCGAGCCGGAAACGCCGGTAATGCAGGTGAACAGGCCGATTGGCAGTTCGAGCGTGATGTTTTTAAGATTGTTGCCGCGTGCGCCGATGATTTTCAGGAGGCTCAGCGGATTGGCCGTGCGTGGTTGACCGGGCGCTTCGATGCGGCGTCGGCCGGCAAGGTAATCGCCGGTCATCGAACCGCGGTTGGCCATGACTTCGGCTGGGGAGCCCTGGGCAACGATGACGCCGCCGTGAACGCCGGCACCGGGGCCGAGGTCGACGACGTAGTCGGCGCTGCGGATAGCGTCTTCGTCATGCTCGACGACGATTACCGTGTTGCCGATGTCGCGCAGATGACGGAGCGTTTCGAGCAGGCGGTGGTTGTCGCGCTGGTGCAGGCCGATCGACGGCTCGTCGAGCACGTACATGACGCCCGTCAGGCCTGAACCGATCTGTGAGGCCAGGCGGATGCGTTGCGCTTCGCCGCCGGAGAGCGTTTCCGCCGAGCGGTCGAGCGAGAGATATTCAAGTCCAACGTTGATCAGGAATTGCAGACGGCTGACGATTTCCTTGAGTACCTTTTCGGCGACCTGCGCTTTGTTGCCGGCAAGTTTGAGGTCCAGAAAATAGTCGCGCGCCCGGCCGAGCGGCAGGCGGCTGATTTCGTGCAGCGTCAACGAACCCTCGCTGTTGCCGAGATGCACATGGCGAGCCTCCTCGCGCAGGCGGGCACCGCCGCACTGCGGGCAGGTCTGGCTGCTGACGAGCTTGGCCAGTTCCTCGCGCACGGCGGCTGAATCGCTTTCCTTGTAGCGGCGCTCCAGATTGGTGACGATGCCTTCAAAAGTGTGGGAGCGGTCGAAACGCGTGCCTTTTTCGTTGAGATAGCGGAAACGGATGACTTCACGCCCTGAACCGTAGAGTACGATGTTGCGGATCTTTTCCGGCAGATGCTCGAAAGGCGTTTCGATGTCGAAACCGTAATGTTCGGCTAGCGAGGCCAGCAGTTGGAAGTAAAACTGATTGCGTTTATCCCAGCCACGGATGGCGCCTGCTGCCAGTGAGAGCTGCGGGTTGGTCACAACGCGTTTGGGATCGAAGAACTGGATTACGCCGAGACCGTCGCATTTCGGGCAGGCGCCCATCGGATTATTGAACGAAAAAAGGCGCGGTTCCAGTTCCGGCAGGGAATACGAGCAGACCGGACAGGAGAATTTGGCCGAGAAAAGGTGTTCCTTGCCGTTGTCCATCTCGTAAGCGATGGCCCGGCCGTCGGCGTGGCGCAGGGCGGTTTCGAAGGATTCGGCCAATCGCTGGCGCATGTCATCGCGGATTTTCAGGCGGTCGACGACGACGTCGATCGTGTGCTTCTGTGTTTTGGCGAGCTTGGGCAGCGCATCGATTTCGTGGATCTGGCCATCGATGCGCAGGCGGGCGAAACCCTGGGCGCGGAGTTCGGCGAACAGGTCAAGCTGTTCGCCCTTGCGGTTGGCGACGACCGGCGCCAGGATCATCAGTTTCGTCTCGGCGGGCAGCGCCAGTACGTGGTCGACCATCTGAGAGACTGTCTGCGAATCCAGCGGCAACCGGTGTTCCGGGCAGAACGGCGTGCCGGCGCGGGCGAACAGCAGGCGCAGGTAATCGTGGATTTCGGTGACGGTGCCGACCGTCGAACGCGGGTTGTGGCTGGTAGCTTTCTGTTCGATGGAAATCGCCGGCGACAGGCCTTCGATCAGGTCGACATCAGGCTTGTCCATCAACTGCAGGAACTGCCTGGCGTAGGCCGACAGCGATTCGACGTAGCGGCGCTGGCCTTCGGCGTAAAGCGGGTCTACGGCCAGCGACGATTTGCCGGAACCGGACAGCCCGGTAATGACGATCATCCGGTTGCGCGGCAGATCAAGGTTGATGTTTTTCAGATTGTGCGTGCGCGCGCCGCGGATCCGGATTTCTTTGGATTCTTCCATGAGGGGGTAGGACTGGGAAAAATGCGAACCTGTTAATATACGCAAGAAAGTCGGCAAATACGACCGCTCGAACCTGTTTTTCGTTTCATGGCCTTTCTCTGCTGGACATTTGTCTTGCGCCTAAACACGATGCTTTCTCCTACCCAAGAATCGATGAGCCCTGGCGAACGTCGTTCGGGGATCGCCTTGTCCTTTGTTTTTGCCTTGCGCATGCTGGGGCTTTTCCTGATCCTGCCGGTATTTTCCGCCTATGCGCAGCATCTGCCTTCCGGTAAGGACATGGCGCTGGTGGGCATGGCGCTGGGGGCTTACGGCATGACGCAAGCCTGCCTGCAGATTGCCTACGGCGTGGCATCCGACAGGTTCGGACGCAAACCGCTGATCTTCTGCGGACTGCTCATATTTGCCGCCGGCAGCTTCCTGGCAGCATTTTCGACGGATATTTACGGCATCATCGCCGGGCGCGTGCTGCAGGGCGCCGGCGCCATCTCGGCGGCGGTAACGGCGCTGGCCGCCGATCTGACGCGCGAGCAGCATCTCACCAAGGTCATGGCCATGATCGGTTCATCGATCGGTCTGGCCTTCGCACTATCGATGGTTTTCGCGCCGCTCCTCTATGCCGGTATCGGCATGTCGGGAATTTTCATGCTGACGGGAGTGCTTTCGCTGCTGGCCATCGGCATCGTCCAGAAGTGGATTCCGGAAGTGCCGGCGGTGCCGCGGCAGCCCGGCTGGGCCAGCTTTGCCGAAGTGCTGGTGCATCCGCAACTGCTGCGCTTGAACTTCGGCGTGTTCGCCCTGCATTTCGTGCAGACCGCCATGTGGGTGCTGCTGCCTTCCATACTCGCCAGCAGCGAGGCCTGGCCTGTCAGCGAGCACTGGAAGATCTATCTGCCAGCGGTGTTGCTGTCATTCGTCGCCGTCGTGCCGGCGATCATTGCTGCGGAAAAACGCGGCCGGATGAAAATGATCTTCAACGCCTGCATCGTGCTTTTGGTGGCAGTACAGGCCGGATTCGGCGAGTCCGGCCGGAACGTTACGGCGCTGTTTTTCTGTCTGATGCTGTTCTTCGTGGCGTTCAATATCCTGGAAGCCGTTCTACCCTCGCTGATTTCCCGCACTGCGCCCCCATACGCCAAGGGCGCGGCTTTGGGGATATACAACACAACGCAGTCGCTCGGCTTGTTTCTGGGCGGCTTCATCGGCGGATGGCTGGCCAAGGTGGGAGGAGAAGAGGCCGTATGGCTGACATGCGGTGTCCTCTTGTTGGTCTGGCTTGGGCTCGGGCTGTCGATGCGGTTGCTGCCGGGGCGGCTTGGCGAGAAACCGACGGCCTGATTTTGCTTTCACGAGCGGTTGCTGACGTAGCCGTTTCATGAAATTACCAAGTACTGTACAAAAACACAGTATTAGGTTATTCTTTCTCCACTTGCTCCGGTTTATAACATTTGGCCGGTGCAGATTTTTGAGGAGAAAGCGATCATGAGTCGGATTCAACTGTGGTTCGAGAGAATGGCCGGTATTACTCAGGAAGAAGTAGCGCGCAGGAAATTCGCCGAGGAGCTTTTCGGTCAGCAGAGATTCGATGTCGCCATGTTTCAAAAGCCGGCCTGCTGGCGCCGGAAGTCTGTTTCAAGACTCGTTGTACATAACAAATAAAGGTGGGCGGCACCGTTAGATTCCGGAATTGTCGTTTGCATGCCTGGCGCGCGCCGCATTGCCCATCTCGACATGGACGCCTTTTTCGCGTCCGTCGAGCTGCTTCACTACCCGGAGCTACGCGGGCGGGCCGTGGTTGTAGGCGGTGGCCGCCGCAACCAGCCGGCGGATCATTCCGGTAATTCTGAACGTTTTGCGCGTTTGCGCGACTACGCCGGGCGTGGCGTAGTGACGACTTCCACCTATGAAGCACGCGCGCTGGGTGTATTTTCCGGCATGGGGCTGATGAAATCGGCACAATTGGCGCCGAACGCCATTCTTCTGCCGGCCAATTTCGAGGCTTACCGCCATTATTCACGCCTGTTCAAAACAGCCGTTGCACGTATTGCGCCGCAAATCGAAGACCGGGGCATCGACGAAATCTATATCGATTGCAGCGATATTCCCGAGGAATCGGCCGCGCTGGCGCTACGCATCAGGCAAGCCGTTTTCGATGCGACCGGGCTGACCTGTTCCATCGGCATTTCCCCGAACAAGCTTCTGTCGAAAATCTGTTCGGATCTCGATAAACCGAATGGCATAACCATCCTTGCGGAAAAGGAAATCCCCGCACGTATCTGGCCCTTATCCGTCAAAAAAATCAACGGCATCGGCCCCAAAGCCTCGGAAAAACTGGCGCGGCTGGGAATTTCCACCATCGGCGAGCTAGCCGCTGCTTCCGAATCGACGCTGATTGTCAATTTCGGTCAAGCCATAGGGCGGTGGATGCATCGAGCGGCATATGGGATCGACGATCGCCCGCTGTCAACTAAGTCAGAACCCAAATCGATCAGCCGCGAAAGCACTTTTGAAAGGGATCTGCACGCCCAAAAGGACAAGGCCGAGCTTTCGGAAATTCTCACCGCTCTGTGCGCCCACGTCTCCAGCGACCTGGGGCAAAAGGGGTACGCCTGCCGAACTGTTGGCATCAAACTGCGTTACGCGGATTTTCGCTCGGTGACACGGGACATTACCTTGCCCGTTTGCATCAATGAAGGAGCGCAAATCCGCAAAGCCGCCAGAATGTGCCTCAAGCGCGTATCGCTGACTCAGAGAATCCGACTACTGGGTGTGCGGACGAGCGGGTTGATCCCACTCTCCGAGGCAGAATTCAGTTCACACGAGAGTCAGG
Organism: Propionivibrio sp.; assembly: GCA_031547245.1. GTDB lineage: Bacteria > Pseudomonadota > Gammaproteobacteria > Burkholderiales > Rhodocyclaceae > Propionivibrio. The sequence goes on from JAVBSG010000059.1 coordinate 15,447, forward strand.
CCGAACTGCCATTCTGTTTGACTCCCTGTTCATGAAATCTACCGGGTTTTGGGTGGATGTCCCAACTGGCATCGAGATCATCAAAAAACGATAATTTACTTTAAATAATAAACATAACTATATGTTTATATAAAATAAAAATCAATTATCTCGCGGAATCAAGGGAAAGTATCAGTATCCTCTGCATCCGACGGCTGCGCAAAGTCAGTGCGCTGGGACACAGTGAAACCGTGTGTGAAAATCTTCCTGTTGGGGAGGTCTTAGGAAATGGATACTCTTGGAATGAGCAGTCGTACTCGGAAGCAGAGGTCGAGCGGAGGAAGAAGGCGTATGCGGAGTCCTTCCGTTGGCAGCAATGGCTGAAACAGGACAAAGGCGATGCAAACGATTTCGTCAACAGGTACAAATTTCCAACGGTTCATCATCACGCCAATCATTATTTTTGGGATTGGGCTACTCGTATGGTTCACTGTTTGCGAGCCTGGCATCTCGTTGCTCATCAAATGCATCGCAGTGATATTGTGGGCGTGGGGCAGTTATTATTTATGGGGTATATCCTGGGCGCTTGCCGACGTGAAACTTGGTGATAAATTGCTGATCGCGAAGGTTGGAAAAACCACGGCGATTGTGCCGCTTCATACAATCAGAGACATCAGTCAGCTATCATTCACGAGAAAAATGATCGGCCTGGTTATCGTCATTGATCTGGATGAACCGACAGCGCTAGGGGCGAATATCAAGTTCGTCGCCCCATTTCACTGGCCAACCGAGATTGATGTGCTCTATCCCTCTGAGCATCCCTTGATAGATGAACTGCATGAACGTGCCCGAGAGGCACGCAGGCTCCGTCGCATTATCAAAGACTAAAAGTCTCAATCTCGCATTTATGCTACAACACCATGTATTTTAATACTTTTTTAAAAATAACAGGCTTGATGTCAAAAAGAGGTTCGGCCGGGATGGATTCAACTGGTTGCTCGGTCGCGGCATTGAACGTTTCCGCGGGCGGCGTTGGTTTCCGGTTAAGCCTGCGTCCCTAGACCTGGCACAAGGCTGGTATCGGCGCTATGGAAAATGGTCACTGCTCCTGAGCTGGGCAACGATCATCGGCGATCCGCTCACTGTCGTCGCTGGCGTTCTGCGAGAGCCATTCCCGGCTTTCCTCATCCTTGTCACACTCGCCAAAGTCGGGCGCTATCTCGTTCCTACGGTAGTAATCCTGGGTGCGTGGTAAGTCGTTTGCCCGGCACTGCCGTCTATTTCAGCAATACTGGGCATTGCGATTACATGACGCGTTTGAACGTGAGTGATCAGGGTACGCTGACCGAAGGGGAGCGCTACAAGATCAACGACCACATCACGCAAACCATAGTCATGCTCGAATCCATGCCCCTGCCCAAGCATCTGCACAACGTGCCCGAGATAGCAGGGGCGCACCACGAAACCATGGATGGCCGTGGCCGACATCTTCGAAGCGCTGACTGCCGGAGACCGCCCCTACAAATCCAGCAAGACGTTGAGAGAAACGCTGACGATCATGGAAGGATTCAAAAAACGCAGCCACATCGACCCGGAGGTATACGACCTGTTTCTCAAAGCAGGTATTCCACAACGTTATGCTACGGAATACCTGAAGCCGGAACAGAATGATCTGTAGTTTTTTGCGTTGACAGGTAGAAGTAGTCCAAGCAGCATGAGTCCGGAAAACTGAATGGCAGAAAAAACAGCGATGCGTTGAACTGTAGAAGTTCAGACTTGATCCGACAGATACGCATCGCCGGAACGAGGTACTGTCGGATCGAATCCGAGTTTAGCCACTTATTTCTTCATGGATTCTTTGGCCATCGAATCCTTGACCATGGAATCAGCAGCCAACGACAGCCCGGCTGTCAGTGTGAGGGAAGAGGACAAAAGGACGGCTGCGATTGTTTTGACTTTCATAGTGGTCTCCTTGGTGAGAAGAGCGCCCGTTGGAAAAGGAAAGCCAGCTTAAGGAGCTTTTGCTGAAAGGACTGGCCGGCGACGCAAAGGCCTACCAGACGTTTCTCAAAGAGTTGAGCATGTATCTGCGCCGCTTCATCCGAAAGCGGCTGAGCTATCTGCCTGACGA
>JAVBSG010000158.1:0-11909 GCA_031547245.1 Propionivibrio sp.
CAACGACAACAGTAAAACTGCTGCCTACCGCTGCCGATACCGTGGTACTTACGCCCTGCGCAATGTCCGACCCATTGATCTTCATCGACTTGAACTTGCTCGACATCGCCCACGGCGTCACCGTGATGTTGCTCGCCCCGGCCGGCACCTTGATCGTGTAGGCATAGGTCCACGGATCGAACTTGTTCGTCAGCTTGCGCGGCACATCGCCGGCCGTCTGGTTCGTATTCCAATAGATATCCACGCCGACCAAATTACCACCGGAAATTTCCAGGTTGGCCAGCACCGAGTATTTCTTGTAACCGTCTTCGGTGTTGTAGTTGATCGTGTTGTTGCAGGGATAGGCCAGGCCGGTTCCTGTCATGACGCTGCTGCTGCCTTCGGTGAAGGTCGTGAAGTCCTTGTGTGCCGATGGATTGCCGCCGATCTCGACGGCCATCCAGTTCTTGTCGCGCCACATGCCCTTGACGTTGCTCGTGCCGTTATGGACCATGCTCATGCGGCCAACACCGCCGCGGATTGAGCCTTCGGTGACCGTGGGACCCTCGTCGATCATTTGTTGGAAGCATTTGACGAAAGCATTGACGCCTTCGATCTTAACCGATGCTTCCTGGTGCGCGTTGGTGACTTCGAGGATCTGTCCGTGTGTGATGCTCTTCTTGTAGTTGGCCAGCAACTGGCGGATCGTCGACAGGAACAGGTCGCTACGCATGCCGGAATAATTCGTGGTATCCGCAGTGTAGGGACGGTTGCACGCCCACATGTCGGTGCCGATCACCCACCCATTGTTGGTCACCAGCGTCACTAGGCCGTCCTCGTGTGCGGGTGCAAACCAGGCCGTTACCTTGATGCCGCCGCCCAGATCAAACACCTGCCCGTCCGTAAGTTCCACAGCTTCAGCACCAGCCACGTTATTTCTGCCTGTGCCGCCGGTATTCAGCTGAGCCTTGTCAAGCGGCGTCATGTAAATTTTGCCGCTATTATTGGCTACGACGCCGCCGGTCGGACCGACTGAAGAGAAGTTACCGACCTGATTGACGTGGTCGACGTGGTTATGTCCAAGAATCGCATCGTAGGGCTTGCCGCCCGCCAGTATATCGACTACCGGTTTCATGTTGCCATTGTTTGCCGGCACCTGCAGGAAGTCGAAAATGATGCCGCGTGTCGGTCCCAGGATGAAGAAAGAGAAGGCCTGCACCGATTCGGACATGTTGTAGACTTTCCACACCGCCGGCGCGGTCGCGGTAGCCGCATGCATCAACTTGAACTCGAACGGCTGCGTGGCTTCCAACGGACGGTTGAGATACCACAGGAACGACTGTACGCCGCTGTCGATCATGCCATCCTTCTTCGCCACAGCCTTGACCCGGATGATCCCGTTCGGTGAAGCCACGGACATGTTGCCTGCCGCTGTCCCGCTGGCGTTACCCACGGTATACTGCCGCACCCCTTGCGTAACGAAGTTGTACTCCACGCCCGCTGTTCTTGGGTCAGCAGGCTCGCTGCCGTCACGCGTTGCCGTTATGTAAATCTTCGCGTCATCAGTCGGCGTGGTGTAGCTCACGTAACGCCGCGGCGACGTGGTGCCCGGCTTGGGCATGCACTGCACCGGCGCGACCATCTTGGCAGTGATGCCACTCAGAATCGCCTGAGCATCGGCCGCGGAGACTGTGCCCTTCGGGTCGAACTCCGTGGCGCTCTTGCCGGTCATGAAGCCCATGGCCACCATGGCGTTGACGCTGTCCTTCCTGTCCGCGCTGATCGAAGCGGCGTCCGAGAATCCGGCCAAGGCGTTGGTATTGGTTGTCGCCGTGATCTTGAAGGCTTGGGCGTAGATATCCGCCGCGTCTTCCCGCGTAATCGGCTTGTCGGGATAAAAGTATCCAAATGTATTGTCGACAAGCGACTCTTCGAGCGCCGTTTCGATCTGCTTGGCATACGGCGTCGCTCCGAGAGAGACGTCGACGAAAGTCGGCTGCAGCGACTTGAACTGGTCGATGTATTCCGACGAATGCGCCCAGTCAAAATAGTCGGACACCGTCGCAACGAATTGGGCACGCGTCAGCGTTTGCGTGCCGGGATCGGTACCGGGATCCGTTCCAGGGTCGGTACCAGGATCCGTTCCTGGGTTCGTACCAGGATCCGTCCCTGGGATTACGCTATGGCCACCGCCTCCACCACCGCAACCCACCATTGCTGCAGAGGCCAGCAGTGTTTGCGCACCCAGGATCTTCCCGAAACTCCTTCGGGATATTTTTTCCGTAATCAACGCACCAAGACCGTCTTGCGTGTGCAAATCCGGTTTGACGACTTCTTTCGATTTCTCCGACATAACTCCCCCTATTGAGTAACACCACAAGAAAAACTCCAAATCCTTCAGGCGTTTTCCGTATAGCCTCATCGCATGCATTTTTATTGTTGGCGTGAGCGGACAAGCACCTTTCGCTGCGGAACGCTTGTGCGGTGTACTCTACTGACGTGTCGGACAATCAAGTATCAGGGATTCCCTGAAATTCTCTTCGAAATCCCTGATACGACGTTTTACCATGGCAGAGGCAGCCCCATCGGGTTTTCGGGGCAGAATGCCTCCAGAGCTGTGCGCTACGGGAGAGTTCTCAATACGAGCAAGACGGCCGCTACGCTCGACGCAGCATGTGCATGGAATAGGAACTCATCCGGCCGAAAGACCGGCATCAATCGGCGAAATCCGGGGAATCAGGATTCCAGCGCGATCATGATCGAATAGATCTCCTCGCCGGAAGCGGCGATGACCTCCAATACCTTGCTCTGTTCGAGCTGCAGTGTCGCTGCCGTGTTGGCGATGGGGATAACACGAGCATCAAGCTCGTCAAATGGATCGGTCCGCGGCGACAGGGCGCAGGCAACGAACAGGAGATCGCCCTGCGTGGCAGGGGGCATGGTTTTACCGAACTGGCGGGAAGCCAGTATGGAATCGATCACTGAAGAGGGCAGATTCAGTTCGCCGAGCACCAGCCGGGTCGCCTGCTCCGACAGATCGTTGATCGTCTCGGCCATGACTTCCGGGTTTTTGAGCAATTCCGGGTAATCGGGCACTTTCGAAAGGAGATAGAAGCGCCCGAGGTCATGCACGATGCCGGCAAACATGGCTTCATCGGGGTTGAGTTCGGTCATCTTCTGGGCGATGACGTAAGCCAGGGCCGCAACGTTGATGCTCCGCTCCCACAGGCGGTTGGCAAAATTTCTGGTGCCGTTGTAGCGATCCGACTGGCGCAACTGGTTCATGATCAGGACCATGGCCAGCGCCTTGACCTGATCCAGCCCGATAAGAGTCACCGCCGTGCGGACGTCGCGGACGACCTGATTGTTCTGATTGATGGCCACCGAATTGGCGAGGCGAATCACCTTGGCCGACAGAAGGGGCTCCGACAATACGATCTTCGCCAGGGTAGCCAGGCCGATATCCGGATTCTCTACGGCCTTGAGCACGCGCCTGCTTGCATCCAGGCTCGTCGGAAAATTGAGTTCGCCAACCTTCGTTGCGGCGAACGCTTCCCGAAAAGACTCTGCAATCTTGGAAACACCAGGCGTCGTAGGGCTCACGCTTGTTCCTTCATCGACGAAAACGGATACATTTTATACATTACCATGCTGTTTGTCCTCCGCCGACCCCGGGCACCCGAAACGGAACGATCTCCGATGCCCGGCAGGCGGAACAGCGTCATTTCTTGATGATATCCCGAGTATCGCGGGCGATGACCAGTTCTTCGTTGGTCGGCACCACCATGGCCTTGATCGCCGAATCCGCCGTGGAAATGACCGTCTCCTGCCCGCGCACGTTGTTGGCCTCGGCATTCAGCCGGATTCCCAGAATCGAAAGCCGCTCGACGACTGAGCCGCGGAAAGCGATGTCATTTTCGCCGATGCCGCCGGTAAACACGATGGCATCGACGCGCCCAAGCTGAATGGCATAGGCGCCGATATATTTGAGCGCCCGGTGCCGCAGCACGTCGATGGCCAGTTTGGCGCGTGCATTGCCTTCCGAGGCCGCCTTGTGCAAGTCGCGCATATCGGAACTGACGCCTGAAATCCCCTGCAAGCCGGATTTTTTATTCAATGCATTGTCGATATCCGCAAAAGACATGTTCACGTTGGCCGCGAGATACGTCGGAATGCCGGCATCGACGTCGCCGCAACGCGTTCCCATGACCATGCCTTCGAGCGGCGTCATTCCCATGCTGGTATCGTAGGATTTCCCGTTCTTCACGGCCGTGAAGGAAGAACCGTTGCCCATGTGGCACGTTATGCAGTTGAAATTCTCTTTGGCGATGCCGAGAATCTGCGCGGCGCGCTCGGACACGAAGCGGTGCGAAGTGCCGTGGAAGCCGTAGCGGCGCACGTGGTGCTTCTCGTACCATTCGTACGGCAGAGCGTAGATGTACGATTCAGGCGGCATTGTGGCGTGGAAGGAAGTATCGAAGACCCCCACGTTGGGAACGCCCGGCAATGCCTTTTGCATCGCTTCGATACCCGTGATGTTCGGCGGGTTATGCAGGGGCGCCAATGGAATATTTTCCTTGAGCGCGGCGATCACGGCTTCCGTGACGAGCACCGACCCCGAGAACTTTTCTGCGCCATGCACGACGCGATGGCCGATGGCGGCGATATCCGCCAGCGATTTGATGACACCGGCCTTGGCATCGACCAGTTTGTTCAAGACCAGCTTGATGGCAACTTCATGGTTGGCGATATCGGCCGTTTCCCTGATCTTCTCGCCGCCAGCCGGCTCGTAAGTCAGTACCGAATCGTTCATTCCGATGCGTTCGACCAGCCCGGCCGCCACGCGATGTTCGTTGGTCATATCAAGTAGTTGATACTTGAACGAAGAACTGCCGCAATTCAAGACGAAAACGTACATCATTCCCCCTAATAGTTGTGGATTGCTGCCCAAGAGCCCAAATGACACCATTGCCCCCTCGAAGGTTTCCGTACACGGCCGCTACCCGCCGCTGCAAGGCAGGCGCCTTTTGGAAATATGGACGATCCCGGCCCGGATTCAGACGAAAACCACACGAACGTTGTCCATATTATGAATCAACGTTCCGCTATATGCAATTATGTGATTTGTAAATACATTTATTCCATTTGTCGTATGCAGATAACTATATCTAGCGTTTTTCTTGCCTTGTGACACTATATGTAGTAGGTTTACGCCTATTTCCTCGCCGCACTTCTTTATGATTTTCATATAAAAAAATGATATATGCATGAAAAGGAAACTGTGCGAGGATAGATCGGTCTACGACGAACAGGCAACATAGGAAAGGCAAGCCATGACTCAGAACGCGCAGCAGCTCTCCCTGAACGAGATCGCGGAAATTCCAGCAATTACGCCACTCTCCGAACAGGAAATATCCACCGAGGTTCTGATCGAAAAATATGCAAAAGGAGCGGAAACCAGCGTCCATGACGTCCGCCGCCGGGTAGCCAGGGCCCTGGCCGCCAACGAAGAAGAAAAACACAAGGCGAAATGGGAGGAGCGTTTTTTGTGGGCGCAGGAAAACGGCTTCGTGCCGGCCGGGCGCATCAACTCGGCGGCCGGCACGCCGCTCGCCGCCACGCTGATCAACTGTTTCGTGCAGCCGGTGGGCGATTCCATCGTCGAGCTGGTCGACGGCCGTCCGGGCATCTACAGCGCCCTGGCCGAAGCGGCGGAAACCATGCGCCGCGGCGGCGGCGTCGGCTACGATTTTTCTTCGATCCGCCCGCAGGGCGCCCAGGTCAAGGGAACGCAATCGCGCGCTTCCGGGCCGGTATCCTATATGCGCGTATTCGACCGCTCCTGCGAAACCGTCGAGTCGGCAGGCGCGCGGCGCGGCGCCCAGATGGGCGTGTTGCGCTGCGACCACCCGGACATCGAGCTGTTCATCCACGCCAAAGACCACGGCGATCTGACCAATTTCAACGTATCGATCGCCGTCACCGATGCCTTCATGAAGGCCGTTGAAAGCGACGGCGACGTCGAACTCTCCCACCGCGCCGAGCCCAACGCCGACATGAAATCCTCGGGCGCCTACCAGCGCGACGACGGCCAGTGGGTCTATCGCAAGATCCGCGCGCGCGACCTGTGGGACCAGGTAATGAAGTCCACCTACGATCACGCGGAACCCGGAATCCTTTTCCTCGACCGCATGAACAAGGACAACAACCTCAATTACTGCGAGGTCATCGAAGCCACCAACCCCTGCGCCGAACAGCCCCTGCCGCCCTACGGCTGCTGCTGCCTGGGATCGATCAACCTGACCCTGTTCGTCAAGGATCCGTTCTCCAACCAGGCCGAATTCGACTTTGCCGCTTTCGGCGAAGTCATCAAAGTCTCCGTCCGCATGCTCGACAACGTGCTCGACGTCACTGCCTGGCCGCTTGAACGCCAACACGAGGAAGCACGCAACAAACGCCGCATCGGCCTGGGCTTTACCGGCCTTGGCGATGCATTGTGCATGCTCCGTCTGCGCTACGACCGCCCGGAGGCCGCAGCGATGGCCGCGCGCATCTCCGAATACCTGCGCGACACCGCCTATCTTTCCTCAGTCGAACTCGCCAAGGAGCGCGGTCCGTTCCCGCTGTTCAATGCCGAGCTGTATCTTTCCGGCGGCAATTTCGCCTCGCGCCTGAATGCTGAAACCAAGGCCGAAGTCCGCAAGCACGGCCTGCGCAATTCGCACCTGCTGTCCATCGCGCCGACCGGCACCATCTCGCTGGCTTTTGCTGACAACGCCAGCAACGGCATCGAGCCGCCCTTCTCCTGGACTTACAGCCGCAAGAAACGCATGGTCGACGGCACGATCAAGGAACACGCTGTCGAGGATTACGCCTGGCGGCTCTACAAGCACCTGGGCGGCGACACCGACAACCTGCCGGATTATTTCGTCACCGCGCTCGAAATCTCCTGCGAAGCGCACAAAAACATGGTTGCCGCCGTCGCGCCCTACATCGACACGTCGATCTCGAAGACGGTCAATGTGCCGGCCGACTATCCTTATGAGGATTTCCAGGATCTCTACATGAGCGCTTGGAGGGCCGGGCTCAAGGGGCTCGCCACCTACCGCCCCAACAGCGTGCTGGGCGCCGTGCTTTCCGTCGATACGGCCAAGCAGGCCGAAGAGAAGAAACAGCCGCAGGATTTCGTCAGCGGTGACGCCAACCGCCGCCTGTCGATCAAGAACCTGCCGGCGCCGGTTCTCTCCAGCCTGCGCTGGCCCGGCCGCCCGAATCTGCCCGAGGGCAACATGGCCTGGACCTACATGATCGACCATGGGCACGGCAAATTCGCCCTCTTCGTCGGCCACGTCGACCAGGAAGGACGGTCGTGGCCCTTCGAAGCCTGGGTCAACGGCCCGGCCCAGCCGCGCGGTCTCGGCGCAGTCGCCAAGACCCTGTCGATGGACATGCGCGCCAACGATCACGGCTGGCTCAAACTCAAGCTTGAATCGCTGGCAAAAACGCCCGATGGCGAAGGTTTCGACATGCCCTTCCCGCCGCACGGCGAATTCAAGCGCATGCCCTCCGTTGTCTCGGCCGTGGCCAACCTGATCCAGTTCCGTGTCGAGCAGCTCGGAGCGTTCAACAACGAAGACGCCACGCCGGTTCTCGATGCCCTGTTCAGCCTCAAGGAACCCAAGACCGGCACGGACGGCACGCTCTCCTGGACCGTCGACGTCTTCAACCCGGCCACCAGCGAGGATTTCGTGCTCGGCTTGAAGGAAATCACCCTGCCCGACGGCGTCACCCGCCCCTATTCGGTCTGGCTGGCGGGCAACTACCCGCGTGCGCTCGACGGGCTGACCAAGCTGCTCTCGCTCGACATGCGCGTGCTCGATCCGGCCTGGATCGGCATGAAGCTCAGGAAGCTGCTCGACTACCCCGAACCGCTCGGCGATTTCATGGCCTTTGTTCCCGGCTCGCGCAAGCAGCAGACCTATCCTTCGACGGTCGCCTATATTGCGCACCTGATCATTCACCGCTACTCGATGCTCGGCATTCTCGACGAGAACGGATTCCCGCTGCAGCAGATGGGCATCCTGGAAACGCCGAAGAGCAAAACGACTCCCAAGCCCACGGCGGGGAAGCTGTGCGGTGAATGCGGCAATCTCACCATGATCCGCAAGGACGGATGTGACTTCTGCACCGCCTGCGGCGCCGTGGGGACCTGCGGATAATTCCATTTATTGATCGTCAGTGACACTAAGCCGAGCCGAAGACAGTGCTATAGCACGGCAAGGCGAAGGCAACAACGTCACTGGCGATTTAAACATAACGACATAAATAACGCCGTATTTATTGCCCTGTGTCTCAGGGTGTTTGAACTGCTCGTGTGGAGATATTTAGGGCGTCATGTTTATTTGAATCAGCCACCAGGCTGATTCAAATGGTGGGGATCGCTTGGGTAGTTCAAGCTACCCAAGCGAAAAACGATCTCCGAAGAGACCGCTGCCGTTAGACAGCTGTGAGTTTCACCGATTTTTGGCCAGACCGCAAGGGAAGTCAAACATCATAAGAGATCGGCCTCTGTGTAGTAACTGCTCATTTATAGGAGATTCATCATGAGCAAAACGCTGAAGCCGGGTACTCCGGCACCCAAATCGGGTCAATATCAAAATCCCAAGACCGGTAACGAGGTCACTGGCGTCCAAGGCAAGCCCTTGCCGCCGACTCCACGCCCTGGTCAAGGGTACGTTTTGGTTGATCCGACGAAGCATAAGCGTTAAAGCAGTGCTGCTACGCCTTCTGGGCGTAGCAGCGCCCACTAATTTGATTCAGAAATCGGAGCTGCCTCCGGTCAAAGTTGAATCAAATGCCTGTTCACTTGGAGCCGCGGCCATCACAGCGGCTATTTGACTCTACGTTCTGTCCGCCCTCAGGAGTTTGGAACCCATTTCAGGATGTGCTCGGCCACGGCCACTTCTTTTCCATCCTGGTTAATAACCGAGATGCCCGCCACGGAACGGCGCTTTACCGTATCGATGCTTTTTATCGTGTAGATGACGGTTATCGTATCCCCTATGCACACTGCATCCAGGAAGCGAATCCTGTCGTAGCCGAGCGAAACCGGGTTTTCATTGCCGCCGGCAACCTTCCGGGCCTTTTCGAAAATTTTGCTCGACGTGTTTGACATGAACCCGACGATCAACGCTCCGTGTGCAATCCGGCGGCCATACTTCGTCGCCTTCATGGCTTCTTCGTTGACGTGATTCGGCGCAAGGTCGCCGGTGATGCCGGCGAACAGATACACATCGGATTCACCCACGGTTTTTGAGAATTGGGTCGAATCACCCACCTCGAAATAAAAATCGGCCATCTGTCCCTCGCATGCCCTATAAAAAATAGCGGCAGGAGTCGCCCGCCGCTATCGTTAGCTTAGCCCATCGGATCAGAAATGACGCCGCGACAGGCCGCCATCGACCGTAACCGACTGGCCGACCGTATAGATGAGACGCCCTTCGGCCATCGTGACCACCGTTGATGCGACATCCGCCGGCGTACCCCAACGCTGGTTGGGCACGCCGCCTTCCTCGATGTACTTGTCGTATTTCGGTTTGACCGGCCGCGTCATCTCGCTCTCGATGATGCCCGGCCTGACTTCGTAGACGCCGATGCCGTCATTAGCCAAGCGCAGGCCGAGCAATTGAACGACCATGCTCGAAGCGGCCTTGGAGATGTTGTATTCGGCCCGCGGGAGCGACAGAACCTTGACGTTGCTGGAGGTGATGACGATGATGCTGCGATGCTGCCCGTCGAGTTCGCCCTGCTTCAGCATATGGTTGGCGACGCGTTGGCTGAGGAAGAATACGGCGCGGGTATTGATGTTGATGCAGTGGTCGAAGCTCTCCGGCGTTGCTTCAAGCATGTCGGCACGCTTCAGGACGGTAACGCCCGCGTTGTTCAGCAGGCTGTCGATGCGCCCCCAGCGGCCAAGCGCCGCTTCGAGCATCGGCTGGTGCTTGCTCAAATCCGATACGTCGGCCTGGAAGATGACGGTATCAGCGCCGAGCGCCTTCAACTCGCCCGACAGTTTCTCGAGCAGGGCAGTATCTTCTGCGCCGGTTCTGTCGTTGATCAGGACATTGAATCCCGCCTTGGCGTACGCCAGGGCACACCCCTTGCCAATACCGCGAGCCGCCCCTGTCACGATGGCGACCGGGCGAACCATTGATGACTTATCCATTTGTGAGCTCCTATGTGTCAATAAATTAGTAACAACCGCAATTAATTATAACCATCCGGTTGGTTATAAACAAGATGCCGGAAAAAATTTTTTAAAATCAAAAAAATATATTAATTACAATTAGTTAAAACATAATTTTAACTCATATTGGCAATAAATTGAACCGATTTAATATGCGTAAAAAATTCTTCTCCAGAATCCGCAGGATAAAACATACTCCCCTTGAACGAAAAAGACACGGGAGGCAAGAGCGCCGGCCGGCATTCCCCTGCGCAACGGGTATCCCATTGCATTTTCCGCCGGCACACGGGTATGCCGCGGCTCCGTTTAGAATAGTGTTTTTTTCCAAAGCGTTTGTCAGCCTGAAACCGTCACCCATGATCAGCATCTACCAGCTCAAACCCCGCTTCCAGGCCCTGCTCCGCCCACTGGCCCGCGCCTGCGCCAGCTCCGGCATCACCGCCAACACCGTCACCGTCGCGGCCATGCTCATCTCCATGGCTCTGGGCATGGTTTTGTTTTTTTTCGGCGCCGAACACCGCAGCCTTTTCCTCCTGCTGCCGTTGTGGATGTTCGTGCGCATGGCCTTCAACGCCATCGACGGCATGCTTGCCCGCGAGTTCGGGCAAAAATCCCCGCTCGGCGCCTACCTCAACGAACTCTCCGACGTGGTGTCGGACGCCGCCCTCTACCTGCCCTTCGTCACCATCGCGCCATTCGGCTGGGGCAGCGTGGGCGCGGTCATTTTTCTTGCCGCCGTCTCCGAGATGGCCGGCGCCCTCGGGCCGATGATCGGCGGCGAGCGGCGCTATGACGGCCCCATGGGCAAGAGCGACCGCGCCTTCGTTTTCGGCGCGCTCGGCCTCGGCGTCGCCCTGCTGCCCGCGCTGCCGCAAGGACTTCTGTGGCTGATGCCCATGGTCTGCGTCACCATTCTCATCAACATCTCCAGCCGGATCCAGAACGGCATTGCCTCGGCGGAACAATCTCACCGGAAGGACACGACCCATGGATAACAAACGCCAGCCGCAGGAAAACACCTTCCAGACGCACGACGGCGTCTCCCTGTTCTACCGCCACTGGCCGGCCACGCAGCCGCGGCGCGGCGCCGTCGTCATGTTCCACCGCGGGCACGAGCATTCGGGCCGCAACGCCCATCTGGCCGATGAACTGAACCTGCCGGACTTCGATTTCTTCGCCTGGGATGCGCGCGGCCACGGCCGCTCGCCTGGGGAACGCGGCCACTCGCCGAGTCTAGGCACCTCCGTGCGCGACATCCAGAGCTTCATCGATCACATCCAGGCCCAATACGGCGTCGCGCAGGAAGATATCGCCGTGCTGGCGCAGAGCGTCGGGGCCGTGCTGGCCGCCACCTGGGTGCACGACTACGCGCCGAGAATCCGCTGCCTGGTGCTCGCCTCGCCCGCCTTCAAGGTCAAACTCTACGTCCCTTTCGCCCGCCCCGGCCTGAAACTGCTGCAGACCTTGCGCGGCAACTTCTACGTCAACAGCTACGTCAAATCGAAATTCCTCACGCATGACGCTGAACGGCAACAATCCTTCGACGCCGATCCGCTGATCACCCGCGCCATCTCGGTCAACATCCTGCTTGGACTCTACGAAGCCGCCGAGCGCGTGGTCGCCGACGCACAGGCCATCAATGTGCCGACGCAGCTCCTGAGTTCCGGCGCGGACTGGGTCGTCC
>JAVBSG010000168.1:0-35518 GCA_031547245.1 Propionivibrio sp.
TCCGAGCTGGACGGCCCGCACAAGGGCTGCCGCCAGATGGCCATCGACGGCCACAAGGAAATCGGCCGCCGCATGCGCAGCCTGGGCGTCGATACCGTTGTCGTTTTCGACACGCACTGGCTCGTCAATTCCGGCTATCACATCAACTGCGCGCCGTCCTGGGAGGGCGTCTACACTTCCAACGAACTGCCGCACTTCATCAAGAACCTGCCGTTCTCCTATTCCGGCAACCCCGGATTGGGCCGCGCCATCGCCGAACTGGCCACCGCCGCCGGCGTGCATACGCGCGCCCACGACAACACCACCCTGGCGCCCGAATACGGCACGCTGGTGCCGATGCGCTACATGAACGAGGACAAGAAATTCAAGATCGTCTCGGTCGCCGCGCTGTGCACCGTGCATGACCTTGAAGACTCGGTCGAACTCGGCCGCGCCGTGCGCCGCGCCATCGAAGCGTATGACGGCACGGTCGCCGTGCTGGCCAGCGGTTCGCTGTCGCACCGTTTCGCCCAGAACCGCAGCGCCGAGGAATTCTTGCACAAGCTCTGGAGCCCGTTCCTCGAAACGGTGGATCTGGCGGTCGTCGAGATGTGGAAGAAAGGCGACTGGAAAACTTTCTGTGAAATGCTGCCCGAATACGCCGTCAAGTGCCACGGGGAAGGGATGATGCACGATACCGCGATGCTGATGGGCGTGCTGGGCGCAGACAAGTACCAGGGCAAAGCCGAGATCGTAACCCCTTATTTCGGCAGCTCGGGCACCGGGCAGATCAACGCCGTCTTCCCGGTTTGAAAAGGCGTTTGAAGAGGCGAAGGGCCGGTAGCGCATTCACGACTTTTGCTTCATGACCTCTGGAGGTAAAAAAGATGGCACATCTGACCTATGAATACACCGACAATCTGAATGCCGCAGAAGTCGACATCTGGGGGCTGCTGCGAAAATCCAACCAGGTGCTGATCGCCCAGGGAAGCGTGTTCCCGATCGGCGGCATCCGCTCCCGCGCCATCCGATTGACCGATTACTGCGTGGCCGACGGCAAGGTCGACGATGCTTTCGTCCACGCCACGCTGAAGATCGGCGCCGGACGTTCGGAGGCGGAGAAGAAGAAAGTGGGCGACGATCTGTTCGCGATGATCTGCGAACACTTCGCCGCCATCTACCGGAAACGTCCGTTGGCGCTATCTTTGGAAATCGCCGAATTCAGCGAAGCCGGCACCTGGAAGCAAAACAACATTCACGCCCGTTACATGCAAGAGTGATTTCAACACGAGGAAGCTGCCATGCTTGCCAAAGAAACCGTTGAAGCGATGGCCCGCGGCCTGCACGAGGCGGAAAGAACACGCCAGCAGATGCGGCAGATATCGTTGCAGTATCCGGATATCACCATTCCCGACGCCTACGCCATCCAGGCCGAATGGATCCGCCTGAAGCTGGCCGAAGGCCGCAGGATCATCGGCCACAAGATCGGCCTGACCTCACGCGCCATGCAGCTATCGTCGCAGATAGACGAGCCGGATTACGGCACGCTGTTCGACGATATGCTGTGCGGCGACGGCGCCGAAATACCCTGCGCGCGTTTCATCGTGCCGATGATCGAGGTCGAACTGGCCTTCATTCTGAAAGACCGCCTCGAAGGCGAAAACGTCACCCTGTTCGACGTCCTGTCGGCCACCGATTACGTGACGCCGGCGCTGGAAATAATCGATGCCCGTTTACAGCGTATCGACCCGGAAACCAAACGGCCGCGCAAGGTCTTCGACACCATTTCCGACAATGCCGCCAATGCCGGAATCGTCATCGGCGGCCGGCCGATCAAGCCGCTCGACGTCGATCTGCGCTGGGTGGCCGCCATGCTGTACCGCAACGGCGCAATCGAGGAAACCGGCGTCGCCGCCGGCGTGCTGAATCACCCGGCCAACGGCATCGTCTGGCTGACACGGCGTTTCTCGTCGTACGGCGTGGCGCTGGAGCCGGGGCAGATCGTTCTGGCCGGCTCCTTCACCCGGCCCGTCGCGATCAGGCAGGGCGATACCTTCCACGCGGATTACGGCCCGCTCGGCAACATCACCTGCCACTTTGCCTGAAGAGCGCGCGCGAAGAAGGAGAATGCTATGGATATGCCCTTGAACGATTTCAAGCGCGCCCTGGCTGCCGGTGAGACGCAGACTGGTCTGTTTCTCGGACTGGCCAGCGCCTACAGCGCCGAAATCGTCGCTACCGCCGGTTTCGACTGGCTGCTGATCGATGGCGAACACGGCCCGAACGACCTGCGCGGCATCATCGCGCAGCTGCAGGCGCTCGCCCCCTATCCGGTACGGCCCGTGGTGCGCACGGTCGATCACGACGCGGCCCGCATCAAGCAGTTGCTCGACGGCGGCGTCCAGACGCTGATGGTGCCGATGGTCGCCAGCGCGGACGAAGCCGAGGCCCTGGTCCGCGCCATGCGCTATCCGCCCGGCGGCATCCGCGGCGTCGGCACGGCGATGGCCCGGGCCGCCCGCTGGAACGGCGTTGCGGATTATTTCGCCCAGGCCGACCGGGAAATGTGCCTGATCGTGCAGATCGAATCGATCACGGGGCTGGCCGAGCTGGATGCCATCCTGAAAGTCGAAGGCGTCGATGCGGTATTCATCGGCCCATCCGATCTGGCCGCCTCGATGGGCTACCTGGGCAAACCGGGGCACCCGGAGGTCAAGAGCGCCGTCGAAAGCGCGATCCGAAAAATCCGCGCGGCCGGCAAGGCCGCCGGAGTCTTCGCAACCGATCCGCAAGCGGCTGCGGCCTACCGCGAAATCGGCGCCAGTTTTCTGTTGGTCGGCGTCGACACCCTGTTGCTGAGAAATTCGGCGGCCGCGCTGGCGGATAAATTCCGGAATGCGGCCGACAGCACGCGAAGCGGAGCTGCGTACTAGGAAAGCGCCGGATCTCCTGGCGGAACCCGTGCTCCCCTCACCTGTCGCACAAATTGAATGCCACCGAGGAAATTTTCATGCTCACATTGAAAGATACCCATTTGCTTCGCCAACACTGCCTTATCGACGGTGTATGGACCGGTGCCGACAGCGGGGAGACGATTCCGGTGATCGATCCGGCCACCGGCGAAACCATCGCCCGCGTGCCGTACTGTGGCACCGTTGAAACCGACCGCGCCATTGCTGCCGCCGAACGGGCATTGACCACTTGGCGCGAAACTACGGCCGTGGAACGCAGCAACATCCTGCGCCGCTGGTTCGATCTGATACTCGCCGCCGAGGAGGATCTGGCCCGCCTGATGACGGCCGAGCAGGGCAAGCCGCTGGCCGAAGCGCGCGGCGAAATCCGCTACGCCGCGGCTTATGTCGAGTGGTTCGCCGAAGAAGCCAAGCGGGCCTACGGCGAAGTGGTTCCCTCGCCCTTCAAGGACCGCCAGATCATCGTCGTCAAGGAACCCGTCGGTGTTTGCGCGGCGATCACGCCGTGGAACTTCCCGGCGGCGATGATCACACGCAAGATAGCTCCGGCACTGGCCGCCGGCTGCACCACGGTCCTCAAGCCAGCCGAGAAAACCCCGCTGTCGGCGCTGGCGCTGGCCGATCTGGCCGAACGCGCCGGTGTACCGGCCGGCGTGTTCAACGTCGTGACCGGCAAGGCCAGCGCCATCGGCCAGGCCATGACGGAGAGCCCGATCGTGCGCAAGCTGACCTTTACCGGTTCGACCCCGGTCGGCCAACTGTTGATGGCGCAATGCGCCGGCACGGTCAAGAAACTCTCGCTGGAACTCGGCGGCAATGCGCCGTTCATCGTCTTCGACGATGCCGATCTCGATGCCGCCGTTGCCGGCGCCATCGTCTCGAAATACCGCAATGCCGGCCAGACCTGCGTGTGCACCAACCGTATCCTGGTTCAAAGCGGTGTCTATGAACAATTCGCCGACAAGCTGGCCAGCGCAGTGGCCGTGCTGAAGGTGGGCAGCGGCATGGAAGACGGCGTCGCGCAAGGGCCGCTGATCGACCAGGCAGCCGTCGACAAGGTCGAAGAACTGGTTCAGGACGCCCTTGGCAAGGGCGCCCGCATCGTCGTCGGCGGCCATCGCCATGAACTGGGCGGTTCGTGGTTCCAGCCGACGGTGCTGGCCGATGTGACGCCCTGCATGGCCGTAGCGAAGGAAGAGATTTTCGGCCCGGTGGCGCCGCTGTTCCGTTTCGAAAACGAAAGCGAGGCCGTGGCCATGGCCAACGATACCGAGTTCGGCCTGGCGGCCTACCTCTATTCGAAGGATCACAGCCGTATCTGGCGTGTGGCGCGCCAGCTCGAATACGGCATGATCGGCATCAACACCGGGGCCATTTCGACCGAAGTCGCCCCATTCGGCGGCGTCAAGTTCTCCGGCATCGGCCGCGAGGGCTCCCGGCACAGCCTCGACGAATACATGGAGATGAAATACCTGGCCCTTGGCGGGCTTTGACGCAGTGAGGCAGCATGTCCTCCTCCCTCCTCGATCCGGCCCGCGAAGGCCGGCTGATTCTGCTGCTCGGTGCGCTGGTAGCCTTCGGGCCGCTTGCCATCGACCTCTACCTGCCGGCGCTGCCGGCGATCGCCGCTGGATTGTCTGCCTCGCCGGAAGCCGTGCAGGTGTCGATCACGGTTTTCCTCGCCGGTTTTTCGCTCGGCATGCTGCTATACGGACCGATTTCCGACCGTTACGGCCGTCGCCGGGTCATGCTCATCGGCATTGCCTTATTCACCATCGCCGGCCTGGCCTGCACGATGGCGACCGCGATCGAACACCTGATCGCCGCGCGCCTGCTTCAGGCGCTCGGCGGCGGGGCGGCCTCCGTACTGGCCCGAGCGGTCGTCCGCGACATCTATGTGCAGGCCCAGGCCATCCGCATGTTGTCGCTGATGGCCATGGTGACCGCCATCGCTCCGCTCGTCGCCCCGTTGATCGGCAGCGTGCTTCTGGAATATTTCAACTGGCGCGCCACATTCGCGGCAATCACGCTATGGGGACTGGCCAACCTGCTGCTCGTCTGGCGGCAGCTGCCGGAAACACTGCCAGCCGGGCAACATGGGCAACTTTCGCTGGGCAAGGCTTTTGCGGCCTACGGCCACCTGCTGGCCGACCCCGTGGCGCTGGGCCTGCTGCTGGCCGGCGGCATGTCCTTCGCCGCAATGTTCGCCTACGTCACGGCCAGCCCCTACTACTTCATCGCACTGAACGGTTTTTCGCCATTCGCCTACGGCCTGCTGTTCGCTTCCAATGCGTTCGGAATTTTCTGGGCCAACTATCTGAACAGCCGCCTCGTCAGGCGACTGGGCGCATCGGCGATGGCCGGCGCCGGCTGTGTAGCCGGCTTTGCCGGAGCGCTATTGCTTTGGTTGGCCATCGGCAGCAGCGATGGACTGCCGGCAGTGATCGCCGGCCTGTTCATCGTCGTCTCGATGACCGGGCTGCTCGGCGCCAACTGCGTCGGCCTCCTGATGAAGCGCTACCCGCAAAACGCCGGGGCCGCCGCCGCACTGTTCGGCGCCAGCCAGTTCGGCTTCGGCATGCTGACGAGCGCCGCCGTCAGCTACTTTCACGACGGCAGCGGCCGCCCGATGGCCTGGGTCATCCTGGCGGCGTTGGCCATTTCTCTGGCGGGCTATTCTCTTTTCCGCAAAGCCTCGCGCTGAACCGCGGGCAACATCGGGCCGATATCGATCCGTGCGCGGCACCTCCTGAGGGGTCACGATTACTTCCAATGAAGACTGCATTCAAATTACGGACAAACGGTTCATGACGATCAGTTTGGTGAAGTTCTGAAAAAAGTACGTTTTGAGATACACCACTTGAGGCATGGCTGTTCATTTGATCGACGGGGCTCCGAAGAACGAATTCACGATGCATCTTGACACCGCCACCCCGCAGCAACTCCATCGACATTATCCTTTGGGGCCGTACGCCGTCCAGATCCTTCCTCGCAAGCAGGCATCCCTTCTCGTTCGATTTGCTGCCACGGATTTTTACAATGACATGCAAAGGCGGAGAAATCCCATGTCTTAGAGCATTTCCATTATTTTCAAAAATGAAAGGAACATGAAAGATTATGTTGCTATCAAGTAGATGGCACACCGGTTTGGCATTCAGACGATTCCTTATGCTGAAGGGGTGGTTTTGCAGGATGGAGTTATCGACCTGGCCTCCGTGAACCTGCTGGCAGCGTGATGGAAATGTCTGCAAGCCTTACCGGCGTGCCATTGGATCGAGTCGTTTGCGGACGGCCAGCTCATTCATGAACGCGGATATCGCCACCTCCCGTACTACCCTATAGATAGCTCGGTGGTCCGAGGACGTTATGGCAAAGAACAGGGGGCAACATGGCAAAAACGATTGGCGGGAAGAAACGTTGGTTCGGGCTGCAAGGACGTGCTGGAGCGCTGTTTGCCGTGCTCATGGCGCTGATGGGTGTGGTCCTGTCGATCATCGGCTACCACAGCGTCGTCACCACCACCCATACCGAAATCAGGAGAACAGTCGACGACCTGACCGCCATCATCAGCAACGGCATCGTGCAGATGGTGCGCCAGCCGGTGCAGCCCACGCTCAACGCCCTGGCGCAGGGGAAACTGCCCGAAGCCCGGACCTTGGAAGAACGGATGACTTTCCTGCCCATTCTGAATTCGATGTTCGACAACTATCCGATCATCAGCAGCTTCAGGGCCGCGTACGACAATGGCGACTATTTCATGCTCCGCCGGCTGCGCCTGGATGAAGAGCGGCGGCTCTCCAGGGCCCCGCGGGACAGCGCTTTTCTCGTCGTCGATTTGAACCCCGGAAAGCACGAGCGGCTGTTCTACGACAAGAACATGCGGCTCATCCACCGCCACACCTCCGAGGTGGGGGAAGGCGTCGATCCGCGCAAATCCGTCTGGTTCGAAGCCGCCATGCGGGCGCACGAACCGGTGGAATTCAGCCCGATCCGGACCCTCTTCGAGATGCCGATCATGCTTTTCGCCGAAAAAAGCCGCGACGGCCACGCCGTCATCGGCGTCGACGTCACCATCCGGCAAATCTCCGAAATCCTGCGCAGCAAGCTGCCGACCCCAAACTCGCACCTGGCCCTGCTGCGTCCCGACGGCACGCTGATTGCCCGTGCCCAAGGCATGCTGGCCGAGGAGGGAGGGAAGTCACGGGTAAAAACCCTGGACGATCTTCCGCCCATCCTGATCCAGGCGGCCAAAGCCTACCAGGGCGGACAGCGAGGCCGGGGGCTTGCCTTCACCAGCGGCGGACAGGAATGGCAGGTTTCCCTGGAAGAGTTTCATTTCAACCGCGAAGTCAAGGACGTCATGCTGCTGGCCATTCCGCAAGAAGACTTGCTGGCCGAGGGCAGGACCTTCCTGCGTTATGCGCTGCTGGGTACGGCGGGCATCCTGCTTTTCTCCCTGCCGCTGGTCTGGCTGGCGGCGCGCTACGTTTCGTCGCCGCTGCGCGCGATGGCCAAAAAAGCACAAAATACAAACGAAATCAGCGGCGAGGAAAGCGAAGCGAAATTGTCCCGCGTCAAGGAAATCGCCGATCTCATGCACGGCATCGAGCATATGCAGCAACACCAGCAGCAGATTCTCTCGCTCATCGGCATGATCGGCAGCGACCGCAACATGAAGGGCCTGCTCGGAAGCGTGCTCAAGGAAATCACGAGCATGGCGCAGGCCGACGGCGGCGTCCTGATAGCCGTGGACAAAACGAAAAGCATTCTTGATGATGGATGTTTCTGTTGGGATGGCGGCGAAGCACGGCCGACCAACCTGCCGAGCTTCGGCCTTCCCAGGGAAATATACGCCACCTACCGCGCCATGGACAGCAACCGCAGCGTGCAGGACCGCATCACGCGCGGCGATCCCCGCGCCGGCATCGAGACCGTGCTCCCCGGATTCGACGATCCGGCCGTGGAATGGCTGGATATGCTCAGCCTGCCGCTTCGCGACCGCATGGGCGAACCCCTCGGCGGCATCTCCCTGTTGAAGCGCGGCCGCCCCGGCAGCACCGCCTTTTCTTCCGGACAGGTCGCCTTCATCGAAACGCTGGTCGCCACGGCCGACATCGTTCTCGAAACGCAGGAGCTGATCAAGGGCCAGCTCGACCTGAGAGATGCCCTCATCCACATCCTGGCCGGCGCCATCGACGCCAAGTCGCCCCATACCGGCGGGCATTGCGCCCGCGTACCCGCCATCTTCCAGATGCTTCTGGAGGCGGCCTGCAACGAACGGGAAGGCCCCTTCAAGGACTTCGCCCTCGATGAGCACGGCTGGGAGGAAGCGCGCCTCGCCGGCTGGCTGCACGACTGCGGCAAGGTCACCACGCCCGAATACGTGATGGACAAGGCCACCAAGCTGGAAACGCTCTACGACCGCATCCACGAGATCCGCACCCGTTTCGAAGTCTTGAAGCGCGACGCGGAAAACGCACACTTGCGCACACTGCTGGGCGGCGCCGATCCAACCGCCGCACAGCAGGCATTGGGAAAAGCACTGCACTCCCTGGACGAAGATTTCGCCTTCGTCGCTTCCTGCAACGCCGGCAGCGAAACCATGGACAACGAAGCCTTGGCGCGGCTCTCCGCCATCGGGCAGCGCACGTGGCTACGCACCCTCGACAAACGCCTGGGCGTCTCGCGCGACGAACTGGCGCGCATGGGGAGCGCCTCCGCAGCGGATCTTCCCGTGCAGGAAACGCTGCTCATGGACACCCCCGAGCACATCATCCCCCGCGGCGAACAGGACAGGCTCGACGAACAAAACACCTGGGGATTCAAGCTCAATCCGCCCGAAGCCCTGTACAACCGCGGCGAACTCTACAACCTCGGCATCCGCCGGGGCACCCTGACCGAGGAAGAGCGCTACAAAATCAACGACCACATCACCCGCACGATTCTCATGCTCAATGCCATGCCCCTGCCCAGGCACCTGCGCAACATGCCGGAAACCGCCGGCGCGCACCACGAAACCATGGACGGCCGGGGCTACCCGCGCGGCCTTAAGCGCGAAGAGATGAGCTGGCCGGCGCGCATGATGGCCGTAGCCGACATCTTCGAAGCCCTGACCGCCTGGGACCGCCCCTACAAGTCGAGCAAGACGCTCAAGGAAACCCTGGAAATCATGGAAGGATTCAAAAAACGCAACCACATCGACCCGGACGTCTATGAGCTGTTCGTCAGATCCGGCGTCCCGCAGCGTTATGCTAAGGACTACCTGAAACCTGAACAGAACGACTTGTAGCACGAGAAGATTGTCGAGCTGAGGTGGATATCGCGAAACAGCCGGATAGTGCTGAAAAGCATGTGCGGATTGTGCGTATCAATGAGAGTTTTTTGCTGTCGAAGGTGATTGCCCCTCAACGTAAAAAAAGAGGCAGTGTTTCGACTGCCCCAACGTATCAGGTGTATTACGCGTACAGGAGCTACCCGAACGCTTACATCTAAACGCTATACTTACCCTCAGTCGCCTGCTTGACGAGCGGCTAAAGCCTCGGGGTAAATTTCGACGCGCTTCCCTGGGTTCTTTTAAACGCGCGCCGACAACTCGGAATTATTCTCTATCCAGAGAAACTTTTACTCCCCAGCAAATGGGGCCATTTCTGTGGTTTAGCGATAAATCCACATGGCGCTCTTTTGTACGAGAATTAACATGCCTAGAAAAGCAGAACGGCTTTGCCTGCATACTTTTCCAGCAGGCGCTTGTTGTACTCGTCCCCGCCTGGCAGGTTGCCGCTTCTGAAGACGGGGGGCGTGTATCCCTTGGCGGCCAAGTATTTGCAGGTTTCCATCACCAGATAATTGACCGTGAAGCAGTTGCAGTAGGTGGACGTGGGACCGACATTCTGCTCGCAGCCTTCGATGGCGATGATGGCGTCCCCGTAGGGCAGGTGGTTGTTGATGAAAACATCGACCGACTGATAAAGGTTCGCGCCGGTCGGATGGCGGGCAGGGTGATCCTTCGGGATCTTGTCCGCAAAGGAAGTCGAGGTGATGGCGATGGTCGTCACGCCGTGCTGCTTGCCGTAGAGCGCGCAATCGATGGTCATGCTGTTGATCCCATAGGCGTTGACGATGATCAGCACTTCGCCGGGGGTCTTTCCCACCCCATAGGAACGCAGAACGGCATTTGCATAACCAGGCACTCTTTCCACCGCCATGGATCGGAACCCGCCATGACTGAGGTTGGTTCCAGGATCGAGGACCGCGTTGATACAGGCAAATCCGCCGGCGCGAGAAAACGTCTCTTCCACCGCCATGTTGGAATGCCCCCCCGGTCCGATCACATGGATGACCTGATCCCTCATGATGGAATCACCTATCACGGCGGCGGCCTTTTTGACCGACGCATCTTCCGCAATGATCTCATCCAGGATCGATGCGATGGTCTGCCTGTATTCCAGGATTTCCTTGCTCATATACTTCTCCTTTAAGCAGTCAAACGGCAGCATGAAAGAAAAAAAGCTTCACTCCTTCACAAGAGGCATCTCTTTTGATTGAATGATAAAAGCCCGGCGGCACGATGAAGCACGTGCCGGGCGACAACGGAAATTCGTCTTCCCCGATCAGCGCCTTGCCCGTTCCCTCCAGGACGAAGAAACCTTCCTGGTCTTCATGAACACCACCTTGCCGGTATTCTTCCTGTGTGTAAAAAAGCAGCCCAGTCCGGCATCCGGCACGACAACCGTTTTCTTCGGACAACAGCGGGGTATATTCGTATTCGTCGAATTTGACCGGGGTCACATCCGACGGACTGACGCATATCTGCATAACTTCACCTCGTCAAGAAATGGCATCCTGTGGCCGTTCCACATTGGCGTTCTTGCCCTGCAAGAGCTCGATGAGCCGTGGTAGCATGAATATCGCGGCAAAAAACGCAAACACAGGCATGGCGGCCATGGCACAGGCCACGGACCACTGGGTACTCGGAAAAATCAGGTCAAGCTTGGCAGAGGTGGTTTGCAGACCGGTGACAAAAAGCATCACAAAAAAGGCGAAGCTGATCAACGAAATGACGATATTCACGCCCAGCCTCATCTTCTCCGGCAATTGCTCGGCAAGCAGGTTCATGAAGAGGTGTTCCCTATAATGAACACCGGCAGCCATTCCCAGGCAGATCATCCATACGACGCTAATGACATTAAGGTCCGATACCCATAGAAACGAATGATTGAAAAGGGATCGTCCGGCGATTTCCAGCATGTTCACCAAAAATATGATAAAGAGTAGAACTACAGCGATGAAAACCAGGGCCGCGGCCAGTTTGTCCAGCAATTTCTTCATTGAGCGCCTCCAAATACCAGGTTTGGCAGATAGGTCACAACCCACGGCACGTAGGTGATGATGACAAGCGATGCGATCAGAGCTCCTGCAAAGGGAAGCGAAGCTCTGACGAGACGCTCAAACGAGATGCTCGAGATCTTTGACAGGATGAACAGCAAACCGCCGACCGGTGGTGTGATGAGACCGATCATCAGATTGCTGATGACGACGATGCCGAAATGGGTGGGATCAATCCCGAACTTGATTGCGATGGGAAGCAGCAGCGGTACGAAAATCAACATCGCCGGGGTTGCATCCATAACCATTCCGATGAGCAGGAAGAAGATGTTGATCACCAGCAGGAACACGAAAGGTGAAAGATTCTGGCCAATGAAGAACTTTTCCAGAGCGATGCCCAGGCCCTCGACTGCTATCAGGTACGAGAAAATGCCAGCGACGGCAAAGAGGGCCATGATCGTGGCGGAAAACTTCACAGCTTTCGAAAACGCTTCCATCATGTTACGGAGATGGATTGTCCTGTATACAAAGGCTCCAATGAATAGCACATAGGCCGTGGCCAGGATGGCGATTTCCGTAATGGTGGTGACGCCACTGATTACTCCGGCGATGATGATCACCGGGGCGAGCAAGGATAGGAAAGATTCGCGAAGTACATCCCAGAATCCTTTCAGTGTCAGATTGCATTCGTCTCCTCTGGGCAGCAGCTTCATTTTTCGAACCTTGATAATGACCAGGATGTGCAGGGCGCCGGCCATGATCAAGCCCGGAATCATGGCGCCCAGGAACAGCCGCCCGATGGACAGGTTGGTAATCAGCGCCAAAAAGACCATCGGTATGCCTGGAGGAATGATCGGTCCCAATATCGCCGCCGCTGCATTCAGGGCAGCCGAAAATTCTTCGTCGTAACCTTCCTTCTTCATTTGCGGGAGCAGGATCGGAGATATGGCGACGGCATCAGCCGGAGCCGAACCGGAGACCAGGGAAAAGATCACGTTGATCACGATGCAGGCGTGAGCCAGAGCACCCTTGATCTTGCCGATGAAGAAAAGTGCGAACTTCAAGGTCCGGTCTGTCATGCCCGAGATGTTCATCAACTCGCCGACAAGGATGAAAAACGGGATACACAACAATGAAATATTGGATAGGCCGTTTACCATGTTGTTCGATATGACGCCAATCGGTCCATTACCCGTAGCGAAGAGATAGACGCCCCCGGCAAACGCCATGGAGACGAAAATGTCCATACCGAGGAACATCAGCAGGAACATCAAAATGAAAATGAGGAAAATTGCCATTACTTACTCCCCCCGTAGCCAAGCGACAAAACTACCGTTCGAGAAAGGATTTCAATCGGCCGGCCGCCGTCCGGTAGTTTCTTTGTCAACATGGCACGGATATAGGCATCGTGTGCGGAGCACCCGCCCGACCCCAGAATTTTGCATGGGCACCGGGCAAGTACATGCCGCAATCATTTTTTGAATTCCATGTTATTTCTTGTAATTTGCCTTGAATGACAAAATCTTGTCGATAGTTCCCGTCGGCCAGAGTTGCCCGGTCTTGTCGAATTCCTGGTAGATATTGGCTCCCAGTTTGTTCTGGATCGACTTTGTATCGGCTTCAATATAGGTCATCTTGCTTTTCAGGAAGTCCACAGTCGCATCCATCTGAGCTGCGATCTGGCGGGCCTCAAGCTTGACGGCGTCGAGAGCTGCCTGCCTCACGGCTGCCTGCTGGGCAGGCGACATTTGTTTCCACACGTTCTCGCTGATGAATATTGCGGAAACATCCCGGATGTAGTCGGTCTTTATCAGGTACTTCTGAACTTCGAAGAGGCTGGCTGTCTTGACCGTAATAAAGTTGTTTTCCTGAGCGTCGACCGTTCCCTGACGAAGCGCGAGATACAGATCGGCAAACGGCACGACGATCGGCGTGGCGCCCAATTTCTTCATCGTTTGCTGGACCATGGCGGATTCCGCCGTCCTTACCTTCAGGCCATCGAAATCGTCCGCGACCTTGACCGCCTTGTTTGCAGTCAGTTGGCGGGCAGGAAGCTCGCCATTGGCAACGAGTATGCGTACCCCCGTCTTCTGCGCCGCTTCCTCGATCCATTCCTTGCCGATATCGGAATCCAGGAAGGCCTGCATTTGCTCGTAATCATCCCAGATGAACGGCGCCGTAACGGCATTGAATCTCTTGGCGCCGCCCAGCCAGCCGTAGCATGACAACGTATTGTAGAACAAATCCGTGGTTCCGCCAGGCATGCCGCTCAACATGTCGTTGATGGGGCCGAGCATATTGTTGTTGAATGTCTTGACGGAAATGTTTATTGGGGCATTGCCATTGAGCGCTTCGGCAAATTTGTCCATGGAGATACTTGCCGGATCGTCTGGTGTCTTGATTCCGGCAATTTTTAATTTGAAACTTTTTTCGGACGCCGCCGCCTGCGATTCGATATTGACACCCAGGGAAGCGACTGAAAACAGAGCCAACACGATCAAGAACTTAAACTTGTTTCTCATTTTCCTCTCCTTCGTTTGTAATGGCTACCCAACGTTTCAACGAAAGGCCTTCTTTTCATATATCGACTTGCCCATGACGATAACCAACCGAATGTCGATGTCATCATCGAATATCAGAATATCCGCATCCATGCCTTGACTCAGGGAGCCTTTCCTGTCAAAGCCCATAATCCGCGCGGGGGTTGAGGACATCATTCTTACTGCGTCGAGCAGCGGAATTTTTGCCTGGCTGACCACGGTTCTGACCAGCCGATCCGCGGTAACCACGCTTCCGGCGAAGGCCGAGCGGTCCGGAAGCTTGGCGACACCATCCTCAATGATGACCCTTTGGCCGTTCCTGAGGCTTCCCGAAATACTTTCGCCCTCGGGCATTCCGGCTCCTCTCAGGGAGTCACTGATCAATGCAGTCCAGGCAGGCCCCTTGATCTTGTAGATGAGTTGAATCAGCTCTGGCGGCAGATGGCAGCCATCGGCGATGATCTCGACGCTCAGTTCATCAATCAGAAAGGCGCTCTCGATGACACCCAGATACCGGTAGGCATTCCGCCGATGGACTCCAGACATGGCTGAATACAAGTGAGTGACGTGGGTGTAACCGTTCTCGAAAGCTTCCTGGACCTGTTCGTATTCGGCATCGGAGTGTGCTATGGCAGGCAGAATGCCCCGGTCGCGCAGTAATCGGCCCATTTCCATCGCGCCATCCAGTTCCGGCGCGATACTCCAGCGCACTATGTCCTCTGACTGATCCAGAATCTTTTCGTACTCTTCCCTGCATGGATTTTTGATATACCTTGGATCTTGCGCACCGGCCTGTGCTGGGGAAAAGTAGGGACCTTCGAGATGGAGCCCCACCAGCTTGGCCTCATTGGTGTTCCTGGTCTTTGCTTCCCTGAATGCTTCAAAGGTACGGAACAGCTCGTTATCGGTACTGGCCAGGGTGGTCGGCACGATGGCAGTCGTGCCATGCTCGGCATGCATGCGGGCTGCGCCCAGGATGGCCTCGCTGCTCCCGTCCATAAAATCGTGACCACCGCCCCCGTGGGTATGGATATCGATGAAACCCGGAGACACGTAGTTGCCGCGCGCGTCGATGACCGCGCAGTTATCCATTTCGAAATCCGACTGTCCCACATAAACGATGCGGTCTCCCTCGACAGCGAGGGTCCCACCTTCGATAAGCCGGTATGGCGTGATGATTCTGCCGTTTATGATCTTTGTCCGCATATCAGCCACCGTTCATGGTTTCAATTCCGAGGCGCTGTCCTGATCGATATACAACACCGCCCGGTCATGGGTTCTAAGGATGGAGGCCGGGCAGGATTCGCTGACCTCGCCGGATATCGTCCTTGCCACGGCCTTGGCCTTTAGCCGACCTGGCACCATGCAGAAAATGTGCCGCGCAGAAAGGAGTGCGGAGATGGTCATCGTCAGGGCATGGGTGGGGACATCGCCAAGCCGCGCGAAACAGCCATCATTGACCTGCTGGATACGGCATTTCTCGTCGAGCTCAACCACCTTCGCCAGCTCTTCGTCGTCGAATCGCGCTACGTGAGGGTCGTTGAACGCGATATGCCCGTTTTCGCCAATGCCCATGCAAACGATGTCGGGTGGAAATTGCTCGAGCAGCTTGGCGTAGCGAATGCTTTCCTTTTGCGGGTCGCTGGCATTTCCGTCGATATAGTTGACCGTCTTCATGGAGACCTTGCCGAATATCCGGTCCCTGAGAAAATTACCGAACCCTTGAGGCGCATCCAGGCCGAGCCCCAGATATTCGTCCATGTGAAACGCGTTCACCCTGCTCCAATCGATTCCTTGTATGCCGACCAGCGCTTCCAGGAACTCGTTCTGTGACGGAGCCGCGGCGAAAATGACGTTGATCTCGCCTTTCTTCTCTTCCAGCAGCGATTTCAAGACCACGGACATTTCTTCTGCCGATGCCTTACCCAGGTCAGCCCTGTTTTTATAGAGCTTGACCAAAAGCTTGCCTGCCGAAGATTCCTTTATGCTGAGCATCGTGTTCCCCTTTTTATATTCATAGCAAACGTTTTCTATGAAAGGCAAAAAAACTATCCAAGCAGATTCCTGACCGAATCTCTGACTACTAGCGAGGGTTCGAGCTTGAGCGAAACATGATCGTTTTTTTCCTCTCCCAGGCTTTCTATCAACACGTTGCAAGCCAAGCGCCCGGTTTCGAATGCTGGCTGATTGATCGTGGTCAGTGGCGGGTTGAACATGGCGGAGAATTCGATATTGTCGAATCCCATGACCGATATATCGTCAGGAACCCTGACGTTCCTGTTCATAAGGCCATGAATGATCCCCAGCGCCGTGACATCGTTGACGGCAAATACGGCGGTGGGCAATTCATCCGACGCCAGGATCATCTCGGCCATGTTCCTGCCGCTGTCAAATTCGAAGGAACCGTTCTCCACTTCCTTTTCGATCTCCATGATGTAAACCAGATCGGCGGAGAAAGGCAGGTTGTTTTTCGACAGCCCCAGCTTGTAGCCTTCGAATATTTCCCGGCGGCTCCTCCTGACCAGAGGCGAGGAGGCAAAGGCAATTCTCTGATGCCCCATGGCGGCCAGGTAATCCATGGCCATGACGGCGCCAGCAGTAAAATCGAAGCTGATTCTGTTGCAGTGAAAATCCTCTATGTTCTGGTCAAAGCCGACGACTTTCAACCCGCGGGCACACAAATCCTTCAAGAAACCATGCTCTTCGCTTATAGAAGAAAGAATGATTCCCCGGATCTGTTTCTGGTGCATCAGCTCAACGTATTTCCTTTCGTTCGCGACATCCCTGAACGAATTGCAGAGCAAGATGCTGAACCCATGCTTCCTGGCTTCCGTTTCTATTCCCAAAACGAGCTGCGGATAGAAAGGGTTGGATATGTTGGGAATAATCACCCCGATATCCCTGCTGTCGCTCTTCTTGAGCATTCTTCCCAGCAGATTGGGCGAATAGCTCAATTCCTGTGCCGCCTCGAGGACCTTTTTTCTCGTTCCCTTGCTGATTGGGTAGGTGCTGTGGCTCAACACTCTCGACACAGTAGCCACAGAGATCCCGGCCATGAGTGCGACGTCACGAATTGTTGCCCTTTTTGTCGTCCTTCTCTGATCTTTCATCTACAGTTCGCTCTATAGCCATATGACAAAAAATTATCGTAGTACAGAAAAAACTGGCAGCGGCAGATAGTAATCGTTTTCTATAGAGTAGTATATGATTAATTTCCTTGTCAAGACTCATTGCAGAACTGGCTCCGACAGTGCGCCGAGTCAGTTCTGTTGTGCTTTTCTGAGCGATTTTTGGCGTTTTTGAACGCTTATTTGACCTCGTCTGATCCCATCGCGGGGGCATTTGCTCTCATGCATGCGCACCTTTCCCATCAAGGCGCTTCCGTTGCAGCTTGCGACGGGCCTTAAGCAGATTCACCCCCAGCGCAGCCCGACACATCTGGTCCCGACCTTGACGAAGCCAAAGCAACGAGCCCGGCTCAGATGGGAGCGTCGTTTGAGGGCACTGAAGGCCTGCTCGAGCTTGAAACGCAACGTGGCAATCAAGCTTTGTTCATCAGCCAACGGTCGACAGGATTTCACCCACCCCGATTTTTTCTGCGGTCTCTCCGACGAGACCAACCAGCAAATACTCTTGGCCGATGGGGTCATAACGAAATTCCGGCAAAAGACGGAATGCCTCGATATGCCCCGAGGAGCAGACGTGCGTCCTGATACCGGTACATGGAATTCTTTCTTCGCCGATCTTTATATGGCTCTCGCCGTCGGGAACGATCGGGATATCCTGAGCGATGATCGCCAGCACTTCCGCTTCGAGTTCTCTGATATCGATATTCGGGGCTTCCTTGAAACCCACCACGAAACCATGCTTGACATCCGAGTGCAGACTCGGAAACTTATGCCCGTATTTCCTGAAGAGAACCAGACTGGTAATGTCCTCGGCCGAATGCGCCATTTTCCGATATTTGACGGTCCGGTAGACGATGTTTTTGACCGCTTCGGGTAAAGGTCCAAAAACGCCGGGCCGCACGACGAGGACCTCTTCGCCGACACCGAAAATAACCTGGGCGTTGAAACCGAGATTTGGATAAAGCAAGTCGAAATGCTCGACGATGACCCGACGACGACACTTAATAGCCTCAGTCACCGCATCAACGATTTGATACATTTGATGAAAGGCCAGTTCGTACCGGACGTCGATATGGAAAGTGTGCGGCCCGAAATGCTCGGCGGCATCGAAGCCGAAAATCGGCGAGGTCGGCATGTTGATGCCTTCATCGTCGTTCGTCAGCTCCAATCCCGGAAAGACACCGCGGATCAATGTCGATTTTCCCGAGCCCTGCTCACCGATTACACCGATCAGAAGGTCGTTCGGCAGAAGATGTCGCTGAGCGATTTCCCATCCCAGTCTGTAAAGCCGCTGGCGCCCTCGTGGAGCGTAATAGATCGCGCAGATCAAAGTTTCGTGCATATTAACTCGCCATACCTTGCCGCCCTGCTCAACTCTCGCTTGGGCAATCCACGTTCAAACAGAAAGTCAGGGAAGGTGGTTTATAGAGGAAGCCGCCCTTTCCCCAAATCACGCAGCTTTACAAATCGAACTTCATGCCAAGCAACGGAGCATGCTGCTGCGCGCCGTAAACGTCGGAATCACCGGGCGCTCCCGAAACGATGTGGCGCGGCATGACTACTTTGACAGCGTTCGACGGTTCGAACCATACGATCCGTCTGATATCGCTGATGGGAACGCCGTAGGCCTCGGCTATCCGCTCGGGCGAAAACTGGCCGCTCATACGCAGGGCGTCGAAAACAGCCCGATCCTTGAGCAGGACGTCCAGCACCAGTTCATAAGGGCCCGAATTCTTCGAACGTACCACACGGGCGATGTCAAGAATGTTCTTCATGCCTCAAACTCCCACCGTTTCCATTTTGAACGGGAACATAGTTTTCTCATCCACCTTCATCAGGTGGTAGAGCGCGAACTCATACACCGCGCCGGCCGGCGTATCGGATGGCGAGAACGGGAACGCCAGGTTACCCGCCGTCGCCACTCGGCCCGGATAACCGTAGTGTAGTAGTGTCGAGCGCGTCAGCGAGCAGACCGTATTGGCCTTTTCCTGCGTCTCGGCGACCACTTCGATCACTAGCCCCAATTCATGGGACACAGCATTTTTAAGTGGTTCGAGCGCCCCCATGACGCCGTTCTTGCCATAGAGATGGAAGAACACCTGTGCCTTGGCCTCGTCTCCCAGGATGGCGCTGACGCGCGCCTTGACGGATTCGAGGATGGTTTCGATGCTGCCGATCATGATCGGGTCGCGCATACCGGCGACGGAGATCGCGCGGTAACCCACCGGAACGGCACCTTCGAGTTTGACTTTGTAGGGGGTGTGCACATGCTTCGAGCCGCGCACCTCTACCGTACCGTCGCCCAGTTCCTTGAAACTGCATGCGGTCAGATCGAGGACGCCGCCCGGGCCAGGCAGGAAGTAAGGGTCGGATTTTTCGTACAAGGTATGCGCCGCAGCCGATTCCGCCGTGAACTTACGCTCGTCCGACAACGCCTTCAGCACGAAGGAATCCTCGCGCAAAATTCCCATAGCGCAATCCGAACCAGACCCCGGCGTGGCGGCAATCGCCGCGCATTCGAGAATCTTGCCGCAATGCAACGCCAGGCCGGGATCGTAACCGCGCATGATCGGCAGCGCCGCGAAACACGCCGGATCGTAAGCGCGGCCCGCCAGCACCACCTGTGCACCGGCCTCCAGAGCACGAATGAAAGGTTCGACACCCGCTTGCGCGACGATATGCGGGCAAGCGTCGATAGCTTCGTGCGTCAGCGGCGGAACGAGATCGAGCGGTTCGATCTCACCGTTGTCGAGCGCCCGATGAATCTCGGCCTTATCTATATCGGTCGGAATGACCCCCATCTTGAAGCTGAGTTTCTCCTCCCGGGCGATCTCCAGGACGATCTCGCGGCACCACTGCAGATGCGGCGCGGCTCCTGAACCGCCGCCCGTGCCGATGACGACGGGCACACCAGCCTTGACGCCGTGCCTGATCATATAGGTGAGATCGCGTTTGACGCCGGTGCGGTCGGTGAAGGACTTGCCCGACCCGAGGTAGTATGGACCAGGGTCGGTCGAACCGCCGTCCACTGCGATCAGGTCCGGCTTTTCCGCCATACCGCGCAGGAAACTCGCTTCAGGGAAGCCGTAGCCAAGAATAGCGGTTGGCGAAAGGATCTTGAATTCAGGTTTCATGACATCCCCCTGCTGGCTTTCAACAGCGTAAGTGTACGGTGCATTTCGTTGTAGACGGTATTAAACCCCTCGTCGAAGCCCATGCCGGGTTTGATCAGCATGCGCATTGGGCGGGCTGCGATGGCGAGATTCACGCAGGCCTTTGCCGAGATGTCGGTCTCGTTACAGGTCCCCCCCTGATAGGCTTCAACGCCGTTCTTGTTGCAGTAGAGCACCGCATCGACGATGTTGTGGATACCGCCGAGATCGGGGGTCTTGATCTGCGCCATGTGGCAGCACTTGGCATCGGTGAAGTCGACCACATCCTCGAAGGTATTGCACCACTCGTCCGCAACGATCTTAACCGGCGAGCCAAGCTCACGCAGGCGTGCCGTGATCTTGCCGAGCCCCTCTATCTGCGCATCCTTGGCACCGGCGTCGATCGGCCCTTCGATGTAGAGTTGCAACGGACCTGCAAATTTCTCGAGCCCGGCTACGTAATCGGCGACCCGCTTCGGATCATTGTCGAAAATCAGGCCGATGGTGCCGTAAACATCGATATGCAGGCAGGGTTTGTAATCGGGCCGGCTGCGCAGCGTTTCGACGCGCTTGACAAGCCAAGAGACGTATTCCTGCAGTTTCTCGCCCTTGTGGCCGAGCTTTTCCGGCACGTTGTTGATCAGGCCGTGTGGCAGCACGTCCACATTCTTGATCAACATCTTGTCGACATTGGCATAGCGTTCGTCGCCGCTCTGGCCAAACAGTGGAATTGGCTCGGCTATTAACGGCAGATCGTATTCCTTAAGAATAACTTCCGCCTTGGTAATCTTGTGAGCAAGCGCGGTAGCATCGAGCAACGCCTGGGTCAGGCCGTAGCGGATGGCTGTATGCAAACGCTTGCCTTCGATTTCGAGCGTATCGAAGAAGCGGGCGTTGTCGAGAAAGGTATCGACAGTGCGGCCTTCCAGCATGGAACGGATATGCTTTTCCAAAAACGGTACAAAATCTTTTGCAAGGAACAGCGGATCGCGTCCGCCTGCACCCGAATATTGCACCGCAGCGCAATCGCCCACGGCGCACATGCCGTTGTCGAGTTTCAGGAGCACCGACACGCACTCGCCGGCCTGGCGGATCTGGTCAAATCCCGGCGTCATCGGCTTCCCTACATAGGTAAACCCGTCATGTCCGGCACCCGCCTTAATCGCTTTCTGGTCATCGAAATAGAACGACGAATAACCTGCGACAAAAAGAGCTTGTGTAATCTTCATTTATGGGGTCTCCCAATCAATTTGCTTTTAGAAATGGCATAAATATCGTCCACCACCATCTGGAAGGCGGGCGCACGGCCTTCGGCTTTCGCGCGCTCGGCGATCTTGTCGCGGTGGAAAGCCAGAATGTCATCTGGCAGAGGAACACGGCCGGGCTCGAAGACGCGCACTGCGCCTTCGTTGTCACGGACGGGCAAGAGCTTGCCCATGTTGCAGGCAGCAGGGGCAAACGGCACGTCGAGCACACCGGCCTCGAAGGCGCGCACCGACCCGACGGCGGCGTCGCCCTGACCCAGCTCGAACACCTTTTTCAGTACGGCCCGTGTTTCGGCTTTAATGAGATCGACTTCGGCATCGAGCGCAGCACTTGCCGGGAAGAACTGCTCGCCCACCATGTTCAACATCTGCCGGGTAGCATCAAGACCCTGCTTGTTCGCTTCCTTGGTCGGGATGCCGCGCGCCTCATGCGGCGTCTTGACGATCACCTTGGTTGCACCGGAAAGCGCCGCCACCGCGCTGCCCCAGCAGATCACGGAGAAAGCCTGCGACTCATTCTCGGGGAAGCCCCCCATCCATTGATGGAAGACGGTCGACAAGGCGTAATCCTTGAAGCCCGCGGCCTGAAAGTATTCGTGCCCGAGATCGCGTAATGCGCGTATGGCAGCGATGTCCTGCACCATGTTACCGACCTGGCCATAACCGAGCGTGATGCACTTGCAGCCCTGCTCCAACGCCAGCAGGCCTTCAATGATGGCGACGGCATGTGACATGAAGGGCGGCACCAACGTACCGGACAGCGGACCGAACGGTTCGCGGTTGATGCGGATGCCATGTTCCTCGTAGAGGCCGACCAGACGATCGCAATATTGCCAATG
The DNA here is from genome assembly GCA_031547245.1 of Propionivibrio sp. Lineage (GTDB taxonomy): Bacteria > Pseudomonadota > Gammaproteobacteria > Burkholderiales > Rhodocyclaceae > Propionivibrio. The sequence goes on from JAVBSG010000168.1 coordinate 22,201, forward strand.
CGTGAGCGAGCGCTCGAGCGGTACTTTCTTGGCATAAGGAATATTATATGAGATGCCGCCGCCTTCGTAAGCCGAGAAACCAGCTGCGAGCGTGATTTCTGCGAGGAGCCGCGCATCCGGTGTACCATGCCGCACCTGCACAGGCTTCGAGATTGCTTCAACCACGCGGCGGCACTCATGCAGGCCGTGATTGACGGCCGGGAAGCCGTTGAGCAGCGAGGTGCCCGCTGCCTCCGAACGTGCGATGCCCTCGGCCGCCTTGTCATAACTATTGAGGCGCGTATAGGCGTCGATCGTCGAGGGCAGGAGATCACAGCTGTCCTGCAGAAAGGTCAGTAGCTCGATATGCTCCTTGACGAGAGCAACGCCGGCGCGCGGCTGACACAAGGTCTTGCCGGCTTTGTCGGCCTGCGCCAGCACGGACGAGAAGCGCTTGTGTTGAGGAAGCTTGTCCTGGTAGCGCACGCCATCTTCAAAATCGACATCCTTGCCGGTTGGCCAAGTCTGCATCACATCCTTTCGAATGGCGCGAAAAGTATCGATATCCAGTTTTCTATTTCTGAGTTCCACCATTGTCTCCAAATTCTATTGCACTAACATGCTGATTCCGGAGCAGGCTGCCGCACGCGGATATTCGCGAGCCAGATTAGCCAGCAGCGGAAACAGATATTGTTCATCCCGGTAGTAGTCGAAACGTCGTGGCACCAGCACGGCCCGCCCACGGCGGTCGATACCGTGATCAGCCATCCAGGCAGCCGGATTGAAGCCGGTCTGCCGCGACAGCCAGCCCCCCGAACCGACGACCTTGCCGACCTTGGTCAGATCACGTCCGGTCTGGACTTTCACTTCACCCTCCACGGTATACATTGTCGTCCAGCGCCCAGCATGACGTGCAGCGGCGTATCCCACACAGGCTCCGGCCAGAACCTCGTCCATGGCCTGCTCCTCAGGCCGTTCAGGCAAGTATTCCGGTGTTTCGGCGAGCCGGTCGGCATAAGACGCCAAGGCGTCAGAGCTGACATCCATCCGCTTCAAGGCGATCTCGATCGGTGCGCCTCCCTCCCGCGCCGTGGCATGGGCGGAAACGCGCATACCCAGATCGCCTTCGACGCTGCGTTTGATTTCCGGCTCATAGATGTTCCGCACAACGACGCCAGCTTCAGGCTTTTCTTGGCAGGCAGAATAAACATCCGTCGTCGCGCCACCCATGTCGAACATGATGAACTCGTTCCAGCCTGGCACGTGCTCGTGGATGGCGCGCACATACTCCAACACCACATAGGGCGTCGGCAGCGGCATCGCTCCGGTCGCCTCAACAATGAGGTCGAGACCTTTTCCCTTGACGATGGCATCGAGAAACACCTTCCGGATTTCGTCCTGGGCAGGCTCTGGGCTAGGTTCGTTGAACTGCGGCAGAAGATTGTCAACCACCCGGAGCCGCTTGTGCGCGAGGATGCTCCGAACCTGCTCGGCCACGGAACGGTTCCCTGCATAGACGATCTCGCAATTTAGCGCAGACTGGGCCACTTTTTCCGCGTTGGCCAGCACGTATTGACTATTGCCGCCGTCAGTACCGCCGGCAAATAACAGAATGTCGGGCTGCTGTTTTTCCAGTGCTGCGATGTCCAATTCATTTAAATGATAGGAAAAGACCTGTGATACCCGCGCTCCAGCCGATTGGGCGGCGATTTTTCCGAGTTCGAGCGTCACTTCCGGCACCAGGCCGATGGTCGCAACGGCAAGCCCGCCTTTAGCGGAAGAGGAATATTGCAGCTTCAGTTCGCCCGAACGCAGCAGAGGCAGCGGATCGTCGCACCCAGTGATTTCCTGGAGCACAAGAAAAAACCCGTCAAACAGATTTCCGACCGTCGTCGGCCGTGATGAGCGCTTCACGACTCGAACGTCATCGCCCTGCGGAGCGATATCGAAGGTAGCCCCCTTGGTCCAGGTCGAGCCGATATCGATGGAAGCGACGATCATCACGCCAACCCGGCGATATCGTTCCGCAAAAGTTCTGCGACCTCGGTCAGGTCCACAGTCGGTGCGAAGACGCGGTCGTAACCCATGTTAAGGAATTTCTTATTAACTTCGCTGAAATCATGCTTGCCGATCACCAAATTACCGCCGGCGTAAAGCAGAATGTTGTCGAGACCGCGCTCAATGCACCGGCCGCGCAAACCCTCACAGTCGATCTCGCCATGCCCATATATGGATGAAACGAGAATGGCCTTGGCCCCCGTTTCGATAGCCGCGTCGACGAACTCGTCCTGACTGACCATGACGCCGAGATTAACCACGTCAAAGCCTTCTCTGTCCAGGGTATTTTCGATTATCTTGTTGCCTACGGCATGGCAATCGTTGCCGATAACGCCAAGAACCACAGTCGAGGATTTCATTTCCGTTAATGCCCTTATTGAGTTAATAACAAACATTGGCAGCGCTCATGCTCGCCTAACTGAACTTTGCCTCTTTCCAAAGGAGCGAACAACCGATATATTTTCAGCAGGTAGTGCTAAATTGGAATCAATACGACTTATGCCCTTCCTATAAATGGGCGAACAATCGATATATTTTCAACAACTAGTGCCAAATTGGAATCAAGTCAATAGGAAGAATATTCCAAGGCCCGAATTACTCGTCGTTTTTGAAACATCTGCGCGACACCAGAGCTTTACATGCGTTGGATCGTACCCAGCCCGGACTGCCGCTTAAGAAAGAGCAAGCATCGACAATGACAAACGACTACAGATGCAACGGGACAACGACCTTGTTCGCCGCGCTCAACGTGCTTGATGTGCGGGTCGTCGCTCAATGCCAGCAACGGCGTCGTCACACCGAGTAAGCTGCCCACTTTGCCGCCAGGATAAGGAAAAGCCTGTAGGACACAGCCGACCGCAGCTTCAGTGCAATTCCGACTGCATTTCTTCGGCGCACTTCGTACGATGCGATCGTGGCTCTAGTATCGTCCTATCCTATCCTTAACAGGAAAGTAGCAATGCTGAACAACAAGAGCAATCTTCAGGTCATCTTCTGGACGACGGTTATCGGTGGTTTTATCAGTTCTCTCGTAAAATCAGGAACGGAAGCCAATATGCCGCCTCGCGTAGCCGGAGAGATTTCCCCACCGGCAGCACATATTGACGCCTGGCTTGGCTGGCTGGGTATTAACTCGCACTCGCTGGATTATGCTTATCAGGGGGTAACCATTCCCGGTGCGGTGATGCTTTATCACTGGTTGTTCAGCTTCGCTTTTGCCTTCCTTTACGTCCTGCTATCTGCCTGGTGGCCGAAAACAAGGCTCTGGTACGGCGCAGCTTATGGTCTGGTTATTACCATCGTCATGCATGGTTTTCTTATTCCCATACTCGGTTTCAGACATCCGGCCTATCTGAACGGTGAAACGGGATGGTTGTGGAAGCTGAATGGATACGAATTGTGGAGTGAGATCCTCGGGCACATCGCGTGGTCCTTTTCAATTGAAATCAGCTTGATTGCGGTTCTTGCCATTTTCGCGAGGCCGACTAAAGGTCTGTGGGCTGAGAACAAGCTATCCTAGTCGAGCTTGCCTATAGGGCCGTGCATCGGAAGTAAGCAATGCACTATGCGGCGACTTTGTACATTCCTACTTCAGTCCACATGGCCTGCGCCACGCTACTCAGTTCGTTCGAATTCATCGCCGTACTCTGCGCAGCAGCGCTGCTCTCTTCGGACATCTGGACGATACGTTCGACTTGCTGGGCGATGATTGAACTGGCAGCGTTTTGTTCTCGGATGGCATCAGTGATTTCGCCTACCACGGACACGGTCTGTTCCGCGCCGGATTCGATCTGATGGATGGCTTTTTTTACTTCCTTAACATGATTGACACTTTTTTCGACCTCGGTCACCGCGATAAGCATGTCGTCGATCGCTCGGTCGGCATTGATTTGCATAGCCGCTATGGTTTCGGTAATTTCTTGAGTAAATACTGCCGTCCGCTCCGCCAATTTACGGATTCCGTCTTCCATCGTATTTTCCCCTCGGCTGGCGCCTTCCGCCTCCTCTGTCTTGGTCGCCGCATTTTGTGCCAGCAAGTCAGCGTGCTCCGCAATATCACGGATAACAATGACTGCTGCGCCGACTCTGGCGCTGTCCGCATCCAGCTTGGCAAAGACCTCTGTTGCCCGTTTGATCGCCAACTCAATGCGGTGAATGTCATTCAGTGTTTTCTCAATGACCGTTACCCCTCCGTGGGCGGATTCCCCAGCATGAACCACCAGGGTATTGGCCTCATCCGCCCGGTCGGAGACGTGGCTGATGCTAACGGCCAACTCTTCGATAGCCGCTGCCATGTTCGACGAAGCAGTGCTCTGCTCATCTGAGCTGACGGAGACCTGCTGTGCGGCTGAGGATAGTTGCAAAGAGGAAGCGCTAACTCGCTCAGCGCTAAATCGCATCGTCTTCAGGCTGTTGTGGACTTTATCGAGCAGGGCGTTGAATGCTCGTGCCGTATCCGCGATTTCATCTTGTCCCGTGATAGTGACACGCTGAGTGAAATCAAGATGTGCTGCTATGCCGATCATCGTTGTCTGCATATTACGCAGCGATCCGATAACCTGGCGGTAGGTCATGGAACTCAAGAACAGGCCAATAGCGAAGGCTATGGTCAGTATGCCGGCAATGACCCAGCCACCGCGAACGGTTTGTTCCTCGGCCTGCGAACCCTCATTGTCCGCGAGCATCAGGTTATATTCTGAATGGATTTTCAGCGCTTTGGTTATGGCATCAATCATAGGACGCGCAATGATTGTTTTCTCTGTCGCCAACGCGGACTGGGAATTTCTCGAAAGAGGCAAAACCTGGTCGACCACAACGTAAAACTCTTTGATTCTGGCCTGTTCATCCAGAAGCAATTCCCGATCCTTATCGCTGGTGATCAGCTTTTCCTGGTACATTTTCAGATCAGCATCGATGGCGCTACGAACCTGTTTGATATCCTCTTCGAGCTTGGTCATGTCCTGATCGTTATTTGAAAGCATGTGTCGCAGAATATCGCCGCGCAATACGGCAAAATTCGTACCGATTCGGTCGATAACCGCCAAGCTTGGGACAATATTCGTATTGATGTAGTTGATGCGTTTGCTTTGGTCGCTCATCTGCGAAATGCCGAATACCCCAACAATAACGAGGGCCGCTAGTAAGACTGACAGCAGGATCAGGAGTCGTTTGGCAATAGTCATTTTTTACCTTCTTGGGGTGAGGGGTAAATGGCCAGTCCTGTTATCAACATGGTTATCAGACTGGCAATGGTTGCCTCGATTTTAGCAGCGCTATATCAAAACATGAGATTGGGCATGTTGCGATCTCCTAGCATTTATCTCGCAAAAGAGGTTGTGTTTATCGCAACGCGCTTCATCGGCATGAACACCACTCCTTACTCCTGTTCTATGCCGGTGGTTCAGTCCTGGCTGCCTGCGCCTTTTCGGCGCGATGCCATGCGCTGCTCGACATAAAGCTGGTCCTTGGAAAAGATGGGGATGTTTTCATCCACTTCCCAGCGACGGCGCAGCGCCTCAGCGGACTTCAGTTCGCGTGATAGTTCAGGATGCTTAACGATCAAACGCAGTAGACACAGCCCCCTTACGGCAGCTTGAAGCGGCCTTGTTCCCAATCCCGTAGCGTCGCTACTGGCGTCGCAATTCGACGCGCAAACGTCGTTTGAGTCAGACCGGTTTTTTCTCGTGCCTGCGCACGAGGATTTGTTCTGGTGTTGTAACACGTCCAGCCTTGCCCGCCTTGGCTTCCATCAGAGCTTGCCGCGGGCCAGGGAGGGTTTCACCGGCGTCGGCTTCGATGGCCTTGGCTACAGCCTCAGTGTTCATTCTCTTGATGCCCATATAACACCACCTTTTTGATTTCGGAAGATGTCATGTTGCTTCTGTCCGACGGGGCATATATCGCTACAAGCAGCAAGACTTCCTCTTTTGCCAGGTTCAAGTAAATGACTCGCGCACCACCGGACTTTCCTGTTCCCGGACGACTCCAGCGCACCTTGCGCGCACCTTCGGCACCCGGAATCACATCACCGGCTTGCAGGTTCGCCGCGATCCAGGCAATGAACTCCAATCATTCCTCTTCCGACCATAGTATGTCAGCTTGTTTCTGGAAAGTCCGGGGTTCAACAATGCTGCGCTCGCCTGCTGCGCGACCGGCTCCGACTGGAGGGGATCAAGTTTGGGCGCAAGCACATCGGCACACTGGTGAAGATGGGCATTGAGGCGCTCCATCACTAGCGGAACACGGGCCGGCGGAACCACGCGCATCGAATCCATCCGTAATGGACAAGAAGGCGCAAACCCCCACCCTCCGGGAGAATCCGGCTTTTACTCCCCGAAAGTTCTACCCGTATTTTTACCCGCTTTTCTGTCGGATCGCAATGGATGGATTCGGATGTCGTTGGACAAGAAAAAAGGCCGAATCCCTTATTCTGTCTAGGACTTCGGCCTTCTTTGGACTTCCTTGGATGTGTTCTTGGTGGTGATGGGCAGAATTGAACTGCCGACCTATGGGTTATGAATCCATCGCTCTAACCAACTGAGCTACATCACCATTAGGGCTGGCGATTATAAAGTTGAGAACATCCTGCGGTCAACTTTTCTCAATGCCACAAGACGTAAAAGCTTGTTTATAATATACCCATGCCGTTACCAGCCTCTCTTATTGCCTCCATCGTCAGTGCCGTGATCGAAACGATCTCGCAGGGTACGGTCGTTTCGCAGGATCAATACGACACCTACGTCACCAAGCGCGCCTTGCCGCCAGAGGTGAAGCAAGGCGTCATGCTGCCTCCGACCGGAGACGGCACGATCATCATTGACGGCAATTCGTTGCCGCTCTCGCCCGTAGCGCAGTTCCGCAATGACAAAAATCTGATCGTCATGCCCATGGCCATCCAGAGGTCGTCGGATGTGGTTTACATTTACAATTCCTTCGGCACTGTCCATCGCGTCTGGCTGATCAGCAAGGCGGAAGCCGAATCCCTGAAAAAGAATTGAATTAGCTCCAATGGCAAAAAAACTGTTCATCCGCACTTTCGGGTGCCAGATGAACGAGTACGACTCGGACAAGATGGCCGACGTGCTCGCAGCTTCTGAAGAAATCGTCAAGACCGACTCCCCGGACGATGCGGACATCATCCTCTTCAACACCTGTTCGGTGCGCGAGAAGGCGCAGGAGCGGGTATTCCACGATCTTGGCCGCGTCCGCCCGCTCAAGAAGGAGAAACCCGGGCTGATCATCGGCGTCGGCGGCTGCGTCGCCAGCCAGGAGGGCGAGGCCATTGTGGCCCGCGCACCGTATGTTGACGTGGTTTTCGGGCCGCAAACGCTGCACCGCCTGCCGCAGCTCATTGCCGACCGGCGGCGGCTGGGCAAGCCGCAGGTAGACATTTCCTTCCCGGACATCGAAAAATTCGACAATCTGCCCCCCGCCAAGGTCGACGGCGCCGCTGCCTTCGTGTCGATCATGGAGGGATGCAGCAAGTTCTGCACGTATTGCATCGTTCCCTATACGCGCGGCGAGGAAGTCTCGCGCCCGTTCGACGACGTGCTGACCGAGGTTGCCGGCTTGGCGGCCCAGGGCGTCGGAGAAATCACCCTGCTCGGCCAGAACGTCAACGCCTACCGTGGCGCCATGGCTGGTGGCGAGGAGAAAGCCGATCTGGCGATGTTGATCGAATACATCGCCGAAATCCCCGGAATCGAGCGCATCCGCTACACAACCTCGCACCCGCGCGAGCTAACGCAACGGCTGATCGACGTCTATGCGCAAGTGCCGAAGCTGGTGTCGCACCTCCACCTGCCGGTGCAGTCGGGCTCCGACCGCGTTTTGGCGGCCATGAAGCGCGGTTACACGGCGCTCGAATACAAGAGCCTCGTCCGCAAGCTGCGTGCCGCCCGTCCCGACATTTCCCTGTCGTCCGACTTCATCGTCGGCTTCCCCGGCGAAACGGCCGAGGATTTCGAGAAAACCATGAAGCTGATCGAGGAGGTGAAATTCGACGCCTCGTTTTCCTTTCTTTACAGCGCCCGCCCCGGCACTCCGGCGGCAGAGCTGGCCGACGACACGCCGCGCGAAGTGAAACTCGAACGCCTGATGCGGCTTCAGCAGCGCATAGAGGAACTGGCGCAGTCCGTATCGCAGACGATGGAAGGCACCGTCCAGCGCGTACTCGTCGAAGGGTTGTCGAAAAAGGATGACAGCGAACTGGCCGGACGCACCGACAATAACCGTGTCGTCAATTTCCAGGGCAACCCGCGTCTCGTGCATAAGTTTGTCGACGTACGCATCACGACCGCCATGCCGCATTCGCTGCGTGGCGAAATCCTGACCCGCGAATCCTGAAAACATGACAGCAAAAACTTCCAGCCCCGCCGCGAAGCAAAAACCCCGAGCCGTCGAGCTATTGCTCACGCCGGTCGATAACTCGCGGCTGGCCAATCTATGCGGCGCCCTCGACGAGAACCTGCGGCAGATCGAGACGGCCTTTGACGTTTCCGTCGCCCGCCGCGGCGAGCGCTTCACCGTGCGCGGAGAGAAGGAGCAGACGGCGCTGGCTTCCGAAGCCCTGCAGATGTTCTACGCGCGCGCCAGGAACTCGCTGTCCATCGACGAAATCCAGTTGGGGCTGATCGAGCTGACCAATCGGCCGACACGCAAGGAAACGCTGCGCGACGACGCCATGCCGACGTTGATGACGCGCAAGGCCGAACTGCACGGCCGCACGCCGCGACAGGTGGAATATCTCCGAAAGATCCAGGAACACGACATCACTTTCGGCACTGGCCCTGCGGGAACCGGCAAGACTTATCTTGCCGTCGCCTCGGCGGTCGACGCTTTCGAGCGCGAACTGGTGCAACGCATCGTGCTCACCCGCCCGGCGGTCGAAGCCGGCGAACGCCTGGGGTTTCTGCCCGGTGATCTGGCGCAGAAGGTCGATCCGTACCTGCGCCCGCTTTATGACGCGCTGTACGATCTGATGGGGTTCGACAAGGTCGGCAAGCTCTTTGAGCGTGGCGCTATCGAGATCGCACCACTCGCCTACATGCGCGGCCGCACGCTGAACCATGCCTTCATCATTCTCGACGAAGCGCAGAACACCACGCCGGAGCAGATGAAGATGTTCCTCACGCGCATCGGCATCGGCGCGCGTGCAGTAGTGACCGGCGACGTCACGCAGATCGACCTGCAGCGCGGGCAGAAAAGCGGCCTGATCGAGGCGCGCAAGATTCTGAAAGACGTGCGCGGCATCGCCTTCACCGAATTCCAGAAGGAAGACGTCGTGCGCCATCCGCTGGTGGCGCGCATCGTCTCCGCCTATGAAGCGCATGCCGCCGCTCTGGAGGAAAAAAATGCCACTGCCGGCAGCCAGTAAACGGCTCAATCTCAGCGTGCAATACGCCAATGGCGGCGAAACCCCGCCCCCTCGCGAGCAGATTCGCGCCTGGGCAAGGCAGGCGCTGAACGCTGACGGCAAGCGCGGCGGGCAGATCACGATCCGCTTCGTCGACTCTCTGGAAGGCCAGGCGCTCAACCGCGAGTTTCGCGGCAAGGACTATGCCACCAATGTATTGTCCTTTCCCTACGAAACTGATCCTGTCGTCGTCGGAGATCTTGCCATCTGCCCGGCCGTCGTCGTCCGCGAAGCGGCCGAGCAGGGCAAAACGGCAAACGCCCACTACGCGCACCTGATAGTGCATGGCCTGCTGCATCTGCAGGGCTACGATCACGAAACCGGCGCGGACGATGCCCGCCTCATGGAAAATAAAGAACGTGAAATTCTGGCATCATTAGGGTTCGACGATCCCTATGAAGAGGAAAAAGCCTAGGAAACGCATTTCCTTTGCCGACGCGCCAACAGAAAATGGACCCCGACCGACCTACTTTTTTCGAACGCCTTTCCTCCCTGCTTTTGCGAGAACCCGAGGACCGCGAGCAACTGATTGCCCTGCTGCGCTCGGCGCATGAGCGCGAACTGCTCGATGCCGACGCCCTGTCGATCACCGAGGGGGCGCTGGCCGCCTCCGAAATCACCGTGCGCGACATCATGGTGCCGCGCGCGAAAATGGAAGTCGTCGATGTCAACGATCCCTTCGACGAGATCATCGAACAAATCAACCGCACAGCCCATTCGCGTTTCCCCGTCATAGAGGACAACCGCGACAACGTGATCGGCGTCCTGCTGGCCAAGGACATGTTGCGCACGCGCAAGGACAGGCCATTCAGCCTGCGCGACTGGGTGCGCCCCGTCGTTTTCATCCCGGAATCCAAGCGGCTGAACGTACTGCTGCGCGAATTCCGCGTCTCGCACAACCATATGGCCGTGGTCATCGACGAGTACGCCGGCGTCAGCGGCCTGATCACCATCGAGGACGTGCTGGAACAGATCGTCGGCGAGATCGAGGACGAATACGATCTCGACGAAACCGAAGACAACATCCGCCAGGACCAGTTCGGCCGCTACCGCGTCAAGGCGCAGACGGCGATCGACGATTTCAACGCCGAATTCGGCACGATGTTCAGCGACGAGGAATGCGATACGGTCGGCGGCCTGGTTCTCAACCAGATGGGCCGGGTTCCGAAACGCAAGGAAGAACTCGACATCGGCGGCCTGCACTTCCAGGTGCTGCGCGCCGACCGGCGGCGGCTTTACACCCTGCTCGTCACACGCCGCCAGCCGTCGCCCAACGCCGCCGAGAGGCCGGATGCACTGGACTAAAGAGCCGCTTGCTTTCCGGCTGCGCCCCGTTGCCGCCTTGCCGCTGGGGGCGGCCAGCGTGGCCGCTTTCGCCCCGCTGGCCTGGTTTCCCCTCATTTTCCTGACGCTCGGCGGCCTGTTCGCCCTGCTCGACCGTAGCGCCGACGAGAATAAGGGATGGCGCGGCGGCGCCATGATCGGCGGCGCATTCGGCGCGGGGTTTTTCCTGACCGGCGTCTCCTGGATCTACGTCAGCCTTGGCACCTTCGGCGGCATGCCTATGCTGACAGCCGGACTCGCCACGGTCTTTTTCTGTCTCTGCATGGCGCTCTACCCGGCCCTGGCATGCGGACTCTTCGTCCGCTTTGCCCCCGCGCCCGGCTGGCGACGCATACTGTTCTTCGCCGCCCTATGGACCTTGTGCGACTGGCTGCGCGGCTGGTTCCTGACCGGTTTTCCCTGGCTTGTCCTGGGCTACTCGCAAACGCCGCCGAGTCCGCTGGCCGGCTTTGCTCCCCTCGCCGGCGTCTATGGGGTTTCCCTGCTGACCGCCATCGCCGCCGCCTCGATTCCCGAAGCCTGCCGGCGGCAAGGTTGCCGCGCTGGGTTGCTGGCCAGCGTCGCCTTCTTCATCGCCGGCGGCCTGCTGCTGGGTCATCCCTGGACCTCGCGGCAAGGCGACCCGTTGAGCGTCACGCTGCTGCAGGGCAACATCGCCCAGAACATCAAGTGGCAGCCGGAGCGCTTCGAGGACTCCCTGCGCGCCTACTATCATCTGATGAACGACAATCCGGCACAGCTCACCATCCTTCCCGAAGCGGCCCTGCCGGTCTTCCTGCACGATGTTCCGGAAGAGTACCTGGACATACTGCAGACGCTGGCCGCCCGCGAAAAAGGCGATCTGCTCTTCGGCATCGTCATCGACGACGGCGGCCAGCGTTACACCAACAGCGCCGTCAGCTACGGCGCATCGGGGACTTACCGCTACAACAAGTCGCATCTCGTCCCCTTCGGCGAATTCACGCCACCGGGCTTTGCCTGGTTCATGGCCATGGTGTACATCCCCATGTCGGACTTTACGCGTGGCTCGGCGCATCAGCCGCTCATGCGCATCGGCGGCATGAATGTCGCCCTCAACATCTGCTATGAAGACGCTTTCGGCGAAGAGATCATCCGCGCGCTCCCCGAAGCCACCCTGCTCGTCAACATTTCCAACGTCGCCTGGTTCGGCGACTCGCTGGCCCCGATGCAGCACTTCCAGATCGCCCGCATGCGCGCGCTGGAAACCGGCCGCATGATGCTGCGCGCCACCAACACCGGCATTACCGCGATCATCGACGCCGACGGCTCGGTGCGTGGCGCGCTCCCGGCCTATACCCGGGCGGCGCTGAACGGCGAGATTCACGCCTACACCGGCAGCACGCCCTATGTGCGCTGGGGGAACTGGCCGATCATCACCGTTTCGATCTGCCTGCTGGCTTTCGCCCGGCGGCGCAAAGCGCTATGCTGATACGCTGCCTGGAAACTTTTGCGAAATAATTCCAGCATCAACGCCCGTCCGGCCATATTACGTGCGCTGACTTTTGTTTCATTCCGCTAGAGCTTCCAAGGACTCCATCGCTGCAAGATGGCGATAAAACCATTAACGAACAAGGAGATAGAGACATGCCAATCCAACTCGACGCGCAACAACTTCGCGCTGCCGGCATCCAGACGAGCAGTTCCCTGCAGTTATATCCCTCGCACCACAACGCAGGAGACGCCGGCCTGCCGATGCTGGTCATCGAAAATCCGCTCTGCCGCGCCGTCGTTGCATTGCAGGGAGCGCATGTAATGGCCTTTCAGCCGGCCGGCCAACCGGAAATGTTCTGGGTTTCGCCGAAGACGGCGCTCCAGGACGGCACGGCGATTCGCGGCGGCATTCCGCTCTGTCTGCCCTGGTTCGGGCCCGCGCCCGACGGCAAGATGGTGCATGGATTCTCCCGGCTCAAGGAATGGAACCTCGTCGCCGCGGAGCGTCTGGCCGACGGCGCAACGAGGCTGGCCATGGAACTTGCCGGCGATGCCTCGACCAGCGCCTACTGGCCGCATGCCTTTGCCTTCCGCATGGAAATCGAGGCTGGCGCCACGCTGAAACTTGGCATGACGGTGGAAAACCGCGGCACTGACGCCGCGCCGCTCACCTTCGCCTTCCACACCTACTTCGCCACGCCGGATGTCGCCAAGGCCCGCGTGGCCGGACTCGACGGCATCACCTACATCGACCGCAGCGACGAGGCGCGGAAAATGCAGAACGGCGACGTCACAATCAATGGTTTCACCGATCGCATCTACCTGGACGTACCGGCCAAGCAGACCGTGCTGACGGGCGCGAGCAGCGCGCACATCGAATCTGCGACGAAATGCTCGGTCGTCTGGAACGCCTGGAACAACGATGCCAACATCGTCGACATGGGCGCGGGCAACCACGTCGGCTACCTCTGCGTGGAGCGCGGCGACGTGTCGGACCATGCCAGGACGCTGCCTCCCGGCGGCAAGTATCAGGCTTGGATGACGCTGGGCTATTGAGCGACAAATCGCGAA
>JAVBSG010000209.1:0-8040 GCA_031547245.1 Propionivibrio sp.
CGTTCATGCCACTGCCCTCGCCGATCAGCGGTAGATGGCGATCTGCAGCGGATCGCCGACGCGGGCATAACCGCGATACATGCCTTCGGTGTTGAAAGGCAGGCAGACGTTGCCTTGCGCATCGACGGCGACCAATCCGCCGCGCCCGTCGATGGTCGGCAGCTTTTCCATCACCACGATGCGGCAGGCCTCCTCGAGCGACAGGCCTTTATATTCCATCAGCGCGCTGACATCGTAGGCGGCCAGCATGCGGATGAACATCTCGCCGGAACCGGTGCAGGAAACGGCCACGGTCTTGTTGTTGGCGTAACACCCGGCGCCGATCAACGGGCTGTCGCCGACGCGGCCGAGGCGTTTGTTCGTCACACCGCCCGTCGAGGTGGCAGCGGCGAGGTTGCCTTGCGCATCCAGGGCGACGGCGCCGACGGTGCCCATCTTGGTATTGGCGTCGATGGGTTCGGCCTGGGCCATGTGGTGCTGCATGTCGTGATCGAGCGCCGGGTAGCCGAGCGCATCCTCGGACAGCGCGCGCTGCCACTGGGCATGGCGCATTTCGGTGAAGTAGTAGTCGGGGGCAACCATGTCCATGCCGGCCTGGCGGGCGAATTTTTCCGCGCCCGGGCCGACCAGCAACACGTGGCGGCCATCTTCCATGACCGCTCGCGCCGCGCGTATCGGGTTGCGCAGCGTTGACACGCAGGCCACTCCACCGGCCCCCAGCGTGCGACCGTCCATGATCGAAGCATCAAGTTCGTGCGTGCCTTCGTGGGTGAAGACGGCGCCTTTGCCGGCGTTGAAGAGCGGGCATTCCTCAAAGCGGAAAACTGCCTCGGTGACAGCGTCGAGCGCGCTGCCACCCTGTTCGAGAATGCTCTGGCCGCCTTTCAACACATGATCGAGGGCATCCAGGAAATCCTTTTCCAGGGATGCGCTCATGGAGTCGCGGGTGATGATTCCGGCCCCGCCATGGACGGCGATAACTGGTTTGGCCTTTTGTGACATAAGTGCTCCCTTCAAAGTGCGGCCAGGGTGGAACGGATCCACTCATGGCCGCGGAACTGTTTGATTACATGAATGACAATGAACCCGAAATCAGGGCTAAATGCAAGTCAGCTCCCGCAATAAATCTTCTGTTGGCATTACCCGTACTTTTGCTTGGCGGGGCAGCAGCAAATTTGCCCACATGTAGTTGTGGTGTTCGATGATCGCCGGTGCATCGAGATGCGGCCTGTCACGCGTCGTGTGGGCGTCATTCGGAACGGTAACGGCAAATCCGTGGCTGCAGGCGGCTCGAACGGTGGTGTCGACGCAGAAATCCGTGGCGCATCCTGTTATGAAGAGATCGGTGATCGCATCGAGTTTGAGGATGCGTTCGAGCTCGGTTTCCAGAAAGGCATCGCAAGCCGTTTTTTCGACAACCGTGTCGCCGGATTGACGCTCCAGTTCGCCGAGCAGTTGCCAGTCAGGGCTTCCCTTCGCAAGGCCCTCGCGGCTATCCGTGTGCTGGATGAAAATGACTGGCCCGGAGCCGCGTATACGTCGGGCGAGCCGATTGATGCGCAGAACCGTTCCTTCAGCATCCCACCTCGGCGGGGAGCCTGAAAAACAGCCGGCTTGCATATCGACTACCAGGAGCGCTATCACTCGAACGGAAACCCGAAAAAGCGGATCTCCAATTATCGCTTTTCTATAGTGAACGGGAAAGCGCTTGCCGCAGGTTACGGCAGCGGATTCGGTGATTTGAACCCGGAAGCGTATCTTCGGGTGAAATCAGGTAAGTAGGGGATTTGACTGCCGCATTCTCTGCCGCGGCTAAACCGGCCGGGATAATCAACGAGGGCGGGAGCCCGGTTGATGCCTTGCGCGTGTTTGCGCTATTTCCCGGCCGGTATCTTACAGCTCATGCCGTTGTGCTCAACGGACGCCAACTGCGCTTGGGCGCGCTTGCAGCTGCTTGGCCGCCTTCGGCGCCTCTTCCACTATTTCCTGGGCCTTGAGGCGATAGACGTAGAAGAACGGCCAGCCGTAACCGACGATGGCAGCGGCGCTCAGCAGGGTCAATGAAGCACTGGCGGCACCAAGGACAAACAACACCAGGGTCAGCGCCAAGGAGAGCGCGTAATACTTGAACAGGGGGCTGCTGGAACTTGTAAGCTTACTTTCACTCATGATGTTTCCTTTCGATAACGATAAGTTGATTGATTGCCACATCGTGAAACTAATCACTACATGACGGAAGCTATCCTAAAGGGAAACTATCAATAAGTATGTTGCGATTGCTTTTGCCTTTTGTAGCAGGTTGTACCTTCCGGGAACTTTTCCGGTTATCCGTAATATTCCTGAAGCATTTCACTGAAACGCAGCGGTAGTCATTCGTTGTATTTATTTGACATTTTTTCCAAGTGTTATGATGGGGTTGTCTATAGCACGATCATTTTTTCGAATTTTGTCCGCCTATGTCCTTGTCGCGCAAATTCCGTTATGCCTTTGTTCTTCCCCTGCTCGTCGCTGCTGTTGCGACATTGGTCGTCGCCGGTTGGTACTCGGGCTGGCTTGGACAGATCGTGCTTCAGGGAATGATTCTCGCATCCGACGGAACGAAGAAGGCGTTCAGGCTGGAGGATTACCGCGTCGGCATCGATGCCCTTCCCATTGAGGGCGTAGCGGCGAATGCGTCCGGTCTGACCTATCATCCCCAGCGAAACAGTCTCTTCCTCGTCGTCAATCGGCCTCCCCAGATCGTGGAGCTGAATCTTGACGGCAGTCTGCGTCGCAGGATCGCCGTTACGGGCGTTGCCGATCCGGAGGGAATCACCTACGTGGAAGGAGATCGCTTTTTTGTTGCGGACGAAGCGCTGCAGCAGTTGATTCTCCTCGAAATTGCGGACGATCAACTCGCTGTCGATGCAGGCGGGCGGCCGCGTATTGGCTTGGCGTTCGATTTCGTGGAAAACCGCGGCTTCGAGGGCGTGTCTTGGGACCATGTGCGAGACCGCTTGTTTGTCGTCCAGGAGAAATATCCTCTTCGCCTCCTCGAATTGGAGGGTTTGCCCGATTTCCTGGACCGGCAGCGTCTGGATTTGCAGATCAGGGAATGGATTCCCCAGTGGATCGTGGCATTTTTTCTGCGTGACCTGTCTTCGCTTTCCTACCATGAAGCTTCGGAAAGCATGCTTTTGTTGAGCGATGAGTCGCGGCTTATCGTCGAGCTTAATGCAGAAAAGCGCCCTTCGGGAATGCTCGTTCTGCGCAAGGGCCAGCATGGCCTGAAGAACGACGTGCCGCAGGCCGAAGGCGTCGCCGTTGGCCCGAACGGCGCTATTTACGTGATTTCGGAGCCGAACCTTTTTTACCGTTTCGACCCGCCGCATCGCTGACCGCGAGCTTTGAAAATCCTGCCGGGCTGATTCCGTTGCTGTTGCCCAGACTTTGCCTATGCAATAGGTGTGGCGATCATCTGGCGTTTTTCGAATCGGACGAGTTCCTTGACGCCGAGCTTCTTGAGCCCTTCCAATGCCTTGTTGAAATGCCTTCCGACCTGTTCCGGGGCATGGGCGTCCGATCCCAGGGTAAGGGGGATGCCGTTGGCAGCCAGCGCCTCGATGACATCCCAGCCAGGCATGAACTCCCGCGCCGGATTGTCGAAGCCGGAAGTGTTGATCTCCACCGCCATGTCATTGGCCAGCAACTCCGGAATCATGGGTTCGACATAGCGCAGCATGCCGCCGACCGGCATCCAGCCCATTTTTTTCGGTAGATCGAGATGGCCGACGACGTCACAGAAGCGTTCGCGGATCATCAGGTGGACGCAATAAAAATAGAGTTCGCAGACATCGTCGATAGCCCAGGAATCGTACATTTCCGGCGCCTGCAACTTTTCGAAACCGACATTGTGGACCGATCCGATCAGGTAATCCCATTCATAGCGTTGAATAGCGTCCTGGGCAACGTCCAGACGGCTTGGAATGAAGTCCATCTCCATGCCAAGGCGGATGCGGAAAGGGTTCTTGCCATCGCGGTTGTAGCGTTCCTGCAGGCGGCGCACGTCGGCTACGTAGGCATCCTGTTCTTCCGGCAGCATCGCATAACGGTGCTCTTTGTCATGCAGCATCCAGTGGCTGTGGTCGGAGAAGCCGAATTCGTTGATGCCTTGAGCCAGGGCTCGTTCGACATAGGCTTCCATGGTGCCCGTGGCATGGCGGCAACGGGTGGTATGGCTGTGAAAATCCATCAATAAAGGCATGGCAATTTTTTCCGGGGAATCGTCTTTTGCGTCAGCATGGTTGGTATGCAGGGCGCCAAAAGCCGAAAATCCACTCCTTGTGGGCTGAAGTGGCCGTTAGTCTAGCAGTTCCCCGGCGCGAAATCGCAGGGAAGCTCCCTTGAGCGGAAAAGAGTTGGAAACCCCGATGTCGCACGAGTATCATCACGTTTACAGCTAAGGACGGACGATGGGTTGTCGGAATTTATGCCTACGTCCTAAATAAGAATTGTTCGGCCTGTCTGTTCGTCGTCGGTCCGCTCCGAAAATACTTATGTACGAGCGGGTTCTCGTGGGAATCTATAGCTAAAGTTTTGGGAGAGATGGCATGCAAGAAACAAAAACGGTGCGTTTTTTCAGCGGAGAGGATATCCCTCTTGAAATGCACAAGGTACGGGTCGTACAGAAGCTTTCGCTGCCGCCGATAGAAGAGCGGCTGGAAGCGATCCGCCGGGCGGGCTTCAACACCTTCCTGCTGAACACGCGGGAGGTCTACCTGGACATGCTGACCGACAGCGGCACCAATGCGATGAGCGACGCGCAGATGGGCGCGATGATGCAGGCCGATGACGCCTATGCCGGTTCGCAGAGTTTCGAGCGCATGCAGAAAGCCATTGCGGACGTGTTCGGCAAGCGCCTCGTGCTGCCGGCGCACCAGGGCCGGGCGGCGGAAAACATCATCTGCAAGAGTTACGTCAAACCCGGCCAGACCGTGCCGATGAATTACCACTTCACCACCACGCTGGCTCACATCGATTTAAATGGCGGCAAGATTGCCGAACTGCTGCACGACGACGCCTTGCAGCTGCAGAGCGACAATCCCTTCAAGGGCAACATGGACGTGCGCAAGCTGCGCGATGTGATTGCCCACCAGGGCGTGCACAATATTCCGTTCGTCCGAATGGAAGCCTCGACCAACCTGATCGGCGGCCAGCCGTTCTCGCTGGCCAATCTGCGCGAAGTGCGGCAGATTGCGCGGGAACACGGTATTCCGTTGGTGCTGGATGCCAGCCTGATCGGCGAAAACGCCTATTTCATCAAAAAGCGCGAAGAAGCATGCAAGGGCATGAGCATCGCCGAGATTCTGTTGGAAATGTGCGAGCAGGCCGACATCGTCTATTTTTCCAGCCGCAAGGTCAGCTCATCGCGCGGCGGCGCCATTTGCACCAACGAACAGCAGATTTTCGACCACATGAAGGTGCTGGTGCCGCTCTACGAAGGTTTCCTAACCTACGGCGGCATGTCGGTGCGCGAGATCGAGGCGATGGCGGTCGGGCTTCGGGAAACGCAGGATGAAAACGTGATCGGCCAGAGTCCATCGTTCATCCGCTACCTGGCCGAGCAATTGGACAAGCATGGTGTGCCAGTGGTGCTGCCGCCCGGCGGATTGGGCTGCCATGTCGATGCGATGAAGTTCGTTTCGCATCTGCCGCAGAAGGAGTATCCGGCGGGCGCGCTGGCCGCGGCGTTCTATCTGGTTTCGGGCGTGCGCGGCATGGAGCGCGGCACCGTTTCCAGCGTGCGCGACGGGCATGGCAACGATATCCTGGCCGATGCCGAGTTGTTGCGTCTGGCTTTCCCGCGCCGGGTGTTTACGCTGTCGCAGGTCAAGTACGTCGAGGATCGCATGCGCTGGCTGCACAAGAACCGCGAGTTGATCGGCGGACTGCGTTTCGTTGAGGAACCGGCGGTTCTGCGCTTCTTCATGGGCCGCATGGAAGCCACCAGCGATTGGCCGGAGCGCCTGCTGGAAGCGTTCCGGGCCGACTTTGGCGATAGCCTGTAACGGTTTGCCGGAGGAGGAAACCCCGGCTTGCGGTCCTTCGCATTTTCCGCGAATCGAGCCACGATGCGATTCGCGGAGAAAAGCGATGCGCTGAATGCGGACGCAGTGCAGGGGTGGCATCCTGACCCTGTTATGGAACACAACCCCATTGATTTGGATGAGGCATTATGATTTTTGATGTGGATAATGAGACGCTCCCTCACGAGGACTTGAGAGCATTGCAGCTTCAGCGTTTGCAGCGGACGGTGGAGCGCTGTTACGAAACCGTCCGCTTTTACCGGGAGGCGATGGACGAGCTGGAGGTCAAACCGCACCACATCCAGACCCTGGACGATGTGAAACTGCTGCCCTACACCAAAAAGGAACAGCTGCAGGAGAGTTATCCGTTTGACATGTTCGCTGTGCCGACCGACCAGATCGTCCGCGTCCATGCCTCGTCGGGAACGACGGGAAAACCGACGGTCGTCGGCTACACCCGCCGGGATATCGCCAACTGGTCGCAGCTGGTGGCCCGATCCCTCAGCGCGGCCGGGCTACGCCCGGGGGACCGCCTGCACAACGCCTACGGCTACGGCCTGTTTACCGGCGGGCTGGGTTTGCATTACGGTGCCGAGGCGCTCGGCGTCATGGCCATTCCGATGTCGGGCGGGCAGACACAGAAGCAGGTCATGCTGCTGCGCGATTTTGCCGCCAACGCGTTGTCCTGCACGCCGTCCTATGCCTTGAACATCGCCGAGGAAGCCGAAACGCTGGGCATCGAATTTTCCAAACTGCCGCTCAAGGTAGGTATCTTTGGCGCCGAGCCGTGGAGCGAGGAGATGCGCTACGAAATCGAGTCGCGGCTCGACATCGACGCCATCGACATCTACGGCCTGTCGGAAGTGATGGGGCCGGGCGTCGGCGTGGAATGCCTGGAAAGCAAGCGCGGCCTGCACATCTGGGAGGACCATTTCCTCGTCGAATGCGTC
This sequence comes from Propionivibrio sp., assembly GCA_031547245.1. Lineage (GTDB taxonomy): Bacteria > Pseudomonadota > Gammaproteobacteria > Burkholderiales > Rhodocyclaceae > Propionivibrio. The sequence goes on from JAVBSG010000209.1 coordinate 7,016, forward strand.
GATGTCGATACAGGCGAGCAATTGCCCTACGGGGAGCAAGGCGAGATCGTTTTCACTTCCCTGACCAAGGAAGCTTTCCCGCTGTTGCGCTATCGCACGCGCGACATTTCCGTGCTGGAGCCGGCGCCCTGCAAGTGCGGCCGCACGCACGTCCGCATGCGCCGCATTACGGGGCGTTCGGACGACATGCTGATCATCCGCGGGGTCAACGTCTTCCCGACGCAGGTCGAGGCGATCCTGATGCGCACCGAAACCCTGTCGCCGTTCTACCAGATCGAAGTGTTCCGGGAGGGCTTCCTGGATTCCATGATCGTCAACGTGGAGGCTAGCCCACCGCTGTACGCCAAGGGGCAGGAGTACATGGACCGCGTTTCCGCCAAGGTGCAAAAGGACCTCAAGGATTTCATCGGCATCTCGTGCAAGGTGCATATCCATCCGACCGGATCGTTGGAGCGTTCGATGGGCAAGGCTGTCCGCGTGCTCGATCACCGCTCGAAGGCGGCTGCGTCCGATGGTCATCGGCGCTAGCCTCCGAACCCCGTTTTACGCTTTACCCGTTATTGCGAAGGAAGAATCTTGAATCCGAAAGTGTTGACTCCGCCGTCCGCCGGAACACAGCTGCTGATGTCCGGCAACGAGGCCGTCGCCCGCGCCGTCTGGGAAGCGGGCGTCCGCGTCGCGGCCGCTTATCCGGGGACGCCGGCCACGGAAATGCTGGAAAACCTGGCGCTCTATCCCGACCTTTACGCCGAGTGGTCGGTGAATGAAAAAGTCTCGCTGGAAGTGGCGATCGGCGCTTCGCTGGCCGGGGCGCGCGCTTTTTGCGCGATGAAACACGTGGGGATGAACGTCGCTTCCGACGCGCTGATGACGCAGACGCTGGCCGGTGTCGTCGGCGGGCTGGTCGTCGCAGTGGCCGACGATGTCGGTTTTTCGTCTTCGCAGAACGAGCAGGATTCCCGCTACTGGGGACGTTTCGCGCATCTGCCGGTCCTGGAGCCGGCAGATTCGCAGGAAGCCTACGA
>JAVBSG010000035.1:0-23175 GCA_031547245.1 Propionivibrio sp.
TACCGATCTGCATATTCCATCAGGGACAGAGGCTGCGGCCTCGATCAAAGTCCGGATCTATGGCTGCAATCTCCTCCTTACTCACCATCATCGAGTGAACGCTTGCCAAAACGGGGGCGACCATCTATGTTCGCAGTAACCAGTTGCCCGTCGCTCACTGTGAACACGCCCTACAGTCCTTGCCAGCGATGATCCGTGCGAGGCACGCTATCCTTGTTTTTCGGCTACCGCGAAATGGACAGGCCGTCGGAGTTTTTCCGATGGAGCTTGATCCGCATTTTTGTGATGGAAACTTGTCCGAGCCACTTTTGCGCAGGATTTTCGATTGCGTGGTAGAACACAGCGCCGACCAGGTTGCTGGCAATCCAGGCAATGCCTATCCCCGCGAGCTGCACGATCGGCGTATGCGGAGCGAATCGTTCGAAAATCCCGTTGATGACAAGACACGTGGAAAAGTGTGTCAGGAAGACCGAGTACGAAATTTTTCCGAGCCATTCGATGGGCTTTTGCCTGGGCCAGCGCCCTTCCAGATTGGCAAAACGCTCTAATGCCAGGCTGCAGACAATCAGCAGCGTGGCCAGGATGCGCACGCGGTAATCCAGCCATAGCGCGCCGATGGTCAGCGCGATGATGGCCGCAATCCATTTTTTGCCGTGGGGCGTCCGGGTACTCCAGTAGGTGATGGCGCCCAGTCCGTAGGCGGCGATGAAATAAACCGCCCAGTTGTCCCAAGCCGCGCTGCGGTTGAAATAAAACAGCGATACGGCGACCAGGGCCAGAACGCACCAGCGGCCTGCTGCCGGCAGTTTCGGGCAGGCGCCGTGCGCCAGCCGGAGAACGACGAGAAGCAACGCGTAGAGCTGGAAATCGATCGCCACGTACCAGGCGCCCGCCAGGAGTCCGTCGAAACCGAGAATGCCTTGCAGCAGAAAAACATGGGCAAAGAATTGCGCGAACGTCGGCGTGGCGGATATGGAGCCGTGAGCCATCAGATGCCTGGCGACGGCCGAGGCGGCGACAACCAGCAGCAAGGCGAAGAAAAACGGGGCGGCAAGTTTCAGATAACGCCGCCAGAGGAGATGGAAAAGCGGCTTCCCGGTCACTATGCCATCGCGTGCGAGCGACTGTGCCGCAAGGAAGCCGCCCGTGACAAGAAATGCCTGGACGGCGATACGGGCGTATTGTGCGAACCAGGAAAACAGCTCAGGGGAAATCGTTTTTGCGTAATCCGACATCGGGCCGTAGAAAGCCAGATGATGGAGAACGATGAGTTGCGAAGCGATGACCTTGATAATGTCGATGAAGGGGAGACGATTATCTGTCGTTTTCACGGTACTCATGTTTCAGTTTCGTGGTGCTGGCGCAGGCAGGCTGCATGGAGCATTGGCCACTGCTGCGTCCAGTTTGCACCGGGTTCGCGGATAAACCCGCTTTTGGCGTATTGCTGCCAGCGTCCGATGGCGTAGCAAAGCAGAATGTTAGCAAGGGCGGTGAAATCGGTGTGAGGAAATATTTCCTCCTGCATGGCGGCGACTCGCAACGCCTGTTTGATGGCTGTCTCGATTTTATCGAGCAGCTGGTTGATACGGGCTTGCAGGCGCTGGTGTTCGTTGACCAGCGCTTCGCCGATGAGAACGCGGGTCATGCCGCGGTTGCGCTGCGAGAAGTTGAGCAGCAGGGCCAGGATGTGTTCGACCTGACGCAGCCCTTGCGTTTCCTCGGCAACGATCTGGTTGATGACGCCGAAAAGGCTGCTTTCGATGAACTCGATCAATCCCTCGAACATTTGCGCTTTGCTGGCAAAGTGCCGGTAAAGCGCGGCTTCGGAACACTCCAGCCGGGCGGCGAGAGCCGCGGTGGTGATTTTTTCTCCTTTGGGATCCTCCAGCATGCTCGCAAGCGTTTGCAGGATCTGGAACTTTCGTTCGCCCGCTCTGGCCATTTTTGTCTCCCCGCATCGTTTTTTTTCGTAACCGATTATAGCTGTCCGAGCCGGCTCGGCAAATCGAGGACGCTGCTGATGCGAATGTCGGCATAGGGCGGCTTGCGCGTGGCCGGGCTGATCCAGACGGTTGCCATGCCGAGCCGCTTGGCGGTTTTCAGATTGGCGGGCGTATCTTCGACCATGATGCATGTCCGCGGGTCGAGTCCCTCGCCGCGAAGAACGCGGAGGAAGGCACAGACGGCGGGTTTGGGCTGGAAGCGCAGTTGTTCGACGGAGTAAATGCTGTCGAAATGACGGTAAATGCCGGTAATGGTGAGGATCGCTTCGACGTAATAGCTGGGCGCGTTCGAAACGATGATCTTGCGGCCGGGAAGGCTTTTCAGCATGGCTCCCAGGCCGCGCTCCGCCACGACCATGCGGTGGAGATCATGGAACTGGTGCGTGTGGTGGAGAAAGTGCTGCGGGTCGACGTCGTGATGCCGCATCAGGCCCAGCAGGGTGGCGCCGTAGCGTTTCCAGTACTGCTGGCGCAGCTGCGTGGCCTCGGCTTCGCCGAGATTGAGGTGGCGGCAGATGTAGTTGCGCATCTCCCGCCCGATGTGTGGGAAGATGTAGGCGCCGGCATCGTGCAGCGTGTTATCGAGATCGAAGAGCCAGGTTCGGCGGGCGAACCTGGTGGCATGGCCGGCCAACGAAGCTCGGGGCATCGACACACCGATCACTGGCTCCGGATCATCGTGCCGACGCCGCGGTTGGTCAGGATTTCCAGCAGCAGGGCATGTTCAACGCGCCCGTCGATGATATGCACGCTCTTGACGCCGCTGCGGGCGGCATCGAGTGCCGAGCCGATTTTCGGCAGCATGCCGCCGTGCAGGGTGCCGTCCTCGACCATGGCGTTGATCTGCGTCGGCGTGACGTTGGTGATCAGCTGCCCTTCCTTGTCAAGCACGCCCGGGGTGTTGGTCAGAAGGATCAGCTTTTCGGCGTCGAGCACCTCGGCGACCTTGCCGGCAACCACGTCGGCGTTGATGTTGTAGGTCTCGCCATCGTCACCGACTCCGATGGGGGCGATGACGGGAATGAAAGCGCCGGCTTCGAGCTGGCGGATCAGCGAGGCGTCGATCCGGGTGATGTCTCCGACCAGGCCGATGTCGATCAGCGCGCTGGGATCGTCGAGTTTCGGCAGCAGGAGCTTTTTGGCCCGAATCATGCCGCCATCCTTGCCGGTGAGGCCTACCGCCTTGCCGCCGGCCTGGTTGATGAGGTTGACCACATCCTTGTTGACCTGCCCGCCGAGCACCATTTCGACGATTTCCATTGTTTCCTCGTCGGTGACGCGCATGCCCTGGATGAACTCGCCCTTTTTGCCGACGCGTGTCAGCATGTTTTCGATCTGCGGCCCGCCGCCGTGGACGACGACGACATTCAGGCCGACGAGCTTGAGCAGCACCACGTCGCGCGCGAAACATTGCTTCAGCCGCTCATCGATCATGGCGTTGCCGCCAAACTTGACGACGATGGTTTTTCCGTGAAAACGGCGGATATAAGGCAGCGCTTCTGCGAGAATAGCGGCTTCCTGGGCGGGGGAATGAGGCGTAGAGGTCATGGTCGATTTTCCCTTGTAAAGACAGGTGGATTTTACTCGGCGGCACCGCAAATAAAAAGGCGCGGGTTTATCGGCCGAATCGGAGAAAAAGGGAAAAACAATGGAATCGCGGCAAAAAGAAATGACCGATACGGCTCCCGGCAGCGTTTGCCCCGGATGCGGGAGAAGCTTCCACTGCGGCGTGGAAGCCGGTCAGCAGACTTGCTGGTGCATGGAGCGGCCGCCGTTGCCTGCGGGATCGGCATCAGGATCCGTGGGCGCGCATTGCTTTTGTCCTGATTGCCTCGACAAACGAAGCTCTGGCTAATCCGGCTTGCCATGGCGTCCCGTTTTCTCGGGAAGCATGAGGATTGCCTCGCGGTTGCTCCAGGAAAAGCAGGCCCGTGCCGCTTCCAGCCACGATTGCCAGCAATAGGCAAGGTGCTCATCGGGTGCGATGCGCACGGAACAGCCATCGCCGGGGACTTCCAGGGAGAATACGTGCTCGGTGTTGTGCGTGACTCCAGGAGCGTAGCGGTGGCGCCATTCGGCAAAGATTTCGAAGGTGTTGGCAATCTGCCAGTCCTGGAAATCGGCCAGCGGGGCAAGAATGCCGGTTTCTTCCCCGACTTCCCGCCGGGCGGTTTCTATCAGCGGTTCGCCGTCTTCCTGGCTGCCGGTTACCGATTGCCAGTAACCGGCGTGCGAGGCCCGTTCGAGCAGCAGGACTTGCAGATCCGGGGTGTGGATGACGACGAGGACGGAAACCGGGCGCTTGTATCGGGTCATGCCAACGTGGGCAGGGCGGAAAGGCCGTCGGCACGCATGTCGTAAAAGATCCAGAAAGGGGTTTTCTGGCCGCGCCATTCGTCGATGGCGTGGGCGAACACGGCGTTGAGCCGCCCGAAGACATCGCCCTCCGCATGCAGGGCATCGGCGCCGGAAATGACAAGCACGTATCCGGCGGCCTCGTTCCAGGAAAAGTCCGTCAGGCAATCGCTCAGGGCATCCAGGTTGGCGCCGTAGTACTCAGGAAACGCCAGCTTTTCCCCAAGGATGCCAAGCGCGGACTTGAGTTCGCCCGATTCCTGAAAGTCGACCGTGAAGTAGGCGTAATCAAGGGATTCGGCGGCTTTGCCCAGGGTCTTCAGCCCGCTGGGCGGCAGGTGGTAGATGCCGCAAAGACCGGCCTGCGGCAGCAGCTTGCCCCATTGTTCCTGGTTCATGGCGTTTCCTGGATTCGGCGGAAAGTACGGTAGTGATCGGCGGTGAAATAGTATTCCCGCGATGTGGCGGCATCGCCGTTGCGCCCGCTCCCGGCGATGATCCGGCGCGCGCCGCGATCGCGGCTGCCGGGTGTGGGCACGGTATATTCACGGTAGTAGCCGCGGGGCCGTTCCGGCAGAGCCTTTTCGTAGTTGCCGAAAATGCTGCCGTCCTTGCGCGGATAAGGGAAGGGGCCGCCCTGTTTGATCAGCGCCAGGGTTTGCCGGGCTTCCGGCGGCAAATCGGCCAGCCGGACGGCTTCGATTGCCCCGGCCTTGCCCGCATCCCGGGCAAGCGCGGCGGGCGCGCCGAGGCAAAATCCGGCCAGCGCCAGGAATGACGCCAGACGGATGATTGCGATGAGGCGCTTCATCCTCTGCCGCCGCGTTTAGGCTTTTACGTCGGCCACGGCGCTCCCCGGTTTCTGGCGCAGGCGGATGTGCAATTCGCGCAGCTGCTTCTCGTCGACCGGGCTGGGCGCCTGGGTGAGCAGGCATTGCGCGCGCTGCGTCTTGGGGAAGGCGATGACGTCGCGGATCGATTCGGCGCCGGTCATCATGGTGACGATGCGGTCCAGGCCGAAGGCGATGCCGCCGTGCGGCGGCGCGCCGTATTTGAGGGCGTCGAGCAGGAAGCCGAATTTTAGCCTGGCTTCCTCGTCGCCGATGCCCAGCGCCTTGAATACCTGCTCCTGCACGTCGGCGCGGTGGATACGCACCGAACCGCCGCCCAGTTCCCAGCCGTTCAATGCCAGGTCGTAGGCTTTGGCCAGGCACTTGCCCGGATCGTTGGCCAGCAGGTGCAGGTGTTCGTCTTTCGGGCTGGTGAAAGGATGGTGGCAGGCGACCCAGCGCTTGTCTTCCTCGTCGTAGTCGAACATCGGGAAATCGACGACCCACAGCGGCTCCCAGGCCTTGCCGTTGAGGAAGCCTTTTTCGTGGCCGATCTTGATGCGCAGGGCGCCCAGCGAGTCGTTGACGACCTTGGCCTTGTCGGCGCAGAAGAAAATGATGTCGCCGCTTTGCGCGGCCGTGCGTTCGAGGATCGTTTTCAGCGCCGCCTCGTGGATGTTCTTGACGATCGGCGACTGCAGGCCGGTTTCGTTGATCTGCGCGGCATCGTTGACCTTGATGTAGGCTAGGCCCTTGGCGCCGTAAATGCCGACGAACTGAGAGTAGGCGTCGATTTCGCCGCGCGTCAGGCTGGCGCCGCCGGGGATGCGCAAGGCGGCAACGCGGCCGCCTTCGCTGTTGGCGGCGTTGGCGAATACCTTGAAAGCGACGTCCTTGACGGCATCGGTCAGCTCGGTCAGTTCGAGCGTGATGCGCAGGTCGGGCTTGTCGGAACCGAAACGGTGCATGGCCTCGGCATAGGGCATGCGCGGGAAGGGATCGGGCAGGTCGGCGCCGATGGCTTCCTTGAACACGTAGCGGATCAGGTTCTCCATGATGCCGGTGATTTCGCGCTCGTTGAGGAACGAAGTCTCGATATCGACCTGGGTGAATTCGGGCTGGCGGTCGGCGCGCAGGTCTTCGTCGCGGAAGCACTTGGTGATCTGGTAGTAGCGGTCGTAGCCGGCGATCATCAGCAACTGCTTGAAAAGCTGCGGCGATTGCGGCAGGGCGAAGAAGTGGCCGTCATGGACGCGCGAGGGGACGAGGTAGTCCCGCGCGCCTTCCGGCGTGCTTTTGGTCAGCATCGGCGTTTCGATGTCGATGAAGCCGGCTTCGTCCAGGAAACGGCGGAACGCGCGCGCCGTCTTGTAGCGCAATTGCATGTTCTTTTGCATCTGCGGGCGGCGCAGGTCGAGCACGCGGTGCTGCAGGCGCACCGTTTCGGAAAGGTTTTCGTCGTCCAGGCTGAACGGCGGCGTGACGGAGGGATTGAGCACTTCGATGGCGTGGCACAACACCTCGATTTCCCCGCTGGGGATGTTGGCGTTGACGGTTCCGGCCGGGCGGGCGCGGACTGTGCCGGTGATCTTGAGACAGAATTCGTTGCGCACGGACTCGGCGGCGGCAAACATCTCGGGACGGTCGGGATCGCAGACGACCTGCGCCAGGCCCTCGCGGTCGCGCATGTCGATGAAAATGACACCGCCATGGTCGCGGCGGCGGTGTGCCCAACCGCAAAGGGTGACTTCCTGTCCGATTTTCTGGGCGTTGAGTTGTCCGCAATAATGGGTTCGCATAACTGTTTGAATGAAAGTTGATTGAAAGTGGAGATGCTTCAGAGGCGAGTGCGGGGCGGTGGTGCGACGACCCCCATGGAAATAATGTACTTGAGCGCTTCGTCGACGTCCATGTCGAGTTCGATGACCTGGCTTTTCGGAAACATCAGGAAAAATCCCGAGGTCGGGTTCGGCGTTGTCGGAACATAGACGCTGACATGCTCTCCCTTCAGATGGTTGACGATGTCGCCGCCCGGCTCGCCGGTGAGGAAGGCGATGGTCCACGAACCCTGGTGCGGGTAGGGGACCAGGAGCGGTTGGCGGAAAGCCATGCCGGATGAGGACAGCAGGGTTTCGGAAACCTGCTTGACGCCATTGTAGATGGAGTTGACGACAGGGATTCGCGCGAGGAACTTCTCCCACCACTTGACCAGGCGCTGCCCTATGAAATTGGTCGCCAGCAGCCCGGTGACCAGAATGATCAACAACGTGACGACGATGCCTGCGCCCGGGATGTCGAATCCCAGCAGACTATGCGGCCGGAGATGCTCCGGCAGGAGTAGCAGCGATTGATCCGCCACGCCGACGATCAACGACAGTACCCAGGCCGTGATGGCCAGGGGTATCCAGATCAGAAGCCCGGTGATGAAGCAGCGCTTGATCAGTTGCCTGCGCACGCGTTCGCTCCGGGGCATCCTTGGCAGGCGGGAGGCGTTTCGGTTTTTGTCGGCGCGGATTTCTCTTCCTTCCGGCCCCCCTTGAAGTCGGTGGCGTACCAGCCATTTCCCTTGAGCTGAAAGCCGGCCGCGGTCACTTGCTTCCGATAAGCCTCTTTATGACATTCGGGGCAAACGGACAGCGCCGGATCATTCAGTTTTTGCAGGTGATCTTTTTCAAAGCCGCAGGCACTGCAGCGATAAGCATAGATCGGCATAAAAGTCTTTCTGTCGGCAACAAAATTCTCGCAATTATACTTGAACGGATGCACGCCTACTGCATCCGGCATGGCTCAATTTGGGGGCGGATGCCATTTTTTCAAGGCGTTACGGGACGGTGGAAAATGTCCGAACCTGGAATTTTCGACATGATTCAACGGTATATCCGGTCGGTGTTCCGCTACCGATTCATGCATTGGGGCAAGGCGGATCGACAGCGGGTAGGGGTGGGGTGCCTAAAGCAGCCGGAAGTAATACTGCGTCAGTTCCTTTCCCCAGAACAACGCCAGCAACCCGGCGGTGGCGAGGTACGGGCCGAAAGGGATGGGGATGTTGCGGCCGCGTTTGGCAAGTATGATCAAGAGAATCCCGACAACGGCGCCAACCAGGGACGAAAGGAAAACGATTACCGGCAGCATTTGCCATCCCAGCCAGGCGCCCAGCGCGGCCAATAGCTTGAAATCCCCGTAGCCCATGCCTTCCTTGCCGGTCAGCAGCTTGAAAGCCCAGTAGATCGACCACAGCGAAAGATATCCGGCCATGGCGCCGATGACGGCGGAGAATAGATCCGTATATGTCCCTGCCAGGTTGAACAATAGTCCTGCCCAGAGCAGGGGGAGAGTGATGGCGTCGGGAAGGTATTTGGTGTCGAAATCGATGAAGGTGAGTGAAACCAGGGCCCAGACGAGCAGAATGGCGCCCAGCGCGCCCCATCCATATCCGAAATGCATGGCTGCAAAAGCCGTCAATAATCCGGTAATGGCTTCCACAGCGGGATAGCGCGCAGAAATCGCGGTACGGCATGAAGAACACTTGCCGCGCAGTGCCAGCCAGCTGACGATCGGAATGTTTTCCAGCGCTGTGATGGCATGGCCGCAGGAGGGGCAGCGCGAACGCGGTTTGACGAGCGAGATCGGTTCGGTCGCCGGCATTTCCTCGCCGCGCAACTCGGCGCATTGGTTCTGCCAGTCCTGCTCCATCATCAGCGGCAGGCGGTGAATGACGACATTCAGGAAACTGCCGACGAGCAGTCCCAGAATGCCACAGATAATCGGAAAAACCTCCGGCTGAGCCAATGCGTCCACTAAGGCGATTCCCGTCTAAACGACTGCGCCCAGTTTGAAGATCGGCAGATACATGGCGACGACCATGCCCCCGATCAAGACTCCCAGAACTGCCATAATGAGTGGTTCCATGAGGCTAGACATTGCTTCGACGGCATCGTCGACCTCAGCCTCGAAGAAGTCTGCTACCTTGCCCAGCATGGAGTCTAGTGCCCCGGATTCTTCGCCAATGGCCACCATTTGAGTGACCATGTTGGGGAACAGATTAACATTCTGCATGGCGGTCGTCAGGCTGGTTCCAGTGCTGACTTCCGACTGGATCTGTTTGGTCCCTTCTTTATACACTATGTTGCCTGCAGCACCTCCCACGGAATCGAGCGATTCTACCAATGGGACGCCTGCTGCGAACATGGTTGACATTGTCCGTGTCCAGCGGGCGATAACGGCCTTACGGATGATGGGACCAAACACCGGCATGCGCAGGAAAAAACGATCCATCAAAAACTGCATGGCCACTGAGCGCTTCCATGCGTAGAAAAAAGCGAATACTGCGCCAAAGATGGCTCCGAAGATCAGATACCAGTTGGCGACGAAGAAGTCGGAGATGGCGATGATTACCAGTGTTGGCGCCGGTAATTCGGCGCCAAAACTTGCAAAAACATCCTTGAATGCTGGAATGACGAAAATCATGATGACCGCGGTGACGATGAAGGCCACGATGATCACCGCCGTCGGGTAGAACAGAGCTGATTTGATCTTCGATTTGATGGCCAGCATCTTTTCCTTGTAGGTGGCCAGGCGGTCCAGCAGCGATTCAAGAATACCCGCCTGCTCGCCGGCCGCAACCAGGTTGCAGTAAAGCTGGTCGAAATGCACCGGGAATTTTGCGAAGGCTTGCGACAGCGAACTGCCGGTCTCCACGTCGGCCTTGATGTCCATCAGCAATTTGCCGACCGCCGGATTCTCCTGGCCGCGCCCGACGATATCGAAAGCCTGCAGCAGGGGGACTCCCGCTTTCATCATGGTCGCCAACTGCCGGGTAAACAGGGAAATATCCTTCTCCCGAACCTTGCCGCCGCCACGGAAACTCTGCTTTTTGATCTTCGTGGCCTGAATTCCCTGCCGCCGCAAGGTGGCATTGACGACAGCCTCGCTGGCAGCCCGCTGTTCACCGCGCACGAGCTTCCCGGCCTTGTTTTTCCCGGTCCAGAGATACGTAAACTCTTTTGTTTCGAGTCTAGGCTTTGTCGATTTCGTCGGTTTCGTCGCTTTTGCTGCTGATGCCGCTGTGGCCATTGTGTCCCCTTCGTTCTTCAAACATTGGTGCTGCCAAGGACTTCATCGAGCGAAGTCAGTCCCTGCACGACTTTGAGCAGCCCGGAACGGCGTAAATCGTTGACCCCTTCTTTGCGGGCCTGGTCGGCGATATCCAGGGCGGTTCCGTTTCTCATGATGATGCGCTGGATATCCTCTGTAACCGGCATTACCTGGTAAAGGCCCACGCGCCCCTTGTATCCACTTCCCTTGCAGCGGTCGCATCCGTTGGGGCCATAGACCGCCCAGCTTCCATCGAGATCCTCTTCCAGAAAACCGGCGTTCAACAGGGTCTCGGGGGGGATGTCGAGCGGCTGCTTGCAGGTGCATAGGCGGCGCACGAGGCGTTGCGCGGTGATCAGCAGAACGCTGGAGGCGATGTTGAAGGTGGGGATGCCCATGTTCATCAGACGGGTCAATGTCGATGGGGCGTCGTTGGTGTGCAGGGTGGATAGCACCATATGGCCCGTCTGGGCGGCCTTGATGGCAATTTCGGCGGTTTCGAGATCGCGGATCTCGCCGACCATGATGATGTCCGGGTCCTGCCGCAGAAAGGCTTTCAGCACGACGGGAAAGGTCAGTCCCTGCCGGTCATCCACGTTGACCTGATTGATACCTGGCAGCGGAATTTCCGCCGGGTCCTCTGCCGTGGATATATTGATCCCCGGCTTGTTGAGGATATTCAGGCAGGTGTAGAGGGAGACGGTTTTCCCCGAACCGGTCGGGCCGGTAACCAGCACCATGCCGTACGGCCGGTGAATGGCATCCATCAGGAGCTCTTTCTGGTCCGGGTCATATCCCAGCATGTCGATGCCCAGAGTGGCGCTGCTGGGGTCTAGGATACGCAGAACGATTTTCTCGCCGTACATGGTAGGCAGCGTGCTGACCCGAAAGTCGATGGCACGGCTTTTCGACAGGACAAGGCGCATGCGGCCATCCTGCGGCACGCGTTTTTCGGCGATGTTGAGCCGCGAGATGACCTTGATGCGGGAAGCGATTTTTTCCTTGATGGCCAGCGGCGGGGAGGCCACTTCCCTCAAAATGCCATCAGCTCTGAAGCGGATGCGGTAACTCTTTTCATAAGGTTCGAAATGGATATCCGATGCGCCGTCGTTGATGGCGTCGAGCAGCATCTTCTGTATGAAACGTACGACTGGCGCATCCTCGACTTCGGCTACGGCGGAGTCATCGGCTTTGCTTTCGGCTTCGCTTTCGCCAAAATCCAGATTGATGTCGTCGTCTGAGAGGTTTTTCAACGCGTCAGATGCGGACTCCGACATCTTGCCGACCAGCGGGTTAAGCTGGTTCTCGGCAACGATGACCGGATCGACGGCCAGCCCGGTCTGAAAACGGATTTCGTCGAGGGCGCGCAGATTGGTCGGATCGGCAATCGCGATGGAAAGGCGGTTGCCGCGCTTGTGCAGGGGAACGACACGATGCATGGCAATCAGCTTGCGGTCGACAGCGTCCTGCAGGAGATGCGCATCGTCGTAGGCGCTCAGATCCAGGAGCGGGTAGCCGAACGACTCGGCGGCAAATCGGGCGACATCGGCGGCGCTGATCTTGTTCGTGCCGACCAGCTGGGCAATGAACGAGGTCTGGCTGGCGTTTGCCTGCGCAAGCAGCGCTTCGGCTTCGGCTTCCTTTATCCGGTCAGCCTGAACCAGAGCCCGTGCGAGACCATTGAGTGTAGATGGTTGTGGGTTGGCCGCCATGTTTTCGATGAAGAACGCCTTGGAATATTCAATAACTGAAAAACGTTATCCGATATATGTCAGATTGATGATGCATTGAGTTTCAGCATTTGTAAAGGATGGAAAGATACAACCGGCAACTATACCCCAAAGTGGCATATGTCACTTTCCTGGCGAATAGGCCGGAAAGGGGGTCAAATCCGTCCGAGCAGGACTTCGAGGACAAAACGGCTGCCGATGTAGGCGAGGATGAGAAGAAAAAATCCCGCCAGCGTCCAGCGCAAGGCCACGCGCCCCCGCCAGCCATATCGGTGGCGGCCGAAAAGAAGCGCCGCGAAAACGCCCCAGGAAACAAAGGCAAAAACCGTTTTATGGTCGAAAACCAGCGCCTTGCCCAGAATCGTCTCCGAAAACAGGAGCCCGCTGATGAGCGCCAGCGTCAATAACGAAAAACCCATGCCGATCATGCGGAATAGCAGCTTTTCCATCGACAGGATCGAGGGCAGTCGGGTTTGCCGCGTGTCGACTAATTTGTGGTGGAGCTGGCGCTCGATCATCCCCATGAATACGGCATGCAGCGCCGACAGCGTGAACAGGCTGTAAGCCAGCATGGCAGCCAGGAAATGCAGCTTGAAACCCCAGGCGCCGGCGTGAGCGATTTCGTGCGTCAGCGGGAAGAATGCAGGAAGCAGCACCGAGCCGGCGGCGAGCGGCAGAACGATGGGCTGAATGCCGTCCATGCGTGAACGGAAGCTTTCGAGCCAGTAGATCGAGACGGCAAGCCAGAGCATCAGCGACACCGCCAGGCTGAAGGAAAAGCTCAGGCTGCCGCTTTCGGGGAAGATCTTGTGCAGGGAAAATCCGTGGAAAATCAATGCCATGGCGATGGCGGCCCGTTCCCAGGCGCGCATGGGCCGAGGGTCGAGAGGCTTGCCGCCGCAATGCCAGCGGGTCAGCCAGAAATGCACCCCCAGCCCGGCATAAAACACGGCTGCAGCAATGGAAGGCAGAAGGTGCAGTAGAATATCCGTCATTTTTCAAGTCTACACCAAGCCGGAAATCAAATGCTCGATAACCTGACCCAACGCCTTGCCAGTGTAATGAAGACGCTGCGCGGAGAGGCTCGCCTGACGGAAACCAATATTGCGGAGGCCCTGCGTGAGGTGCGCCTGGCGTTGCTGGAGGCCGACGTGGCTCTGCCGGCCGTCAAGACCTTCATTGCCGCCGTCAAGGAAAAGGCCATCGGCGAGGAGGTCATCGGCTCGCTGAGTCCGGGACAGGCGCTGATCGGCGTCGTCCATGGCGAATTGACGACGCTGATGGGCGAAGCGCACAGCGGCATCAATCTGGCGACGCAGCCGCCCGCGATCGTGCTGATGGCCGGTCTGCAGGGCGCGGGGAAAACCACGACAGTCGGCAAGCTGGCAAAACTGCTGCGCGAAACGCAGAAGAAAAAGGTGCTGGTGGTTTCGTGCGACGTTTATCGCCCGGCTGCCATCGAACAGCTGAAAACGGTGGCCGAGCAGGCCGGCGTCGATTTCTTCCCGTCGGCCACGTCCGACAGGCCGGTCGATATTGCAAAGAACGCAGTGGATTGGGCCAAGCGGCACTATTACGATGTGCTGCTGGTCGATACGGCGGGCCGCCTGTCGATCGACGAGGCGATGATGAAGGAGATCGCCGATTTGCATGCCGCGCTCAATCCCATCGAGACGCTGTTCGTCGTCGATGCCATGCTCGGCCAGGATGCGATCAATACGGCCAAGGCGTTCAGTGATGCCCTGCCGCTGACCGGCGTCATCCTGACCAAGCTGGACGGCGACTCGCGGGGCGGCGCGGCGCTGTCGGTCCGCCATATCACGGGCAAGCCGATCAAGTATGCCGGCGTCGGCGAAAAGCTCACCGGGATCGAGCCTTTCCATCCAGAGCGCATGGCTTCACGGATTCTCGGCATGGGAGATGTCCTGTCGCTGATCGATGAGGCGCGCAAGGGCATCGACGAGAAGAAGGCGCTGGAATTCGCCAAAAAGCTCAAGTCCGGGAAAACCTTCGATCTCAACGACTTCAAGGAACAGATCGGGCAGATGCGGAAAATGGGGGGCATCACCTCGATGATGGACAAACTGCCGGCGCAGTTCGCCCAGATGGCAGGGCAGATGCCTATGGGGGGAGAGGACAAGATTGTCCGGCGCATCGAAGGGATCATCGATTCGATGACGCCGAACGAGCGGAACAAGCCGGAACTCATCAAGGCCTCGCGCAAGCGGCGGATAGCCACCGGCGCCGGCGTTCAGGTGCAGGAAGTCAACCGCCTGCTCAAGCAGTTCGAACAGACGCAGAAGATGATGAAGCAGTTTTCCAAAGGCGGGATGGGCAAACTGATGCGCAGCATGAAAGGCATGCTTCCCGGCATGCGCTAGGGGCAGGGGGCCGCAACGGGGACCTACCTTGCGGCCTGTCTGTCGCCCGGTGTTTTCGTCTCCTGATTGACGACGGTGATCCGCTGGCCGGTGTAGTTCCACTGGCCGTGCCAGGCGGCGCGCACGAGGTTGGGGTATTCGGCACGGCCGAGACTGCCGTTGTAGCGCCCCAGCGCGCGGAAAAGATCGCCGCGCTCGATGTCCAGATAGTGGCGCAAAATCGTACAGCCGTAGCGCAGGTTCGTGCGCAGATGAAAGAGGTTGTCGTCGCTGCCGCCGATCAGTTTGACCCAGAACGGCATGACCTGCATGAATCCGCGCGCCCCGGCCGATGACACGGCATACTTCTTGAAGCCGCTTTCCACCTGGATCAGGCCAAGCACGAGCTGCGGATCCAGGCCGGCGCGCGTTGCCTCGTAATGGACGGCGCGCAGGATTTCGAGCCGATGCTCGCGGTTGGGAATCCGTTTTTCCAGCCGTTGCGACATCTCCGTCAGCCATTCGATGGCCTCCATCGGGTCGCTGAAGGAACTCCTGGGGGGCGCCTGATCGGAAATCGAACGCGATAATGCCGCCCTCACGCTATCCGAGAGCGGTTCGTACTTTTGCGCCCCGGCCCAGGCTGCCAGCGGCAGCGCCAGGGCGAAAAGGAAGGCGGCTAGCCGGCGCACAGCCTGTCCTTGAGAAAGCCGACGATGGCCTCGACCGGCACCATGGTCGCTTCGGCGTCGGTGCGTCCCTTGTACTCCAGCTTGCCGTCGTTGAGCCCGCGATCGCCGACGACGACGCGGTGCGGGATGCCGATCAGTTCCATGTCGGCGAACATGGCTCCGGGCCGCTCGTTGCGGTCGTCGAGCAGAACGTCGACGCCGGCCGCGCCAAGATCGGCATAAAGCTTGTCGGCGGCGGCCTTGACCGTCTCGCTCTTGGCGTAGCCCATGGGTACGATGCAGACTTCGAACGGCGCGATCGCTTTTGGAAAAATGATGCCGCGCTCGTCGTGATTCTGTTCGATGGCGGCGCCGACGATGCGTGTGACGCCGATGCCGTAGCAGCCCATTTCCATGGTCTGGCTCTGGCCATTGACATCCAGGAAGTCGCACTTGAGCGCTTCGGCATACTTTCTCCGCAATTGGAAAATATGGCCGACCTCGATGCCGCGGCACAATTCCAGCGATCCCTTGCCGTCCGGCGAGGGGTCGCCGGCGACGACATTGCGCAGATCGGCGACGGCAACGGGTTCCGGCAGATCGCGCCCGAAGTTGACGCCGGACAGGTGGAATTCCGCCTCGTTCGCGCCGCAGATGAAATCGCTCATGGCGGCTACGCTGCGGTCGGCGTAGACCGGAATGTCCTTGTCGATGGCGACCGGGCCGATATAACCGGGCTGGCAATGGAGGTTTTCGACGATTTCGTCGTCGCGCGCAAAGCGGAATTCGCCGACGATCTTCTGCGTCTTGACTTCGTTGAGAGCGTGGTCGCCGCGCAGCAGGACGAGGGCGAAGCGGGAGCTTTCGCCGTCCTGGATCTGCTGCATGATGGCGATGGCTTTCACCGTTTGCGTCAAGGGTGTTTCAAGGAGCGTGGCGACCTCCTCGCATTTCGTGGTTCCCGGCGTGGCGACCTTTTTCATTTCCGCCGTTGCGGCAGCGCGCGCCGACGCAGGCGCCAGCGCTTCGGCCAGTTCGACGTTGGCGGCGTAGTCCGAATCCGGGCAGAAAGCGATGGCATCCTCGCCGGAGTCGGCCAGCACGTGGAATTCGTGCGAACCGGTGCCGCCGATCGACCCGGTGTCGGCGGCGACGGCGCGGAATTTCAGGCCCAGCCTGGCGCAGATTCTGGAATAGGTATCGAACATGTTGCGGTATTCGCGCTGCAGGTCCTCATAGCTTGCATGGAAAGAATAACCGTCCTTCATCAGGAACTCGCGGCCGCGCATGACACCGAAACGCGGCCGGATTTCGTCGCGGAACTTTGTTTGCACCTGATAGAAATGTAACGGCAGCTGGCGGTAACTCTTTACCTCCCGGCGCACGATATCCGTGATGACCTCCTCGTGCGTCGGTCCGATGATGAAATCACGCTGGTGCCGGTCCTTGAGGCGCAGCAGTTCCGGGCCGTATTTTTCCCAGCGTCCGGATTCCTGCCACAACTCGGCCGGCTGCACGGCGGGCATCAACAGTTCGATGGCGCCGGCGCGGTTCATCTCCTCGCGGACGATGCTCTCCACCTTGCGCAGGGTGCGCAGGCCGATTGGCATCCAGGTGTAGATCCCGCCCGCCAGCCGCTTGATCAGGCCAGCGCGCATCATGAGTTTGTGGCTGACGATTTCCGCGTCGGCAGGCGCTTCCTTGAGCGTCGAAATGAAATAGTTCGATGTGCGCATGGTGTTTTTTTCGAGTAAGGCAAAAGCGCTAATTCTACAGGACGGCTTGTCCATTCTGGTGCGTAAGATGCCGCATACGAAGCGGTAAAAAATAAATATGGGAATTTGTCCATGGCCGCTTTCCAAGCCAGGGGAAATGTGAAAAAATTCACGCAACCAATCAAATTAGCGAGTTATTAATATGCTGGATCGTGAAGGCTACCGCCCGAACGTCGGCATCATCTTATGTAACGCAAAAAACGAGGTTTTTTGGGGCAAACGTATCCGAGAACATTCGTGGCAATTTCCGCAAGGCGGCATCAAACGCGGAGAAACTCCCGAGCAGGCAATGTTCAGGGAGCTGCAGGAAGAGACCGGGTTACGTCCCGAGCATGTTTTTGTGCTTGGCAGGACGAAAGACTGGTTGCGTTACGATGTGCCGATGCAATGGATCAAACGCGAATGGCGCGGCAGCTATCGCGGGCAAAAACAGATCTGGTTTTTGCTGCGCCTTGTCGGGCGGGATAACGATATCTCGTTGCGCGCGACGGATCACCCGGAGTTCGATGCCTGGCGCTGGAACACCTATTGGGTTTCCCTGGATTCGGTCATCGAATTCAAACGCCGTGTATACGAACAGGCGCTCAATGAGCTTGCGCGTTTTCTCGACATGGATTCCCGGCGTGGGCCGCGTTATGTGGGCCGTAAGCACGGTATGGCGAAACCGGATTCGGTCAAGAGCGAGTAGCTTTCGTTGCTGCCTGGCTTCACCGGGAAATATCTCAGGAGGAATCTGTTCATGATTCTCAGGAAACATGTTGGGTTGCTGGCATGGATCGTTTTCGCCGGCCTGGCTTTCTCGCAGCCGGCGTTTTCCGCCGACGACGACGAACCCGAGGAGAAGGCCTGGAAAGAGGACGACGTGGCGCTGCCGCCGTTCCCGGAAAAGGATGATCTCATCCCGTTCAGAGTCGGGGCGATCACCAACATACAGTATTTTATAGACGGCAAAACCATCTCGGTGGGCGGTGACGGGGTGATCCGCTACACGCTGGTGGTGATCGGATCGGGAGGCGCGCAGAACGTCACTTTTGAAGGGATCCGCTGCGTTAGCGCGGAACGCCGGACCTACGCCTACGGGCGGGCGGACAAGACGTGGTCCAAGTCGCGCAATGACCAGTGGATGAGAATAGAAGGGGGCGCCAACCGGGTTCACGATAATCTTTACTCGGATCATTTCTGCATCGTCGGCGAGAGGGCGGTCTTGAGTTCGGACGACGCGAGGCGCTCCTTGCTGTACAACCGATCGACAATCCTCAGGTGATCTCCGTGCTTGACAGACTTATCATCGAATTCGACAAAGGCTTGCGCACGCTGTTCTGCAAAGCGCCCGTGGAACGGCCGGTGCCCGGGAGCGATTTGCCGGAGCCGGAACTGTCGGCGGGCGAAAAAGCGCGTGCCGGCGCCCTGATGCGCGTCAATCACGTGGGCGAGATATGTGCCCAGGCGCTCTACCAGGGGCAGGCCATGGCCTGCAGCGATCCGCATCTGCGCAGTGTCCTGGAAGGCGCCGCCCGCGAGGAGACGGAACACCTGGCGTGGACCGCGCAGCGCATCGAGGCGCTGGGTTCCAGGAAAAGCTGGCTCAATCCCGTCTGGTATGTCGGCGCCCTGTCTTTCGGCGTGCTCGCCGGCAAGCTGGGCGACGGATGGAGCCTGGGTTTCCTGGCCGAAACCGAACGCCAGGTCGAGGCGCATCTCGACGGCCATTTGTCGAAGCTGCCCGAAGGCGACAAAAAGTCCCAGGCAATCGTCCAGCAGATGAAAACCGACGAGATCGCCCATGCCGAAATGGCCGTCCGCCTAGGGGCGGAGGAGTTGCCGGCGCCGGCCAAGACAGCCATGCGCATGGCCGCCAAGGTAATGACGAGAACCGCTTATTATTTCTGACGGCTTCGCACGAATCAGCTCACCAGAGTCCATAGCAGCATCACGTTCAACCCGGTCACCAGCGCTGCGATGGCGTATAGCGTGAGTTTCGTTGTCGGCGGGTTGGCATATTCGCCCATCACTTCCCTGGAGGATGTCAGGCGCAGTTGCAGGAACACGGTGATCGGCAATTGCAGGCTGAGCACGGCCTGGGAAATGATCAGCCCCTTGAACGGATCCGAGATCAGAAAAATGATGAGAAGCGCGAGGCCCAGCGAAATCATTACGCCGGTTTTCGAGTGTACGTCTTCGATGTTGTAGGGTTCGTCGAAAACTCCGGCATAGATCGAACCGGCGGCAATCGCGGAGGTGATGGAGGAAGCCACGCCCGAGAACAGCAGCGCCACGCCGAACACCATTACGGCAGCATTGCCGAGCAGCGGGTGAAGCAGTTCCGCCGCCTGTTGCAGGTCGTCGACGATCATGCCTTCGCGGAAAAAGGTCGCGGCGGCCAGCAGGATCATCGCGCTGTTGATGGCCCAGCCCACCAGCATCGAAAACGACGTGTCGAGCAGTTCATACTTGAGCTGCCGCTCGATCTCTCTTTTGCTTTCCTTGTTCCACTGCCGGCTCTGTATGACTTCGGAATGAAGGAACAGGTTGTGCGGCATGATCACCGCGCCGAGCACGCTCATCACGATCAGCATGCTGCCGTCGGGAATGCTCGGTGTTACCCAGGCGTGGGCGGCGGCGCTCCAGTCAACGTTGACCAGGAACAACTCGTAGATGAACGACAGGCCGATGACGGAGACGAAAGCGATGATGAACTTCTCGATCTTCGGGTAGGAGTGCCCGGTCAGCAAGGCGTAAACCAGCACGGCTACGCCGATGGCGCCAATTTTGATCGGCAGCCCGAAGAGGATGTTCAGAGCGATGGCGCCTCCCAGGATTTCAGCCAGCGAGGTGGAAACGGAGGCAGCCATGGCTGATCCGAGAATGAGGCGCGAAGCCCTTTTCGGCAGGTATTTCGTGGCCGCTTCCGACAGGCACAAACCGCTGACGATGCCGAGGTGGGCGGCATTGTGCTGCAGGATGATCAGCATGATCGTCGATAGCGTGACCACCCACAGCAGCGCGTAGCCGAATTCGGAGCCGGCGGCGAAATTGGACGCCCAGTTGCCGGGGTCGATGAAACCCACGGTGACCAGCAGGCCCGGGCTGATGTATTTGAGCAGTTCGAGAATGCCGAAACCGGGAGTGGAATCTTCCTTGGTGTAGAGCTTTCGTATTTTTTTTAAGAAATCCAGCATGATTTTCTTGAAATACCTCTGGTGTCATTCAATTTCGATGGAATTGAGCAGTGTTCCGAGCGCAGGCCTTGCCCGGCCCCACGCATTGCCTTTACTCCGCACTCCGAAGGCAAGCAGGCGTTTTGCCCTATTCCCAGGGGAAGCGGCGCCGGCATTTTCGCTCATTCGGATTGATGGGTGAAGCGAAGCTAAGTTCCATGGCATGCGTTTGCGGATATCACTTTGTCCTGCGCCGATAATCGACGCCTCGGGCAGATCCGCTTTTCCGGCCGGATTGCGCGCCAGCCGGACAGCATGCCGGTAGTCCTGTCGTCAGGGTCGAATGGATTTGCGCTCTAAACACATGCGCTCAAAAATAGTTGACACTTCTTATAAAGAGTATATTGTACAAATCGATAACAATATACAAGTATGACATTGGGGTTTTTGCATGTCGGTCATTCGGGAAGGGGATGGCCTGCTTTTCCGGGGTGTTGCATGGAGAGGTCAGGGGACGTTCTCGTCAGCTTGGGTAAAACCTATCGGATAATCGATCTCGAAAGGATTGTCGGGAAGGCGCTGGTCCGTTTTCCGTGGGTGATGCGGATATTGATGGAGAATGCCTTTCGCAAAGCCGGCAACGACAAGGATGTCGCCGCTTTGCTGACGATGTTTCTCGACTGGCTTGAAAGCGGGACAAGCGATGAGGAAATCGCTTTTTACCCGACGCGCGTGCTGATGCACGACACGACCTGCGGCCCGGCGCTCGCCGACATCGCCGCCATGCGCAGCGTGCTCGATGAAGAAGGGTGCGATCCCGCGCGGCTCAATCCGGTGCTGCCGGTCGACGTTTCCACCGATCATTCGCTGCCGGTCGACTTCTTCGCTTCGCCCGATGCCATGCGGTTGAACATGGCCGCCGAAATGCGCCGGAATGCGGAACGCTACCGTTTTGCCAAATGGGCTTCTTCGACCATGCAAGGCTTGCGGGTGCACCCGCCGGGAACCGGCATCATGCACACGATCAACCTGGAGCGGCTGGCCACGATCGTTGCGACAACGAGCGACGGGGACGGCGTCGTAGAAGCTTATCCCGATACCTTGATTGGCACCGATAGCCACACCCCCATGATCAACGGCATCGGCATTCTGGCCTGGGGTGTCGGCGGGCTCGAAGCGGAGAGCGTCATTTTCGGCATGCCGGTCATGTTGCGGATTCCGGACATCGTCGGCGTCCGTCTCGTCGGCCGGCTGCCGGCCGGCGCCACGGCAACCGACCTGGCCTTGCTCATCACCCAACGCCTGCGCCAGATCGATCTGGCCGACAAGTTCGTCGAGTTCTTCGGCCCCGGCGTGGAAGGGCTCACGGCGGGCGCGCGCGCTTGCCTCGCCAACATGGCGCCGGAATACGGCGCGTCGAGCGGCTTTTTCCCGATCGACAACCGTACTCTCGACTATATGAGAGCGACGGGCAGGAGTGACGAACGGATCCGGCTCATCGAGGATTACGCCAGGCGCCAGAAGCTGTGGTTGGATCCGGCGGCGTCGCCGCGCTATACGTCGGTCGTCGAGATCGACTTGGCCGAGGCGGCTCCCTGCGTGGCAGGGCCGCGCCGTCCGCAGGACCGCATTCCGTTGGACAGAACCGCCGAGGCATTGATGTCGGCGAACAAAAGGGCGGCGTTGCGCAGGCTCGGTGAACAGACGCCGCCGGACGGCGCCGTGGCGATCGCCGCGATTACCAGTTGCACCAACACGACGGATCCGGAATCGCTGATCACCGCCGGGCTGCTGGCACGAAAGGCGCGGCAAGCCGGACTGAGGCCGCCATTCTGGGTCAAAACCTCGACGGCTCCCGGTTCACCTTCGGCCGAGCGCTATCTGAAGCGTGCCGGATTACTGGAAGATCTGGAAGCGGTCGGCTTCGGGATCGTCGGCTATGGCTGCACGACATGCATCGGCAACTCGGGAGCCTTGACCAAGCCCGTCATCGATGCCATGCGCGAGCACGACATCCTGCCGGTCGTCGTGCTTTCGGGCAACCGCAATTTCCCCGGGCGGGTTCATCCCGATCTGGATGCCGGTTTCATGGCTTCGCCGCCGCTGGTCATCGCTTACGCGCTGGCCGGAGACGTCAACCGCGATATCCGGAAGGATCCGGTCGGCGTTGCGGGGGACGGCCGTGCCGTCTATCTTGAAGAATTGTGGCCCACGCCGGAGGAGATTTCGGATCATCTCAGGCTGGCCGTCGATCCCGCCGACATTTCCGTCGCCTATGAGGCCGCCGAGGCCAGCGTCACGTGGAAGAATCTGGACGCGCCGGGCAGCACGGTGTTTCCCTGGTCTCCGGCGTCGACGTATATCCGCCGGCCGCCTTTCGCCCGCGCCAATCTGCCGACGCGGCTGGGCAGCTACCGCGCGCGGGTGCTGCTGGCGTTGGGCGACGACATGACGACTGATCACATTTCGCCGGTCGGGCAGATTCCGGCCGATAGCGATGCCGGGAAGTATCTGCTGGAGCGTGGCGAAGACCCCGGGGACCTGAACGTTTATGCTTCGCGCCGCGCCAACTGGGAAGTCATGCTGCGCGGGGTGTTTACCAACAAGTCGGTCGTCAACCTGCTCGATCCGAGCCTCCTTCCCGGCCAGACGATTCATGCGCCGACGAGGGACCGTCTGTTTCTTCACGAAGCCGCCGCACGCTACGAAAGCGAAGGCACCTCCGTTGTGATCGTCGCGGGAGAGCGCTATGGCATGGGTTCCTCGCGCGACTGGGCGGCCAAGGGCGTCGGACTGCTCAACGCGCGGGCCGTGCTGGCGGTGAGCTTCGAACGCATCCATCGCTCCAACCTGATCGGTATGGGCGTGCTGCCATTGCGCTGGCTGGACGGGGTGACGCCCGTGAGCCTTGAACTCGGGATCGACGACTGGATCGAGGTCGATGCCTTGCCGCAGGAACTTAAACCCAGGATGCATATCCAAGTCCGCATCGTTCGCGCCGACGGGCAGGTGGAAAACCTGAGAGCGCAGGCGGCCGTGGAAACTTCGCTGGAAGTGGCGCAATTGTGTGCCGGAGGAATCATTCCCTACATTCTGCGTAGCGTCATGAGCGAGGCGACGAGCCCTGCGCAGAGTTGACGAAAAAAAGGGCATGGCCGGCCGGTGAGTGAAAAAACGTGATGTGAATACCGAATTCGGG
>JAVBSG010000200.1:0-37236 GCA_031547245.1 Propionivibrio sp.
CCAGCCCCTTGCCCTTCGGGTTTGCTGTGGCGGGCGCTCGCCAGCGTTGCTCGGCTTGGGAATGGAACAACCATTCCCAGCACCTCGCGCCTTGGCGAACCTCCCGCTACAGCAAACGCTGTCCCGCCGGTTACTGTGAACGCCCTAGTGCGACAACGCTACCGCTGCCCCGGTTCCGGGCAGGCAGGCCACGGTTCTTCCGCACTTGCCGTTCGCAAACAATCACAGCCTGCTGCATTGAGTATAGCGCCTTCTTGCCGATCGTTAGCTCCACGCCGGACACTGAAGTGTTGCGCGCCGTCCACATCTTGGCGGCGCACGTATACTTCCCGTGAAAAAGTTGTTCGCATGTCGCCGCGACACCCTTTATCATCCGCAACCTATGCTCATCCTAAACCTTGAACATTTACTGCGCAGCCTGCCCACGTGCAAGGCGAAGCGTGGCGCTACCAAGCCATCCCACCCCAACTGATGGCGCGCGCGCCATCCATTCTCCAAGCATACGGGCGCTGACTGCCCAACCCGACGGCCCTGCCGTTTTTTACCGATGCTATTTCCGCGCAACCGGAAGATGGCCGCTATGCATTTTGCTTAAAGAATGAAAATCATGTCCGACATGACATCGAACCAAGACCTGCGCGCCTGCCTGACGGAGCGCACGCGGCAATTGCAGGAAGCCGGCGCCGCGCTCAAGCGCGAGCTGTTCGGCATCGATCCGGTCATCGATCAGGTGATCGAATCGGTACGCGCCTGGTATGTGCTGCCGCAACTCATCACCCGCCCGGTGATCGTCTGCCTGTGGGGCCTGACCGGCACCGGCAAGACCCAGCTCGTCCGCCAGCTGGCCAAGCACCTGGGGTTCTACGACCGCTTCGTCGAAGTGCAGATGGACGGTTTCAGCCACGGCGCGAGCCGTTACAACGCCAGCTCCGTCGCCGGCATGCTCGCCCAGTCGAACGTGGCCGAGGGCGAACCCGGCATCCTGGTGCTCGACGAATTCCAGCGCTACCGCACCGTCGACGACGGCAAGGACGTCAAGGTCGAACGCTACCAGGACGTCTGGGCGCTGCTTTCCGACGGCCGCCTGCCGCCCATGCTCTCGCTGCTGGGCGAGATCGAAACCTCGCTGGCAAGCGCCGCCTACGACGCCCTGGACCGCGACGAGGAAGAGGAAGAAAAGCTGCGCACGCGCAAGCTCAAGCTCTCGCCCTGGGAAGCGCGCGAAATCAAGAGCACGCTCAAGCTCAAGGAGCCGCTCGCCGAAATCATGACCTGGATGCCCGAGCACGTGCAGGAGCGCCTGCGCGCCTTCCGCGATTCGGCCATGAGTTGGGAGACCGACTACAGCCGGCTCTTGGTTTTCGTTTGCGGCAACCTCGACGAGATGTACGACCAGATGGCCACGCGCGTTGAAGATTGCGACACCGACGCCGACGTGTTCCATACGCTGACGCGCAAGCTCTCGGTCATCGACGTGAAAAAGGCGTTGACCGAGCGCTTCAAGCCGGAACAAATCGCCCGGCTGGGCAACAACCACGTGGTTTACCCCTCGCTCTCGCGCGCCGCCTATGAACAGCTGATCCGTACCGTGTGCGCGCGCTACGTCGAGGAAATCCGCGCAAGCTCGGGCCTCTGTTTTACGCTCGGCGAGGAGATGCACCCCCGCATCTACGCCAACGCCGTATTCCCCACGCAGGGCACGCGGCCGCTGTTTTCGTCGATCCACGCGATCCTCAGCAGCACGCTGGTCAACGCGGCACTGTGGGCGTTCGAAAACGGCGCGGCCGCCGGCGACACCGTGGCGCTGTCGATGCCCGACGGCGAAGCGCGGATCGTGGCGCAGGCCAACGGCCTGCGCAAATCCTTCGCCGTGGCGCTAGAACTCGACCGCATCAAGCGCCGTTCGAGCGAGGACTTCCGCGCCCTGCTCGCCGTGCACGAAGCCGGCCACGGCCTGGCCTACGCCGTGCTGTGCGGCCGCGCGCCGCTGGAAATCAAGATCAACATCGCCTCCTTCGAGGGCGGCTACAACAGCTATGCGCCGCGCAAGGCCTGGTCGCGCCGGGACATGCTCGATTCGATCTGCATCACCCTCGCCGGGCGCGCCGCCGAAGAACTCGTTTTCGGTGCCGACCATAGCACGTCAGGGGCCGAAAGCGACCTGCGCAACGCCACGGCCACCGCCGCCCGCTTCGTGCGCCACCTGGGCTTCGACACCAATCTCAGCCGCACCGACGTCACCACGGACAGCAACGACAACCTCAACACCAGCGTGGAAGCCACCAACCCGGCAATCGAATCCCTGCTCGCCGGCGAGTACGCGCGTGCGGCAAAACTGCTGCGCACGCATCGCGAGCAGTTGCTGGAAATCGTCGACACCCTGCTGCGCGACGGCGCGATCGCGCCCGAGGACTTCTGCGCGCTGCTCGACCTGCCCGCCCCCACCGAGGAAGAGCCGCTCGATTCGTACGCGCAACGGCTCGCCGCCTTCAGAACCGGGCCGGCCTCCGCGGCGGAGGCATCGCTGCGCAAGGTTCTGGACAACACGCGCAAGGTCGCTCATGCATAAACCATAACGCCAAGGCATCCGGCGCAGCGGAAATCTTCGAACGACCCATGCGAAAAAGCCCCGGTGCCTTGCCGGGGCTTTTTGCTGAGGGCTATCCAGTCGATCCTATGCCTTGCCCAGAATCGATCGGATGCCCTTTACGAAGAAAGCCACGATGCTCTGCACCAGCGACTTGAAGGCCGGGATGTAGAGCAGGATGGTGAAGATGGTAACGGCTGCAAATGCCATGCAGATGGGGCGGGTGAAGAAGGGTTCGATACTGCCGTCGGAAAGAACCAGTCCGCGCCGCAGGCTCTTGTCGAGGATCGGGCCGAGCACGATACCCAGCACGAACGGGGCCATCGAGTAGCCGCGCAGGCGCAGGAAAAAGGCGCCGATGCCGACGACCAGCATGCAATAGACATCGAACAGGCGTGAAGTGCCGGCATAGGAGCCGACCGCGCACAGCAGGAAGATGATCGGCATGAGGATGGTATATTTGACCCGCAGCACGTAAAGCAGCGGCTTGACGAAGAACAGGCCGAAAATCAGGATGGTGATCGTCGCCAGCGTGGTCATCGCCACCACGTCGTAGACGAATTGCGCATTGGTCACCATCAGCATCGGCCCGGGCTGCACGCCGTGGATGATCATCGCCGCCATCAGCACCGCCGAGGGCGCCGAGCCCGGAATCCCCAGCGAAAGGCAGGGGATGAGCTGCGCCGGAATCGACGACATGTCGCCCGTCTCTGCGGCCATCAGGCCGTCGATCGAGCCCTTGCCGAACTGCTCGCTCTCCTTGGAAGTGGCCTTGGCCGCCGCGTACGACATCCAGGCGCCGGTATCCTCGCCGACGCCGGGCAGCAACCCGGTGAAGACGCCGACGATGCCAGAGCGCAGCACCGTGCGCCAGTACTGCACCACTTCGCGGAAACGCGGCAGCACCGAATCCTTGACGTCCACGAGTTTCTGCTCCAGCGGATCGGCCAGCGAGGTAATCACCTCGGCCAGCCCGAATGCGCCCACCAGCGCCGGAATCAGACCGATGCCGCCAGCCAGTTGGTCCCATCCGAAAGTGAAGCGGTCGTGGGCGTGCAGGCCGTCCTGCCCGATCTGCGACACGAACAGGCCGAGCACCCCCATCAGCCAGCCCTTGACCGGATCGTTGCCGACGATCATGCCGGACATGGCCACGCCGAACAGCGCCAGCCAGAAAAACTCGAACGCCCCGAAGGACAGCGCCACCTCGGCCAGCATCGGCGCGAAGGAGGCCAGGCACAACACGCCGAACAAGGTGCCGCAGAAGGCCCCGGACGTGGCGATGCCGATGGCGCGCCCCGCCTCGCCGCGCTTGGCCAGCGCAAAACCGTCGGCGCAGGAGGCGGCATTGGCCGCCGTGCCGGGGATGTTCAGCAGAATAGCCGTGCGCGAGCCGCCATACAGGGTGCCGACGTAGGAACAGATCAGCAGCAGGATGGCGTTGTTGGTTTCCAGCTTTAATGTCAGGGTCGTCAGCAGAGCCACCACCAGCGTTGCCGACAGGCCGGGAATCACGCCCACGACGATGCCGATGAATGCGCCGCCCAGCCCGTACATGATCGAGGCCGGATTCATGAACCCCGACCAGGCCGTCGCCAGATGGGAAAGACCTTCAAGCATATGCGTTTCTCCTATGGGTGCAATGAATCAGGGCAAACGCACCATGAAAATCTGCTCGAACACGAGGGTGATGCCGACCCCCGCGAGGTAGCCGATCACTGCCGCCACACCGATCTTCTTCGGGGAGAACCTTTGTTCTCCCCGGTCTTTCCTGACGTTTTCGAGCACGAGAATACAAACAGTGACGAACGTTCCGCCGGTCAGCCAGAAGGGCAACCCCTTCCCCAACAGGCCGGCGCAAAACGCAGTGCACAGGCCGAGAACGAGAAGCATCCGGTTGCGCGCCCGGCGCTTGTCGTAGGGAACGGCCGCCGTGGTTTCCGCCAAGTTGAGAGAACGGCTCCACTTCCTGATGAACACCAGAAAACCGAGGCCGATCATGGCGATTCCCAATAACCCGGGCAGCAGGCCGGGGACGGTATAGGGATTGATGTCCTGCGCCTCCAGCCGGTCCATGGTGATGGAACCGATCAGGATGACGACGCCGAACGCCATCCAGCCAAGCCCCTCCGTCATTTCGGAGCGTGCGGTCGGTTTGAACTCCACGCCGCCGTAATGCCCGGAGTGGTCGGTCTGCTCTGAAGTCTGCTGTGCCATGGCGAACCTGCTAGAACGGGTTATCGGGAAATGCGGACGCTATTCCATCTTTAAATCGCGAGTGACTTTGCCGGCTTCGCCTTCGTGTCACTCACGATTTATAAATGGAATTGGTTACGGCTTCGGAAGACCGACGGTATCCGGAGAAACCTTGGCCTTGCCGCTTTCGAAGAGCGTCCAGGCGTTGGCCTGCACGGCCGGCATCACGGCGGCTTGCGCCTGTTCGCCGCTCATCGGCGAGAAGAGCGCGCCGCGGCCATTGGCATACTTCTTCAGCGCCTCGCTGCTGGCGATGTTCTCCTTCCAGATTTTCTCGACGGTATTGACGACGTCATCCGGAACGCCCTTGGGGATGAAAATGCCGAAATAGTTGAGCGGCGCCTTGAAGCCGGGCAAGGTGTCCGAGAGCGGCGGAATCGTCCCGAAGCCTTCGAGATTGAGCGGCTGGTCGCTGATCGTCGCCAGCGGCCGCAGGCGTTTGCCGCGAATCATGTCCGACTGTTCGCTGGCCAGTTGGGAGGTGGCGTCCACCTCGCCGGAAACGGTCGCCACCACCGCTGGGTTGCCGCCGTCATAGGTCACATGCCGGTAGGTGATATTGGCCGCCTTGGCGACGAGATCGATCGCGCTGTGGCCGGCCGACGTGATGCCGGCCGTCGATACCGATATCTTGCCGGGCTGCGCCTTCATGGCGTCGATCAGATCCTTGGCGTTCTGGTAGGGCGTTTTCGGATTGACGCTGAGCATCTGCATGTTGGCCACGGAGAGGAAAAGATGCCAGTCGGTGATTCGCGTCTTCAGCGATCCCATGGTCTCGTAGGCGCCCAGGTCCTGCGCCGCGCCGGCGGTCCAGGTATAGCCGTCCTTCGGCGCATCCAGCGCGCTCTTCGTGCCGATGGCCCCAGAGGCGCCCGGCTGGTTGACGATGACGATGGTCTGGCCCAGCGCCTTTTCCATCTCCGCCGCCGCGATGCGCGACACCTGATCGGTCGCGCCGCCGGCGGCCCATGGCACGATCAGGTGGATCGGATGGCTAGGCTTCCATTGCTGCGCCGCCGAAGGCAGCGCGATGGCACAGGCCAGGACGAGCGCCGATGCGTTTTTGATACTGAGCAGCTTTTTCATGTGACCCTCCATCAAGGTGGTATTACGAAAAAAAAGAAGCAAAACAACCGAACGGCATCAGGCGGCCGGCGACCCCAACCGGACCGCCCCGCCCTTTTCCGCCGATTCGTAGAGCGCGCGCACGAAAGCCACTGCATTGCGCGCCTGCCTGCCGTCGATGAGCAGATCCTCCTCGCCGCGCAACGTCCGTATCATGTTCTCGATCTGCCGCTGGTGGCCGGTGAAACTGATCTGGTCGGGCGCGCCGGCGCCCGAGCCGCCCGCGCTTTCGTTGGTTCGGGCGAGGATCTCCTTGTCCTCCGGCTGCGCCTCGCGAAATTCCCAGCGCACGATCCGGTCATCCTCGATGGCGGCGGAACCGAATTCGCCGCAGATTTCAACGCGCCGCTCCCAGCCCGGATAAGCGGCTGTGGTCGCCTCCAGGGTTCCCAGCGCGCCGCTGCCGAACTTTAGGGCTGCGCAGGCCGTATCCTCGGCTTCGATACCGAGATGCACGCGCCGCGTTTTCCAGGCGGCGATTTCCTCGGGCATGCCGGCGAACCACTGCAAAAGATCGATGGCGTGAATCGCCTGGTTCATCACCGCGCCGCCGCCGTCCAGCGCCAGCGTCGCTTTCCAGCCGGTGTAATAGGCCGGCGTGCGATGCCATTTGACATACGCGCTGCACAGCGCGAGCCGCCCGAAACGCCCCTCGTCGATGGCGCGCTTGAGCGCCTGGGCGCCGGCCGTAAAGCGCGCCTGGAAAATGGCGGCGATTTTCACGCCAGTCTCGTCTACCGCCTTGAGCAGCGCGTCGACGCGCTCGACGCTGATTTCGAGCGGCTTTTCGACGATCAGGTGCTTGCCGGCTGCCGCCGCCTGCAACGCCGGCTCCAGATGCGCGCCGCTCGGGGTGACGATGCACACCACGTCGATGTCCGGGCGCGCGAAAAACTCCCCGGCATTATTCGTGTAGTAGGGCAGCGCGTATTTTTCCGCGAACTGCCGCGCCTCCTCCATCGTCAGGCCGAGCACCCCGGCCAGACGCACATCATGCTTTTCACATAGCGCCAGGATGGCCTTGGCATGGTAGTTGGCGATCATGCCGGCGCCGACGAGGCCGAAACCGATAGTCCGCGATGCCGTGCTCATGGCGCGATCCTTTGCGCCTGTTCCTGCGCCTTCAATGCCAGTTCGCATACTTTGAAACAATGGGTATGCGGCATGGCCGTTTCGGTCCGCTCGAAGATGTCGCGGTGCAGGTTGGCGTAGTACGGCAGTTCGGCGTCGGAGCAATCGATGTGGCGGCATTCCTTGTTGTTGACGAGGAACAGGTGATCCGTCCCCGGGCGGCCCGTGATGTCGACATACTTGCGCAACTCGATGTAACCCTCCGACCCGAGGATGGTCAGCCGCCCATCTCCCCAGGTGGGAAGCGCATCCGGCGTAAACCAGTCCACGCGGATATAGCCGCTGGCCGCGCCCGCAGAAAGCAGGATTTCCCCGAAATCCTCGAATCCCGGATCTTGCGGATGCGCGAGGTTGCCCGCGCGGGAAACCACGATCCGGGCATCCTCGGCTTCAGCGAAATGCAGGAACTGATCGATCTGGTGCGAGGCGATATCGACCAGGATGCCGCCGTACGTCCGGGTATCGAAGAACCAGCCCGGCCGCAAATGCCGGTTCAAACGATGCGGACCGAGGCCGATCGTCTGCAGCACCTTGCCGATCGCCCCCTGGCGAATGAGCTCCGTGGCCCGGGTCACGGCACGCACTTCGAAACGCTCCGTGAAGTTGACCGTAAAAATCCGCTGCGTCTGCTGTTGCACACTGCGCACCGCCTCGAGTTGTTCGAACGTGGTGATGCCGGGCTTATCGACCATGACATCTTTGCCGTGCTGCATCGCCTCCAATGCAAAACCGGCGCGCTCGCAGGGAATCGCCGCGGAAACGATCAGCGGCACATCGGGGTTTTCCAACAATTCGGCGCGATCCGCGACTTTCCGGATGTGCGGAAAACGCTCTTCGAACCCTTTCCGTGTCAGGACCGTGTCATCGCGTGTCCAGTAGCCCGCGCATTCCGCACCGATGGCCTGAAGCCCGTTGACCTGGTCGTAGATATGGCGATGATCTATTCCGACGATGCCGTAGCGAAGCTTTGGATACTGACTCATGCTGACCTCTTCTGGATGGATTGCCCGAGAATGACAAGGCTTGGAAAAATCTGCTGTTCCGGCTCATGCTCCGGATTCTTGATGGACCGGAGCAGCATGGCCGCTGCGGCGGCGGCCATTTCGCGCTCCGGCCGCTCTATGCAGGTGATTTTCGGCAGCAGGACCCCCGCCCACTCGGGTGTGCCGATCACCACGAGGGAAAAATCCTGCGGCCAGCGGATCTGTTTTTCCTGGAAGTACAGAAGCGCCCCTTTCGCCAGCGTGTGATGGGCAAAAACCATGGCCGTCACGCCCGCGCCGGCGAGTTTTTCAGCCAGCAGACGGCCAGCTTCTTCCGAAAGCTCCCCGGTGGCCACCCATTCCGGGCGTGGGTCCACGCCATAGGCGCGCAATGCCGCCCGGTAGCCATCGACCCGTTCGCAGACGTTCGGAATCGGCGAATCCCATCCGAGAAAGGCGATTTGGCGGTGCCCCGCCTCCAGCAGGGTTTCCGTCGCCAGCTGAGCGGACTGGAAATTGTCGTGCCCAACGAAATTGTGGTCCGTGAATGGGCCTTCCACCGTCCGCTCGAAAATCACGTAGGGACTGTGCTGCCTCTTCAGCGCGCTGATGTTCTCCCCCAGCGACAGCGCCGGGCTCAGGATGCAGCCGTCGATCCGCTGCGCGATCAAGCGCTCCAGGATTTCCTTCTCCTGCTGCGGATCTTCGTCGCTGTTGCAGAGCATGACGACATAGCCCTCTTCGCGCGCCTTGGCAACGATGTCCACGCACATGCGCGTGAAAAACGAGTTGGCGAACTGCGCGACGACAACCGCCAAGACTTTGCGTTGCTTGCCCTTGATGCTGCTGGCGGCAGCATTCTTGACATAGCCGGTGTCGGCGGCAGCCTTGAGCACGCGCTCGCGAAGCTCCGGCCTGATGTAGCGCTTTTCGTTGTTCAGAACGTAGGAAACGGTGGTGGTCGACGTGCCCGCAAGCTTCGCGACCTCCTTGATCGTCACCGGTTTCTGCGCTTTCACCGCTATTGCCATAGTCCCCGCCCAATATGCAAACGTTTACATATTCCCGTAAGAAGAAACGCCATCCATCAGAAAAGCATCGAAGGCGGCCTACTCCGTTGTTTTTATATATTCTGGGTATGTAAACGTTTACATACCGGAGCACATTGTTGCGAATCCCACCACTGTTGTCAAGCATCCCTGAGAGCGATTTCGTTGATGCACTGCGTTTTGCCGGCACGGCAAAATCAAAATTCACGAAGCGCAAAAATGAAAACCCCGCACGGCTACCCGTGCGGGGTTTTCTGGCAATGACTTAACGGAACGAGCCGTGGATTACATCATGTCCATACCGCCCATGCCACCCATACCGCCCATGCCGCCCGGCATGCCGCCAGGAGCCGGCTTGTCTTCGACCAGCTCGGCAACCATGCAGTCGGTGGTCAGCATCAGGCCGGCGATCGACGCGGCATTCTGCAGCGCGGTGCGGGTCACCTTGGTCGGATCGAGAACGCCCATTTCGACCATGTCGCCGTATTCGCCGGTGGTGGCGTTGAAGCCGTAGTTACCCTTGCCGTTGAGCACGGCATTGACGACGACGGAAGGCTCATCGCCTGCGTTGGCAACGATTTCGCGCAACGGCTGCTCGATGGCGCGCAGCACGATCTTGATGCCGGCTTCCTGATCGGCGTTGTCGCCCTTCAAGGCCTTGATGGCAGAGCGGGCGCGCAGCAGCGCGACGCCGCCGCCGGCCACGATGCCTTCTTCAACGGCAGCGCGGGTGGCGTGCAGCGCGTCTTCGACGCGTGCCTTCTTCTCTTTCATTTCGACTTCGGTAGCCGCGCCGACCTTGATCAGCGCCACGCCGCCAGCCAGCTTGGCAACGCGTTCCTGCAGTTTTTCCTTGTCGTAGTCCGAGGTCGATTCCTCGATCTGGGCACGGATCTGCTTGACGCGCGCTTCGATGTTGGCCGCTTCGCCGTCGCCGTCGATGATCGTCGTGTTTTCCTTGCCGATTTCGATGCGCTTGGCTTGGCCGAGTTCGGCCAGCGTTGCTTTCTCGAGGGTCAGGCCGACTTCTTCGGCGATGACCTGGCCGCCGGTCAGGATGGCGATGTCCTCGAGCATGGCCTTGCGGCGGTCGCCGAAACCAGGGGCCTTGACGGCGCAGGTCTTGAGGATGCCGCGGATGTTGTTGACCACCAGGGTCGCCAGCGCCTCGCCTTCAACGTCTTCGGCGATGATCAGCAGCGGACGGCCGGCCTTGGCCACCTGCTCGAGCACCGGCAGCAGATCGCGGATGTTCGAGATCTTCTTGTCGAAAAGCAGGACGTAGGGGTTTTCCAGGATCGTGATCTGCTTGTCCGGATTGTTGATGAAGTAGGGCGAGAGGTAGCCGCGGTCGAACTGCATGCCTTCGACGACGTCCAGCTCATTGTTCAGCGACTTGCCGTCTTCGACGGTGATGACGCCTTCCTTGCCGACCTTTTCCATCGCTTCGGCGATGATGTCGCCGATCGAGCTGTCGGAGTTGGCGGAAATGGAGCCGACCTGGGCGATTTCCTTGTTGGTCGAGCAAGGCTTCGAGAGTTCCTTCAGCGCCTCGACCGTCGCGGTAACCGCCTTGTCGATGCCGCGCTTCAGATCCATCGGGTTCATGCCGGCGGCCACGTACTTCATGCCTTCGCGGATGATCGACTGGGCCAGAACGGTAGCGGTGGTGGTGCCGTCACCGGCGACGTCCGAGGTCTTGGAAGCGACTTCCTTGACCATCTGCGCGCCCATGTTCATGAACTTGTCCTTGAGTTCGATTTCCTTGGCGACGGACACGCCATCCTTGGTCACGGTCGGGGCGCCGAAGGAACGCTCCAGAACCACGTTGCGGCCTTTCGGGCCAAGGGTCACCTTGACGGCGTCGGCCAGGATGTTAACGCCTTCAACCATGCGGGCACGTGCGGAATCACCGAATTTAACGTCTTTTGCTGCCATTGAAATACTCCTGAGAATTCTGTGTTGGAAAAAATCGTGTAAAAGCTAACCGGCGTTCTACGCTCAGGCTTCAACCACGCCCATGATGTCTTCTTCGCGCATGACCAGCAGCTCTTCGCCGTCGACCTTGACGGTCTGGCCGGCGTACTTGCCGAACAGAACGCGGTCGCCCACCTTGACGTCCAGGACCACGTGCTTGCCATTTTCGTCGCGCTTGCCGGGGCCGACCGCCAGGACTTCACCCTGGTCCGGTTTTTCAGCTGCGTTGTCCGGAATAACGATGCCGGAAGCTGTTTTGCGTTCCTCTTCGAGGCGCTTGACGATCACGCGATCATGCAAAGGACGGATTTTCATGCATTTTCTCCTTGTTAAAGCAAATTATTCACTCACCCGCTAATAGCCGGCGCCAGAATTGATTCTTGATATCGACGGATTATTAGCACTCATCAATAACGAGTGCTAATAATATGGGTGACCATGAAGAATTTCAAGGCTGCGGATGAAAATTTTTGTTGTCGATCATTGAATTTGAGAGCATTGCTCACTTAATTTAAAAGCCGACTTCCAATAACCACGGGCGTTTCAGAGCAATCCAGAGCCTTATCATCGAATTTTTTGTCCCCAAATCGGTGATGCGGTTTCAGGCATCTGGTTTTTTTTCAAAAAAGAAACACTCCGGCAGGATTGTCGGCGCAATGTGCTCGATATCTCTTGCCGACACACCGCAGACAAAGAAGCTCTCCCGCCAATGCCGAACGACGGCGACAATATTGTCGATCTCCCGGCGTGCTTCGTCCACGGACAGACCGAACCTCCCCGTCTGCGACGACAGGTTGTAGACGCTGGCCGTGCGGCCGTAGCTCCCCACCGTCAACGCAAGATCGCGTCGTTCGATGCTGACCACGGGCGCAGGCACCAAATCATAGGCAGGTGAAAGCCGCCCGCCCTTCTGTCGGCGCAACATGGCGTGGTTGCGCGGGTGGTCGTCGTTATTGGTTACTGCCGCGTTGAAGACCATCCTGCGGAACAGTTACTATGACTCAAGGGATGGCGTTCGTTGGTCATCAGCAAAGTAGGCGTTAAAGCACAATATGCCCATTATTTTAGTCATAAAGAACCGTTTCTGAAGATAAAGTAGCCTTGCAACTGCCCCATTCCCGATCTGGATAATATCTCTTGGCCATCGTCGCGTAGCCTTGAACTTGCCGCCCGCTTCCACCTGCCTACAAGGCAGGTGCTGTTGCTGCTGAGCCAACCCGGCAAAACTGCGTTGCTGGGTTGCTGCCACCTTGGCAACCTCGTGAAACCAGGCTTTCAAAAGCAGCCCGGTAAAGAAGCGCTGTTTCTTCCGTATTTTTCGTGCAGGTCTTATATAAGAGTCACGTGTTGCATAGCGATTTTTTCAACCGTCTTTTCCGGTCTCCCGCCCCACCATCGTCCGGGTAAAGTACACCGTCGGCTGACCGCGAGCCAGGCGGTAGAGCCGTGCCGGCCGGTTGCTACCGTGACGCCAGCCGTTTGGAACTTCCTCCAGGAAATCGCCTTCGCGAATGCGTTTGCGAAATGCACTTTTGTCGATGCTGCGGCCAAGTACTATCTCATGCACCCGCTGCAGCTCGGAGAGAGTGAACTCCTCGGGTAACAAGTGAACAGGCAGGGACGAATATTCCACCTTGCTGCGCAGGCGCTGCACTGCCACACGCAAAATCTGCGCATGGTCAAAGGCCAGATCTAGTGCAATGCCACCATCTTCAATCACAAACCAACGTGCGGCATCTGCATTGGCTCCGTGTACCAACTGAATGTTCTCGGATGGGATCAAGGCAAAGTAGCTGAAGGTCGCGGACCAGCCGCGTGGGTCACGGGCCCTGTTGCCAAAGCCTTGCAATTGTTCGAGGTACGGTGTTTTCACACCTGTTTTCTGATATAGCTTGCGCAGAGCGGTGGCCTCGAGGTCGTCATCGTTATGAATATCGATAAAGCCGCCAGGTAGCGCCCACATGCCCTTGAACGGATGCTCTCCGCGCTGAACCAGCAACACATGTAGCGCCTGATCTTTGATTGTGAAGATCACCAAATCCACACTCGTGAGCGGGACATCGAAGTCATGAATGTTGTACTGGCTCAGGAATTCCTGCTCGCTTTGCTGCTTCATCGCTGTCTCATGGCTGATTTCACAGGAAGCATTGTAGCCTGTTTGATTACTTAGTGTCCGTGGGACTCCAACTTAGTTGCAATTTAACAATAAGTAAATTACTATGCATTCCGATCAGCACTTTCCTGCGTGATCAGTTTTCAAAGGCACAAGAACAAGGAGAATAAAATGAATAATCGAGAACAACGCGCCGCCATCGCCCAAGACACTTTGAGCATTTTGAATGAAGGGCATTACACGAATCTGCGGGGTGATATCGTTCAGATCGGGCAGATGCTTCGGGCGGCAATTGAAGGGTCCGTTCACTATTCAGCGGCGCAATTACACGCATTGGATACCCCGGACAGTTCGGCAGGAGGTAATACCACCGAATTTCAAGTGAGCAACGAAACGACGTTATCCGCAGCAAGACGGCTGTATGAGGCAGGCCATGAGGATGTGCTCTGCCTGAATTTCGCTTCGGCCCGCAATCCGGGCGGTGGTTTCATGGGTGGCTCGGAGGCTCAGGAAGAAAACCTGGCCAAATCGTCCGGCCTCTACCCCTGCATCGTACAGATGAGCCAGATGTATGAAGCAAATCGGCAGATGAAGTTCTGTGCTTATCTGGACGACATGATCTATTCGCCACGTGTGCCGGTATTTCGTAATGACGACTACGGTTATCTGGACGAAGCCTGGCCTCTATCGATTGTGACCGCACCCGCCGTCAATCGCGGTGCTGTTGCCCGCAACGAACCGGATCGACTGGGCGAACTCGAGCAGATCATGCTCAACCGCATTGCATTACTGCTCAGACTTGCCCGGCATCATGGGCATTCAACCTTGGTGCTTGGCGCCTGGGGTTGCGGTGTTTTCGCCAACCGGCCTGCGGACATGGCGAACTGGTTCGCCCGACATTTGCTGCACAGCCCTGAATTCCAGGGCGTGTTCCGGCGTGTTGAGTTTGCGGTGCTTGATCGGCGCAATGGCGATACTTGGAGCGCTTTCGCCGACGTTTTCGGTGACATCAAATCGTCGGCATGAATGGCAAGGCGATACCGTTCGATCAAACCTGCGGAAATCAGCCCTCCCATGGAATTTCCCCAGGCGATGGTCTTTGCGGGCTCATGAACAAGCTGCGGAAAAACGTCGCGTAGCGCTCTCGGCAAGGCAAGTTCCTGGTAATTCGGATGCGCAATGCGTTGTTTCTTCTATGCGATGCAGCTTACTTGAGGAGCAAAACGATTCATATCAGAGTGTTGGGAAGTTTCTCTAAGGAACATCCTGTGAAGGATTAATCCTTTGGATGAGTTTCCGGCAACGAAAAGGCGAACCTGAGTGTTGTGGCGTGGCCGCATGCGAACTCTCGCCGAAACCTCTCGACTTCAGGTGGCACGAGCTTTGCGAGCCCGCCCATTATTGGTTAGCCGATAAATAATCTGATATACAATGTCTGAGACATCTTTTTGGATATCAGGGGAGAATTCTTGAGGATGCGATCCCGAGCCCTGTCGCACGGCGTGCTGGCTACCCTTTTCGGGCTGGTGGGAGCTGCCCATACCGTTGCGGACGAACCTGTTCCTACCAAGTGCGGCGTTCCGATAGAGCGAGGCGGTGTCAGAATACTCTCTCCCGGAGAAGGTGAGTTGCAGGCATCGCTGGAGGCGGGGCTGTTGCGCTTGCGTGTGACTGGCCTGATGGTTGATATTCTGGGCTTTGAGCACCCGGCAACCCTCCCACAGGAGCAGAAAGCGGTGGTCGACACAACGATGCGTCTAAAAGACCAAGCGGCGCTTTTTCAACCCTCGGAGAAGGCGCGCTGCCAACCGGCAGGTGTGCAATATGAATCCGCTTTATTACCGACTGTCGCTCCGGCCGATTCGCAGACCGCCGCACAGGCGCCGACCCAGAGCGGACAGGGTGTTTCAGGTACGGAGAGTATTACCGAGAAATTTTTCTACGCCACATTCTTATACCGGTGCGCCGCGCCGGATCAGTTGCGAACACTGAATGTCGGTTGGTTCAAGCAGTTTCCCAAGGTACGCCACCTGCAAACGCAGTATCAGTTTGCACGGCATCAGGGGGAAGCGGCGTTGACTCCGGTTAACGCTCAGCTGAGTTGGTAGAGGGCTGCCCTGATTATCCTGCAAACACTGATTGCGTCCAACGAAGACTGGCTGATCCGGCAGGTGGTGGATTATGCCAAGGTTCATGGCTATATACGGTACACATCCACCTTGAAAGAGGCTTGGCGGATTTCGATTGCCGCGCTCAATGAGGCGATGTATCGAGTTCTGGAAACCAACCGTGCGATCCCTCTGCCGGACATCGATGACAACAGTCAGCAATCGGAAATTTATCAGTTTGGCGCCGAGGAAGTTCGTAAGCATCGATCACGCGGGGTAACGCTGGCGATGTTCATGGGGCTGGCCAAGTATTATCGCCGTAGCTATTTCGATCTCGTGCGCGCTCAAAATTATTCGCCGCCTGTCGAGCGTGATTATCTGCAATTTCTGGAGACATTTTTTGATCAGTTTGAGATCGGTTATTGCATCGAGTGGGATCAACTCAACCAGGAGCAGACCTTCAAAGAATTACGCAGTACCAACCGTGCCCTAACCAACGAGAAAAACAAGTATCTGACGATTTTTGAAAGTCTGTATGACCCGGTGATTCTGCTCGACAACAAGCAGAAAATTGAAAATGCCAACCAGGCGGCAGCAGACTTACTGCAACAATATCTGGTTCCCAACCGTTATTACGACCCAACGGTGCTCCGCCAACCCCTGCCTTGGCTGGAAGCAGAGGTCAGAGCGTTTGCAGACAGCGAAGAGCAGGAGCTGATTCTGGTCCGGTTTTTGCCGACCCGTCATGGTGACCGGCACTACCAGATCAAGATGAAACGGATGCAGGATATCAGCGGCAAGTATCCGGGAGTTGTCATAATTTTGAACGACCTTTCGGATCGGCTGGAAAAAGAGGCGGCGATAACGCGCAATCGGGCCATCCAGCGCTGGGTAAACCTGCTGGTGGAGCTCAGTCGTTGTACGGCGGGCAATGCCGGCACGGAGGAGGCTTTACAGTTGGCAATGAGCGCTTTGCCCGAACTTGTACCAGCGGATGCGCTGCTGCTTGGCCTGTGGCACCCAGGCCGTTTCATTTTTCACTCTGCGCCATACAAATCCGCGCCGAATGGCGTTGATCCCGATATTGGCCGTGACACGCAACACCCGCCATCATTTGTGCCAAGCGATCTCGAAGCGGTACGCTCCGGCCGGGAATCGCCGCTTTCACATCGCAAGCAACTATTCGCCACTCTGGAGACCAAGGAATGCCTCCTCGGCATGCTCTGGCTGGGGCGGAACTGTGAGACGGCATTTACCGCCTCGGAACAGATGATCATCGACAGCATCGCCCAACAACTCACCTTCGCCCTTGAGCATGCAAAACTGACAGACCGGCTGCAAACGAATGCTATTGTAGAGGAACGCGCCCGTCTGGCCCGAGAGATGCACGACGGGCTACTACAGATACTTGGCTTCCTCAGTCTGGAGATGCAATCCCTGAAGCTGTTGGTTCAGCAGGGGAAACTGGACGAAACGCTGGCCGAACTGGAACTGGCGCGCGAGCGCATTCTTGAGGCTCAGGCGGAAGTACGCGACAATATCCTCAACCTGCGCACCTCATTGGACAAGGAAGGCGAGGCCATCACCCTGCTCTGTGATCTGCTGTGGGATTTTGCTCGCCAGTCCGGCATAAGGGTCTTCATCGACAAGCCCGACCCTCTGGTGGCTCCTCTGCCCAGCATCAGTGAAGTACATTTGCTGCGCATCGTTCAGGAAGCCATCAACAACATCCGGCAACATGCCGATGCCAGCCGGGTAGACGTGAAGTTTGCCGTTACTGACCAAGCGCTGTGTGTGAATATTGTCGACGATGGCATCGGTTTTAACGAAAGCCATTTGAAAAAGCATTTTGGTTTAAAGTCGATGCGCGAACGTGCTCAGACAATAGGCGGCCACTTGCAGATCGAATCGCGTGTCCGGCAGGGAACGCGGGTCATGCTCAGTCT
Organism: Propionivibrio sp.; assembly: GCA_031547245.1. GTDB lineage: Bacteria > Pseudomonadota > Gammaproteobacteria > Burkholderiales > Rhodocyclaceae > Propionivibrio. Next base: position 17,276 of record JAVBSG010000200.1, read on the forward strand.
GCCAATACTAGGGTGACGTCATGCCGGAACAACAGACTCGCCCTGGACAGCAGAAACCAAATTTTCCACTCAATACGCTGGTGGCAGACGATCACCGGTTGTTCCGACAGGGACTGATCAGCCTGATGAAGGCGCGCCCCGATCTATTTACCGTGATTGACGAGGTTGCGACCGGTGCTGAAGCCGTTGAACGCTGCGCGATCTTGCACCCCGATCTGGTGCTGATGGATATTTTCATGCCGGTCATGGACGGCTTGCAGGCCGCGCGGCACATACTTGCTGCCTGCCCGGGCATTCGCATCATCATGCTGACGGCTTCGCTTTCAAAGGTGCATCTGGAAGAAGCCATGAGCCTTGGGGTAGCGGGTTTTCTACCCAAAAGTCTGGACGCCGACGAACTGTTCGATATGGTGATCGGCACCACGCAGGGAGAAGTGGCACTCACCCACGCGGCAGCGCTGCAGTTGATGAAACGTCACGGAACCAGGCGGGAAGATGAGGGCAGCATTTCGTGCAGAGAGCATCAGGTACTGCTGATGGCCGCCAAGGGCATGAGCAACCAGCAAATTTCGGAACAGCTGTTTATCTCGGTGAATACGGTCAAAGCCCACATCAAGAATATTTTCGGCAAACTCAATGTGAGCAACCGTACCCAACTGGCCGCCTATGCCATGCAGGAAGGCCTGATCAGTGAGGCCGCATCCGCAGCCAAGCGCTGAGGATGACGGCCAGACCAAGATGGTGAAAAACAGCCTCGTATGCGAATGGCAATGTATTGCATTCAAGCCGCTCGCTCAATACAGATTCCCTATATTGCTCCCTGAGGTTTCCACCAAGGCAAAGATTGCCGTCCGACCCATCAACTCCACCAGGACCAGCAGAATCGGCAACCATTTCGGAATACGCCGTCCGCGGATAACGTAGAGTGCCGCCAGAAAAGCAAGGATATGCAGCCAATGCAGGGGGGATTGCAGGTAATGCTGGCCGCTGTTATGAACCACGGTGCCGCCCGAAAGCCAGATGAACGGCAGGCATATCCGCAATACGAGGCTGGCCACCAGCGCCATGACCAGAGCGCCATGCACCTTGAGGAAGGGCTCCCCTTCCACGAACCACGAGGCAAAAGCTGCGCCCAGCACGAACACGGTACTGAGAAAGAACGCCAGCGGCACGATGTTGTAGATGGCATCGATTCCGGTCCAGGCGTAGGTAATGCCGGTGGCAACGACGGCGAGCAGACCCACCACGGCGGTCCCCCGCATCAGCAGCAGACGATCGATGTTTTGCAGCGCCTTCGGCGCCAACGGCAGCAGCTTCAGCAGATTCAAGGCCGCGAGGCCGGAGAAAAGGCCCACCAGAAGAATCTCTCGGCTGAGCCATGAAACGCCTATATTGTTCAGGATGCGAAAGACGCCCAGAGGTTTGCCGATATGCAGAAACGCCGCAGCCGTGCCAAGAGAAACCAGCACCACGATCATTATCCATTCCGTCCGCAACCGGTTGCCAGGGGAGGCCCCGGCGGTGGCCGGCAGACACAATGCCGCGAACATTGCCATACCGATAGCCGTCTGTGTCAACACGGTAAAGAAAACCAACGGAAGATCAAGTGATTGCATTTCCATGATTACACCTTTCTTCTGACGACCACGGGAGCCGTCGGCATTTTGAAGCGCGTTGACGGACCGACATCGGGACGACGAGGAAAACCGGGTGGCGAAGAAATCGCCCCTTCCACCCCTGCCGCCAGATCCACCAGCGTCAGGGCGCGGGTCGGACAAGCCTGCACGCAGGCAGGAGACATACCGGCATCAATCCGCTCATTGCACATGCTGCATTTTTCAACATTACCTTTGAGCGCGTTGAACTTGGGGACACCGAAGGGACAGTTGAGCAGGCAGGCCCGGCAGCCAATGCAGGTATCCTGGCTATGCGCCACGATACCATCCGGACGTTTCGTGTAAGCTCCCACCGGGCAGCCTTTCAGGCATGCCGGATTATCACAGTGATTGCAGGCCAGTGAAAAAAAAGCCCGTTCGCGATGCGGATAAATCTCTTCGCTGAGCGGATACACGATGCGCCAGTTGATGCCGTCGTCAAGTCCGTTCTGGTTTTTACAGGCCATGGCGCAGGTATTGCAGCCGATGCACAAGTCGGCGTTAACTGAGAATGCATAGCGGGTCATGTGAGTTCTCCTTAAGCCTTTTCGATATTGACGAACTGGTCATGTAAGGCAATCCCGCTGGCACCGGTCTTGAACTTGCCCATATCCGCAGGCGTATCGTCTACCAGAGCGTTGACGTTGAAAGAGTTGCCGGCTCCGAACCAGGCTTCATACATCAGAAGGACATCGGCCGGGACGTTGTCGGTAACATTGGCCTTGACTTTGAGTTCGCCCACCCTGTTGAAGACTCGCACCATATCCCCGTCGGCAATTTTTTTTGCGGCAGCGGTACGCGGATGGATGTAAACGAAAGGCTCAGGATTTAGGTCGCGCATCCAGCGCAGGTTCTGGAATTGCGAATGCAGGCTGAATTTGGAATGCGGCGTCAGCAACTGGTACTGGTCATAGGCCTCGCGTGGTGCCTTGAATTTTGGCAGGGCGGCATGGCCGTTTTTCTCGGCCTCTTCGGACTTGAATTCGTACTTCTTCGACGGTGTCTTGAATTTGAAGTCATGCCAGGCAGCGGACGAGGGCCGCTTCGCTTTGACCGCACCCTGGCTCAGGGTCTGCCAGGAGTTGATTCCAAACAACTTATGAATGCCGTCGTTGAACTCCTTCTCCATCATTTCCTTCGGATCGATGCTTTCCGGGAAGGTGCAGGAGCCGGCTTTCAGGCTGTTGATCTTGGCAGACAACGCCGCGGCAATCTCGATATCCGACTTGGTTTCATACATCGGCTTGACCGCTTGCTGGTTGATGGCAAGCCAAAAGTGCCAGTAGGAAACATTCACCGTCCAGTCTTCGAAAGCGGTGGTAGTGGGCAGCACGATATCGGCCTGTTCCACTGTTTGATTGAAAAACAAATCCACCGCCACGATCAGGTCGAGCTTCTTAAAGGCTGTGAGGATCTTGTTACGGTCGAAATCATTGCTCAACACATTCTTGTTGGCAATCCATAACATCCGTACCGGCGGATCCTTACTGTCGAGAATTTCCTGCGCGATCTTGTTGATGTTGTAGGAACGGTCGCTGTACTCGGCTCCCTGCTGCCTCCCGCCGGTGTCAAATTCGCCCATCGGCCCGGTTTCTCCTTTGAAACCGACGGAGCCGGAGGGCGCTTTGAAGGCCGCCATGGCGTTATAGTTGAAGCCCCAAGTGGCAAGATGTCCGTACCGCGCGCCTCCTCCCACCTTACCGATGTTGCCAGACATGGCGACCAGCGCATCGATGGCACGGACATTGGCACCGCCGTTGACGTGACGCTGCATGCCGTAACCTATCCAGATGGTAGCAGGCTTGGCGGCGGCGAATTCCTCAGTAACTCGCCGGATGTTCTCGGCAGGAATGCCGGTCTGTTGCGAGGCCCAGTCCACAGTGATTTCGTCGCGCAGATAATCGGCAAACTCCGGATACCCCACGGAATTGGCGCTCAGCCAGGCATTGTCCTCGCCACCGATATCGAGAAGGTGGCGAGCCATGCCAAGAGCCAGCGCTCCGTCGGCGCCGGGCTTGATTTCCCAATACTCGTTGGCTTTAGCCGCCGTTTGGGTAAATACGGGGTCGATCACCAACACCTTGGCGCCGCGGGATTTCGCCTCGTAAATGTATTTCATTGAATGGACCGAGTTATTGCAGGGATTGGCTCCCCAAAGAATGATGTAGCGACTGTTCACCATATCTTCCGGGTCGTTGCACAACATGTCGCCCATATCGTAGTTCTGCGCGTCGATCCCGGCCGGCCAGCACGGCGTGCCGACAAACCGCGAGGTATATCCGAGCGAGGACATCATCCCTTCGACACAGTAATGGGTGATGCCGAAGTTGCCCGAATACTTGGTCAGCCCGAGGCCGAGCAGGCTACCGTCCTGAGCCTTCAACTCCAGGATTTTTTTCGAAATGGTCTCGAGAGCCTCATCCCAGGATATTCGCTTCCACTTGCCGCTGCCTCGCCCTTCCTGTTTCATCGGGTACTTGATCCGGTCCGGGCTATATACCGAATTGGGATAGGAGAATCCCTTGACGCACAAACCGCCGCGGGTAAACGTAGACTGCGGATCGCCTTCGACAAATTTGAGGACCCCATCCTTGACATAGCTGACGATCGAGCAGGTGTCGTAGCAATTTCGCGGACAGGCATTGTGGAAAATCTGGTAAGCGTCTTTGCCTTCAAAAATTCCCTTGTTGGGCGTGGCCGCCAGCGCCTGACGAACCAGGAGCCCCCCCGGCAGAGCGGAAGCAGCTCCCAATGCCACCAATGTTTTAAAAAAATCGCGCCGGGATTCCCGATGTCGCAAAGTCTGGTGAATCGTGATTTCCCCTGGTGTTCTGGTGCTTCCCATGAGCATTCCTTTCCAAGTAACGTCACTCAATACGATTGAAAGCCTTTATCCAGGCGGATGGTCTGCAGAAGTGTGTCGGAAACATGCCGAATGGCCGGATGAACCTCTTCGACCGACAGAATGCGTGCGATCAACAGCGGAATCCACTTCTGCAAGTGAGCCAGCAAATAGCCGAAGGCGTCCTGTAAACAAGGTTCGGCTTTTTTCTGCAATGCACTCTGCAGTTGCCAGAGAGCGTCCAGTTCAAGCGCCAGGTGGTCATCCGGAATCCGGTTCAACCATGGCGAAACCAGACCAAGCATCTGGTAGAGGGCCCGTATCCGCAGCGTTGTTTCGCCCATCACCTGCCGGTTACCGCCATCCAGATACACTGAAGCAAATGGTGGAGCCAATAGCGTTCCAGGGCCCACGAACAGCTTATTGAAACTGAACTCAACCTCGTCCCAATCATCGACGATTGGCGCAGCATCGAAGCACTGCCACGCATCCCGCATGGCAGCAGCGGAATCGGCGAAAAAAAAACGGCTCAGACCCCATAGGGTTCGCTCAGTATCCGACATGATGGCGCCTCTCATTTGATTTTTTGCCCACTATATCCTTCTCCATGAGCTAAAAAATCCTGCTAAGGGATGATTTCGCGATCACCCTTTCGGGTAGTGGATTTAGGAGAAACGGACGATGCATGCTGGAAAAGACGGAATCCAACGAAGCTGAAATTCCATTGTTTTGCTAGCATGGCGGTGTCCGTCGCATCCATCCGGCAACCAAGGACGTATCATGTCGCTCAATCTGCGCAACAAGGAAAAAGGGTAACTAGTCATGCACGAAATCATCTGTCCGCACTGCGGAAAAGCATTCAAGATCGACGAAGCCGGGTACGCGGATATACTGAAGCAGGTTCGCGACAGCGAGTTCGAGCAGCAGTTGCACGAGCGGCTTGAACTCGCCGAGCAGGACAAGCGGAATGCCGTCGAACTCGCCCAAACCAGGGTCGCCGGCGAATTGCAGAAGGCTGTCGCCGCCAGGGACGGCGAGATCCAGGAACTGAAGGCCAGGCTCGATGCCGGCGAGGTCGCGAAGAAGCTCGCCGTGGCCGAGGCCCTGGGCGCCGTGGAGAAAGAGCGCGACACGCTCGCTAGTGAACTCGAGCACGCAAGGCATGAGAAGGAAGCCACTTCCCGACTGGCCGAGGCAAGGCTGCTAAACGAATTGCAGAAGACCGCCGCCACGAAGGACGCGGAGATCCAGGAGCTGAAGGCCAGACTCGACGCCATCGGTGTTGCGCAGAAGCTGGCGATCACCGAGGCCGTCGGTGCGGTCGAGAAGGAACGCGACGAGCTGAAGAGCGGCCTGGCGCGCGCGGAACTCGAGAAGCAGCTCGCAGAAAAGTCGCTCAAGGACAAGTACGAGACGCAGATCAAGGATCGCGATGACGCAATCGAACGCCTTCGCGATATGAAGGCCCGGCTGTCTACCAAAATGGTTGGCGAAACCCTCGAACAGCATTGCGAGACTGAGTTCAACCGCATTCGGGCAACGGCATTTCCGAGGGCATATTTCGAAAAGGACAACGACGCGCGGACCGGCAGCAAGGGCGACTACATTTTTCGGGACATGGATGAGGCCGGTACCGAAATTGTCTCGATCATGTTCGAGATGAAGAATGAGAGCGATGGCACCGCGACGAAAAGCAGGAACGAGGACTTTCTCAGGGAACTCGACAAGGATCGCGCCGAGAAGGGGTGCGAGTATGCGGTGCTGGTCTCCCTGCTGGAGCCGGACAGCGAGCTCTACAACACCGGAATTGTCGACGTGTTCCACCGCTACCCGAAAATGTACGTCGTCCGGCCGCAATTCTTCATTCCGATCATCACGCTGCTGAGAAATGCGGCGATGAATTCGCTCAAATACAAGTCCGAGCTTGCGCTTGTCAGGGCGCAGAACATCGACATCACGAACTTCGAAACCGAACTCGATACGTTCAAGGCCGCATTCGCGAAAAACTACGACCTCGCCTCCAGGCGCTTCCAGACCGCGATCGAGGAAATCGACAAGTCGATCGACCACCTGCAGAAGACGAAAGAAGCCCTGCTAGGCACCGACCGCAATCTTCGTCTTGCTAACGACAAGGCGCAGGACGTGACAATCAAGAAGCTGACCCGGGGCAACCCGACGATGGCAGCCAAGTTCGCGGAACTTGCTGAGGATGCCGGTAAATAGTGCGATTCCGGGCAACCGGAATTTGCCAAATCAGTGTTTGTGCTGCGGCCTCTCACCAACCGGCAGACCCGCGTCTTTCCATGCTCTGAATCCGCCTTCGAGGTGAGCAACGGGGGCTAACCCCATGTCATGCACGGCAGCCGTCGCCAGACTCGAACGCCATGCCGATTGGCAATAGAAGATGAACTCCTTGCCGGAGCTGAAAATTTTCTTATGGTACGGACTCGCCGGGTCGACCCAGAATTCAAGCATGCCACGTGGCGCATGAAACGCCCCCGGCAGCATGCCTTCGCGATCCAGTTCGCGGATATCCCGAATGTCCACGAAAACGACATTCGGATCGCCGAACTTTGCTTTCGCCTCGTCAAGCGAATACGTCTTGATTTTTGCGCGAGCCTCGGCGATAAGCTGTTCGATTCCCTTGATGATTGCCATGCGCTACCTCCTTTTGCTTCCCACTGTAATCGCTTTTCACCCCGTCCATGATCGGCCGATTCCCGATCTTCGTCAGCCGGAGTTCTTTTTGAAGCGCTCCAAGAGCATCCGGATTCCCTGCTCGGGGTCATTCAGGGTCAGCATCCATAGTTGATGGGACGGATCCTCCAGACCGATATAGGTTTGCATTTTTCCCTCGGCGATGGCTCTCAATGTCTGGTCGGCAGCTTCGTTCAACGGACAGCCCGCAGTCGAAAGCACCTCATCGGACGATGCCATCGCCGGCTGCCCGTCCGCTTTGATCGCCTTGCTGGCCAGCCCCGTTTGCATGGCTCCTGGTATCAGCACGGTAACGTGGATATCGCTGTGCAGAAGCTCCGCGCGCAGGCACCCGAAATAGGCGATCAGCGCGGCTTTGGCAGCGGCATAGGTTGAACGCCCTGGCAGGTTGATATGCGCCAGCAAGCCTGAAACGACGACGATATGGCCGCTGCCCCTTTCCAGCATATGCGGAAGAATGCAGCGCGTGAGTTCCGTATAGCTGAAATAGTCCACGTCCATGAGCTGGCGTTCGACATTCAGACTGGTTTGCAGCGCAGGAGCGTTTTGCGCCAGCGCGCCATTATGGACGATGAAATCGACGTGTCCGTAGGCCGCGACAGCCTGTTTCGTCTTCTCTTCGAACGCGCCGAAATCCGCCAGATCCAGCGGCAGCGCCACGGCATTGCCCAGCTCCTTTGCCAGCGCCGCCAGTTCGGCCTCCCTGCGGGCGGACAGAACCAGTCTGGCCCCTGCCTGGGAGAAAGCGCGAGCCAGCGCCGCACCATAACCGGAAGACGCGCCCGTGATCCAGACCACCTTGTCATTGAACGACATTCGGCTTTCTCCTTCGTGAAGGCAACGATAGCCGCTATGGTATCCCGAACTGCCTGGGTGATTGGGCAGGACTTCACTCCCCGCATCCGCAGCCTATTGAGGATTCACTGGCAACCTGGCCATTCGATCGGCATCTTTCAAAAAACCCCAACAAGATCATGGAATTACCATGAGAAAACACTTCAAGAAGTGTCGATTTTTTTAACAAGAATCATTATCATTTTCGTTACAAAAACTACACATATGACATTTTTTTAAGACGGAACAATATGTTGAATATCTTGGTCTGAGTTTTGCTTTCTATAAAAATGCTTCGCCCCCAACAACCTAATGAAAGAAAATCATGCCCAAGAAAGTACTAAAAACAACGTTTGCAGCTGCAATACTCTCCTGCGCTATTTCCGCATACGCCTCCCCCATCGTTTTTACGGGATCGTCGGGCTCACTGGCGGCTTCCGTCAGTTTTGATGTTTCCGGTGACGACCTGATAGTCACACTGACCAATATTGCGACGAGCGACCCGCGCGCGCCTGGCGACATCCTCACCGGCGTCATATTCTCGCTCCCCGAAAATCCCTCGTTAACCAAGGTTTCCGCAACTCTCGCTTCGGGCAGCACGGTCATCCACGGCCCAAGCCCCAGTACCGGCGCCGGCGGCGTAGTCGGTGGAGAATGGGCGTACAGCAACGCCTTGTCCGGCGCGTTTTCCGGCCAGCAGTCGATTTACTCGGCCGGCTACTTCGGGGGCAACAACGTCTTCCCCGGCAGCAACCTCCAGGGGCCGGCCAGCGTGGGCGGCGTGCAGTATGGAATAACGACGCTGTACGATACTGCCGGAAACGATAACGGTGGCATAAAGAGCGAAGGGTTGATCAAGAATTCGGTCGAGTTCGTGCTGTCGGGGCTGAGTTCCGATTTTCTTTTGACCTCGATTACCGGCGTGTCTTTCCAATATGGCACGTCGTTGTCGGAAACGAATTTCGTCGGCACCTGCATTAGTGGCTGCACCCCGCCGCCAACTACGACGGCGGAGATTCCCGAGCCCTCGCCGCTGGCGTTGGCTACCTTGGGTCTCACCGGATTGATCGGAAGTGTGCGGAGGAAAAAAGTGGCGGCAAGTAAAACCGTTTCATGACGCCTGATGGACCGCGTTTGCCGAACGCGGTCCTCGCCTGACCCAATACCGATCCGCCTTCGTCCAAGGCAGTGATTCTCGCATAACGCCTGCATTCCATAACGATAACAACAGCGCCGCTGGCCGAACATTCCGCCCCAAAACCCGGCATACGCACATTGTCATTGTTTTGCCCCGATTCAGGGTCTACCCTGAAAGTGTGTCGTCGTGCCAGCTCGGGAGGGGTCATGAAACGTTTCCTGGCTCTTGCTTTCATGCTGTTGCTGTTGCCGTTCGCATCCTTCGCCGCAACAGTGAAGGTCGCGGAGATTCGCGGGGCGATCAGCCCGGCGAGCGCATCCTATTTCCTGCGCGCACTGGCCGATGCCGAACGCGCCGAAGCCGATCTGCTGGTGCTCAAGCTCGATACGCCGGGCGGGCTGGATACGGCGATGCGCGAGATGATCAGAGGCATTCTCGCCTCGCCGGTTCCCGTCGCCGTTTGGGTGGCCCCGTCAGGCGCGCGCGCCGCCAGCGCCGGAACGTATCTTTTGTATGCCAGCCACATCGCGGCGATGGCGCCGGGAACCAACCTCGGCGCGGCAACGCCGGTGGCGATCGGCCTTGGCGGCGAGGAAAAATCGGAGCCGTCAAAAACTGCGGACGACAAAAAAGACAAGGACGGCACACAAGCGCCTTCCCGTAGCGCCATGGAGAAAAAGGCGACGCACGATGCCGCGGCTTACCTGCGGAGCCTGGCGCAGATGCGCGGCCGCAACGCCGAGTGGACGGAGCGCGCCGTGCGCGAGGCGGAGAGCCTCTCGGCCGAAGAAGCGCAGCGTGAGAAAGTCATCGACGTCATCGCCAAGGATTTGCCGGACCTGCTGCGCCAGGCGGAGGGCCGGCGCGTCACGCTCGCCACCGGCGAGAAGACGCTGGCGCTGGCCGGCGCCGCCATTCTCACCGTCGAACCGAACTGGAAAGAACGCGCGCTCTCCGTCGTCGCCGACCCGAACATCGCGCTGATTCTGCTCATGCTAGGCGTCTACGGCATCCTCTTCGAACTGTATTCGCCCAGTTTCGGCGTCGCCGGCGTCGTCGGCGCAATTTGCCTGCTGGTAGCGATGTATGCGCTGGCGATGCTGCCGATCAACGCGGTGGGCGCGCTCTTGCTGATTCTCGGTATCGCCCTGATGACGGTCGAAGCCTTCATGCCCAGCTTCGGCGTCCTCGGGGTCGGAGGCATCGCGGCTTTCGTCATCGGTGCGTCGATGCTGATCGACGGCGAAACCCCGGGGCTGGAAATCTCCCTCTACCTGATCGTGCCGCTGGCGATGGCCAGCGCGCTGATTCTCGCGGTGGTCGGCGCTTGGGCTCTCAAAGCGCATCGGCGGCCGCCGGTAAGCGGCGTCGAGGCCATGACCGGAACGACGGTCGTGGCCTTGCAGGACTTTGCGCAGGAAGGCTGGGTGCTCGCCGGCGGCGAGCGCTGGAAGGCAAGGAGCCGGCAGCCGCTCAAAAACGGCGAACAGGCGCGGATCGTCGCCGTCGACGGGCTGACGCTGGTCGTCGATTCACAGAAGAAAGGAGAACGTTCATGATGATCTGGGACTTCAGCGGATTCGGCGTCGCCGTGCTGGTTGTCGTGCTGCTCGTATCGAGCATCCGTATTCTGCGCGAGTACGAACGCGGCGTCATCTTCCTGCTCGGGCGCTTCTGGCGTGTCAAGGGGCCGGGCCTCATCATCGTCGTGCCGGGCGTGCAGCAGATGGTGCGCGTCGACCTGCGGCTGATAGTGCTCGATGTGCCCAGCCAGGACGTGATTTCGCGCGACAACGTCTCGGTCAAGGTCAACGCCGTCGTTTACTTCCGTGTCGTCGATGCGCAGAAGGCGATCATCCATGTCGTGAACTATTTGGAAGCCACTTCGCAACTTGCGCAGACGACGTTGCGCTCGGTCCTCGGCAAGCACGATCTGGACGACATGCTGGCAGAGCGCGAGCGCCTAAACGACGACATTCAGCAGATTCTCGACGCGCAGACCGATTCGTGGGGCATCAAGGTGGCCAACGTCGAAATCAAGCATGTCGACATTGACGAATCGATGGTGCGCGCCATCGCCAAGCAGGCCGAAGCGGAACGCGAGCGGCGCGCCAAGGTGATCCACGCCGAGGGCGAACAGCAGGCTTCGGAAAAACTGCTGGAAGCCGCCAATGTGCTGTCCCGCTCCCCGCAGGCGATGCAATTGCGCTACCTGCAGACGCTGAGCAGCATCGCCACCGACCGCAGCTCGACCATCGTGTTCCCGATGCCGATCGACCTGATGGAGAACCTGTCGCGCCTCACAGGCAGACGGGACGAGCCTGCACCCTGACGGCTCAAATCGCTCCGCGCCTGCCCCTGGCCGGCGCGGAGGGGGCGCTGTTTTCCGCCAGTTGCCTGTTCCCGCCCGGTTAAAAGAATCCGTCCTCGGTCAAGACGTTCGATGTAACCTGCCCGCTTCGTGAATAGTCGATAATCTTGCGCCGCGCTTATCGGAGCGGGAATCTGGGATGCCGTGGGTCAGCCCCGGCGCATCGCTTTCTGGTAGCGGAAGGTTCCGATGACTCCCCGGAAATAGAAGTAGACGAACATGAGGGCAAAGACCAGCGAAAGACCGGATAGGGAAGCCCCGTGTTGCAGCATGTACCATCTTGCGCAGATGAAATGAACCAGGAGAAGCACGGCACAGACCCGGCTGCGCCGATAAACGCCGTAAGCGAGGCCGAATATCAGCGCGACATCGAAAAAATCCCATGCGTCGATGCCAAGCACTTGAACATACGATACGGAGACCATTACGACGATCAACGATATCGTGCCCGATATCACTGCCGCTATCCACGCATTTCGAATATCCCGGAAGACAGCGCCGTCGACGAGTACCGCCCGCTCCACGTCGGCGACGTATGCCGTTGGCGCCAGATAGGGGTTCGTCTCCATTTTTCTCCCGATGAGTGAGTACGCCCGAGTAGTCAACGCCGATTCTAAACGGCACTGACACCGGCATGTGAGGGCTTATTTCTCGATTCCCGCCGGCAGATGCCAGTTTGATGGGGAGTTTCAGGAAAATCAGCGGTCCGGAAGATCAAGCGCAGCGGCATACGGGTGCAGCCATCCCGTTGAAAATTCTGGCTCGCCGACACACCTGTCACCGCATGCGCATCGGGAAATGCGAAGTCACTTTCATCCATTCGCTGATACACAGAGCCGGCTCTTGTGAATAGAGTGGTTCATGCCATGCGTATTCGGCACGGAAAGCAACGAAAAACGGCTCTGTACGACTGATTGAGATCGCAGGGCGTTTCCGTTTTCCGGAACGGCGAAGTGCAATCGAATCATCCCAACAAGCGCCATCGCGATTTCAAGGAGGAACAGGACATGACGGAAACAACTATGATCGGGTTTCGGCCGGACGGCCTTCACCGAAAACACAGGGGAGGCCTTTGGAAAAGGCTGGCGCTCTGTTTTTCAATCGCGGCAATGGCGTCGATCTATGGTTGCGGCGGTGGTGGCGGCAGCCACCATTCCGCCAGCATCGACGGTGGCGGGAGCGGTGGTGGCGGCGAGCCCCCACCTGCTGAAGAACCGCAGGTTGCCGATAAGTACCCGGCCGTCGCCACGCCCACGGTGACGAAGCTGGAAACCGACAAAACGATTCTGGCAGACCGCAACTATCCGTTTTCTTCCGTCGACTTCGACCTGTCGCCTTACGGTTTTGTCGAAGAGGAATTTCTCTATGAGGGAACGGCCAGCTCCTACGGCCTCGTCATGACCGGCGGCGTGGGCAATACCACGCTGGCCGACGGGGATGCGACGGTGGTTTCTTCCGGCCATCCTTACCGCACCCGGATGATCGTGATCCGCCCGACCGACCCGGCCAAGTTCAACGGCACCGTGATCTACGACTGGCTGAACGCCACCAGCGGCTACGATATTCTGCTCGGCTGGTTCCACATGAAGGAAATGATCCTGAGAAAAGGCTACGCCTATGTCGGCGTGAGCGTCCAGAACGGGCCGATCAAGGGGACGAGCGGCCTAATCGCCTGGAACCCGAAGCGTTACGGCACGCTCGACGTGGCGGACAACGGCCGGTTCAGCCGGGAGGATCTCGGCTGGGACATCTATTCGCAAGGCGCCAAGGCGGTCCGCGCCATCCCCGAGGTGCTGGGCAGCCTGCCGGTGAAGAAGGTGATCGCGTACGGCGGATCGCAATCGGCAGGCCGTGCCGGCATGCACATGAACAGCGTCAACCCGATCACCGGCAATATCTTCGACGGCGCCGTCCTGCTTTATGGCGGGCCGCAGATGCGCCGCGACCTGGCAGTGCCGATCATCAAGATCAATACCGAGACCGAGGTCGAAGGCATGACCAATGAGACAAGAGTGGCCGTGGACGACACGGACAAGCTCAAGACCTGGGTCATCGCCGGTAGCGCGCACGCCGACTTCGCCGGCTTCATCCCGCGCCTGGCCATTTATCTGCGCGACATGAGCGTGAACTACGGCGGCGCGAGCGAAACCTGCAGCACGCCCAGCCGCAACCGCCTTAACGGCCGTTACGTTTACAACAGCGCCGTCACCTGGGTCGAGAAATACATCGACGACAACAGCACGCGGATGCCAACCGCTCCGCCGGTATCGTTCACCGGCGACAGCACGCCGCTCAATCCCAAGGTCCAGCGCAACGCCGACGGTTTCATGATCGGCGGCATCGGCACCCCGGACTTCGAGGTCCCGACAGGCTTGAATACGGGCATCTACTGTCAGTTGCCCGGCTCGTTCATGCCCTTCGACAAGGCGAAACTGGACAGCCTGTATCCGACGCATGACGATTATGTCGCCAAGGTGACGGCATCGGCCAACAAGGCCGTCGCCGACGGTTTCATGCTGGCCGAAGATGCGCAGGAGGCTATCGACACGGCCAAGGCGTCGATCTACGGCCGCAAGCTCCGGTGCGATCTCGGCTCGCTGTGTTCGGATCAAAGCGTGCCGCCGTACATGGTGTCTTCGCAGCTGCTGCGGCGCCACGTCGCGAGCTACTACCTCGTCGACCGCGCCAAGCTGCTCGCCCCGGTCGACGATGCGACTTACCAGATCGCCACCGCCTACAACGTCACCGCGCCTGATGTCGCCAGGTTGTTCTTCGGCAATGCCGCAAGCTCGCTGGAACAGTTCATCATGCTCGTGCGCGGACAGGTGGAAAAAGGCGCCCTGGCCAATGAAGCCGGCGCCTATCTGATCAACGAGGCGACGCAGTTGGTCGTGGCAATTCAAAGACTGTAATTCGAATAACGAAAGGCAAGACCTGTCTGCCCTCTGCCGATCTTCACGAACGGCGGGGGCCGTCGGGTCCGAACTCTTCAAGTGGTGAGTTTTGCCTAGGAGCTACCCAGGTGAGCAAATCGTTTCGCTATGCATTGGCCCTATGTTTCCTCGCCATTGGAGCGGCTGGTTCGATGGCCGCTGCTGACGAAAGAAACATGCTGTGCGCCGTCGAAGCGGGCAAGGACCGGGCACTGGGCAAAGCGCTCGTCAAGTTCGGAAAAATCGTCGAAAAGGAAAGCGGCGGCGGCATCAAGGTCCGGGTTTTCACGGACGGGGTAATCGGCAGCGACCGTCAGACGCTTGAAACACTGCAGATGGGGACGGTTCACTGCGCATCCGTGTCCACGGAGCAGATCGGGGTTTTCGTCCCGCAGTTCACCATCCTTGATCTGCCGTTTTTGTTCAAGGACAAATCCGCCACTCTCGAAGCGCTTGACGGTCCGGTCGGCAAGGCGCTGCTCGACAGATTGCCCGCCGCCGGTCTTGTCGGCGTGAACTTCTGGGAAAACGGCTATCGCCACCTCAGCAACAACGGCCGCCAAATCGGGGCGCTGGCGGACATCCGGGGGCTGAAGCTCGGCACTGTGGACAACCCGGTGCTAATCGAGACCTGGCGCGCCCTGGGAGCCGACCCGACGCCGATGGTGCGCTCGCAGGTTTATTCGGCCCTAAGGAAAAACACGCTCGACGGCCAGGAATCCTCCCTTGGCGACATGGTTGCCGGCAAGCTTTACGAAGTTCAGAAATATGTGACGACAACCGGCCATATCTACAGCGCCAAAACGCTCGTGTTCAGCAAGAAATTCTGGGATGCGCTTTCCGATGAAGAGAAGACGCTCGTTCGACAGGCTGCCTGGAAAGCCCAAGCCTACCAACGGCAGCTCAACGAGAAGGAAGAACGCGACAGCGCTTCCACCCTGGCGGCCAAAGGCGTGAAGATCGGCCGCATGAGCGTCGGCGAAAGAAAGAGGATCGTGGCGGCGCTCAGGCCCGTGTATGGCAAGTATCTCGGATCGCTCGACAAGGACTTGGCCGACAGCCTGCGTACTGCCGGTCATTGATCCGGCAGGAAAATACGATTTGGAAGGGCGGACATGCACATGCACCGATCCGTTACACCGAACGACTGGCTCAAAACACCGGCAAACGGAACGGACAATCTCAAGACAATGTGCCGACCGCCTTGCCGCTGAATGACACTGCAATCATCGCCGCGTATCTGGCGCTATCGGCATCGTACATATCCACGACGGAAATATTACATCCGATAGTGAATTAATACCCCATTTTTCAGTGTATTCACGGCAGGAGATGACATCCAAAAGTGCCAAATAATACCTACACCATTTGATGTAACTTATGCTTGAATAGAATCTAGAGGAGGGAAGCGGCAGGAGCAAGGCCTTTTCCACATTTAGAGGGATCGGATTCGCGGAATCGTAGATATGAACCGAACGAATATAGTCGCTTCAAGGCGGGAACTGCTCGACGCCGAAGTGGCACGGCAGGGACTTTCCATAGTTGCGAGGCTCGCGCAAAAACCGGCCAGCCAGATCAAGGACATGATTGCCGGACGCAAGACTTTCGGCGATAGCATCGCCATCGAGATCGGCCCGCGCATCCGCCCCGACCTGCCCAAGGAATGGCTCGTCTACCCTCCCGCGCATAGCGAAGCCAATACGGCAATCCCTTTGGCAACGCAGGCTATGCCCGAGGCCAAGGACATCTACTCCATCCCGTACTACGAAACCAATGGAAAAACCGACGAAAGCAAAGTCCTCCTTGCAGACCAACCGGGGCTGATCCGCAAACTGGAAGTCAGCCGCGAGTGGATAGAGAAAAACATACGCGGCTATACGAGCCCGCAGAACCTGTATCTCATCACCGGCTTCGATTCGGCCATGCGCGGGATGTTCAACCCTGGCGATCCGATCATCATCGACTGCGGCCACACGATCTGCGACGTGGACGCCCCCTATTTTTTCCGCATCGGCAAGCAGGGATTCGCCAGACTGCTTCAGCGCATTCCCGTCGGCGTAAACAAAGTCATCATCCGCGCCAAATCGAAGAATCCGGACTATGAGCCGTTCGACATCACCGAAGACATGGACTTCGAGATATATGGACGCGTCCTCAAAGTCTGGGAAGGCAAGGATTTTTGAGCTGCTGAAGCCTCGCGACCACAGGCGTTTGCCAGCCTTGCCGCTGGTGTTTGCCGCACTGGCTTCGCCCTGCGGCAAACCGTTCCGGAACCTATGATCGGCAAACAAGCCGCATGGACGGGACAAACCAACTCCCAGGCCATCGGACTATTACTGTCGGGCGGCACCGCCCGCCGAGAGTTTTCACGCCCCCCCCATTCCAGCAAGTTATTTTTCGGCGGCCGCCCCGCTTGAATTAACCCATCCGGGGTAGGGTTTTCCCCGAAATTGTGGCTTTTACGCCACTTTACAGCGATTTTTTATGCACCATAAATACACTGTCGAGTGTTGACATTTCATGCACTGTGTAGTGTAGTATATACACTGCATCACTCCCCGGCAAAACCCGCAAGCGGGCATCGCGTTAGGCAAGACGGATCACTGGCGCCGCCGACATCATGAGCCAAAACAAGAACCGCCGGGGAGTGGGCGAACCCACAACGCGAAAGCGGCGTGGCGTTCCGATCGCAAGGCAAGCAGCAAACCTCCGAAGGACGTATCAGCCGGAGAATGGAACAAACCCGAATGGTGGCGAACAAGCACCACAACGATAAACCGGATAGACGGCATCCGATGAACAGACAGCCGGCAGTAAGCTGCGCCTTGTCGGCATCGGCCGGCAACGGGACAGGCGCCTGGCGTTCCAGGCGAAAAGCCCGGACGGCGGGCGGATAGGAAACGCCATGCGGCTGATCCGTTATTACCTGCTTCGCCGGCGTGGATATTCCATCCCCGCTGCCTACAGTCTTTCCGCAGAAAAAAACAGTCTCCGCAACGGCCGTAAGTCCGTTGTGTCCACTGCATTAAGAAACCGTACCTTGCCGGCATCGCCCGACCATGCCTCGCCCCCTGCTATCGGCCCGGTTTCGTATCAGTGCCGCCATAAGCCGGCGGTAAAGAGGGCTATCAGGACATCGACGACTGGCACGGCCGTCTGGCAGACGCTCGATTGGCTCAGGCACTTCTTTCATCGTCAATCATGAGTAATTCCGTTTATAAATCGTTTGGGCGTGTTCCCAGTAACCGGCGGGACAGCGTTTGCTGTAGCGGGAGGGGCGCATTGCCGCGTTGCCGCTCGCTTGTGCAGATGACTGCACGGCGCGACCGGCGCATTGCGCTGACGCTTTCCGATCATCGGCCGGCATCCTGTCCGGCCGCCCGATAGCGCATATCCCCCCATCAGGCGGTGCGCCGCCCTGCCCATATCCAATTGAGGACCCCTTGATGCAGGAAGAAAAACACGAAAGAACTGCCGAAACAGCCTGTTTCGCCACCACGGAGGCTTTCTCTCCCCAAAGCCCGGTCCGTACCGCCGCCGGAACCATCGATCCGGCGCAAGGCGTCCCTTATGTCGTCATCCCGGAAAAAGCGACGCTGCAGAATCTGGAATCCCTTCTGCTCAACCCTGTGCGCAAGCGCGCCGAGGTTACCGTCACCGAGACGGACAGTTTCGTCTTCTATGTGAAAAAACACGGCCATCCGAAGGAGAGCCTGATTTATGCGTCCGTAGACACCGGACAAGACCTCTTCGCACTCGTCGCCGTAATCGACGATCATGGTTCGGAGATTCCGCACTGGCGGGAACATCGTTGCCATTTTTCGCCGCCGCTCTCCACCGAATGGTCGCGCTGGCTCGGATTGAACAAAAAAACCATGTCGCAAAGCGAGTTCGCGGCGTGGCTGGAAGACAATCTGCCCGATATCGCCATGGCGCCCGACATGCCGACCAGTTCGGAAATCCTGCAAATGGCGCTGGCGTTTGAAGCCAACAGCGGGAAACGCTATTGCAGCAAAGCTCATTTGCAGTCGGGAGGAATCTCGCTCAAATTCGTGGACGAAGACAACGACGAATCTCACGCCATCATGAAAGTCTTCGAGCGTTTCACCATCGACCTGCCCGTCTTCGACGGCAGCCGCTTTACCTACCTGCTGGAAGCCCGCCTCAAATTCCGTGAAACCTCCGGAAGACTGGGCTTCTGGTACGAGCTGATTCGCCCGGATCGCATCTTCAGAACGGCGGTTGCCGACGAATTGGGAAAGATCGGAAAACGCACCGGCTTGTCGATCATCCTCGGCAAACCATAAGCCGCTTTTCCCACAAGGACGGTCGGTCGCGGCGGGATTTTCGGAAAGCGAAGGCAAAGCCGCCTGGCGGTTTCCAGACATACGGAAATGATCGCTGACGGATCACCTCCAACCGCCGGCCCGACACCATCACCGGATAGCTGATAGGCCGCCCCGGGGCGAGTTTTCTGCAGGCCATTCACTTTCGCAGCTGTTCCGCCTCCGGCGGATACGATGCTGGTATCATTCCAGGCAGACCGCTGCCGCTTGTCGCGGTTTGCACGGTGCGCCGGCTTGAGCGGTACGACTTGGACATGGACCACATTTCTTCGGATTTCAGCGCTTTCATCACCCGGATCTCCGCCCTGGAGAACGAACTGGACGCCCTGGAAAAAAGCGTCTGGACCATCGCGGAGCGTTACGCAGGCTCGGTTTTTCCCGGGCAGGCCGAACTTGCGGCCGACATCGAGAACACCGGCCTCGCGATGACGCACGAGACGGCATCCCAACTCGGCTTTTATCGGGAGCGCTTCGCAGCGCTCGTTCACTTCATCGAATACCGGAAGGCCTATCCGCAGTTTTCCGATGCCGAAACAGAAGGCATTCTGGACGGAACGCTCACTCTGAAGCAGAAACATGCGCTCGCCAAAAAACGCGGCAGCATCGCCGCCATGCTCGGGATCGTTTCCGAGATGCAGGCGCAATGGAAACAGCGCTTCGGGAACCGAAGCTACGCGAGGGCCAGGGGAAGCCTGACGTCCGAGTCCGGCCTTTCACCCAATGCCTCACCGCTCTGGTCGGCCTACGCCGAAGCGGAAACCAGCCGCTCCCGCCAGGAAATCCAGTCGGCATTGGAGCGTTTCATCCAGGCACTGAAGAACTTGGGGCCTGAGGAAAGCGCAGGCTGGGCCGTCGCTTTTGCCAAGGCCTCCCAGAGCGGGCGCGAGGCCACGCCTGTGCGCCTTCCCCTGTTCCGCGAAATCATTTTCCCGGCGCTTCTTGCCGGCTACGCGCAGGACGACCCGGAATCCATCCGGCTGTTGAGCGGCTTCGGCCAACTGCTCTACCAATCCCCCGAATGCAGCCGGCAACTGGCCGAAACCGAGCAATCGGAATACGGCCTGTTGTTGAAGCTTCATCGACTCAAGCCGGACGATGCGGCGGCCCGGAAACGCCTGATCGAC
>JAVBSG010000189.1:0-8957 GCA_031547245.1 Propionivibrio sp.
CCCGAAGCAGCCAGTTCTGCCAGGGAGTCGGCCAAGGCCGCGTCCTTTCCAGCCATTCGGCCCAACCCGACCATGTATTTCCAGCGCTGGTCGTGGTCCAGTGTCTCGGCGTGTTTGAGAATCTCAACGGCTTTCATGAAAGACTCCTGTGCGGAAAACTGAGGGGAAATAACAGCGGCCGCGGCGTTATTTCCGGAAATGTGTTCGTTATAATCTGACGAAATTATAGGATTCCTACATAGGGGAAGGTTGTGAATAAAATCCTGATCCGGTGGATTGTCGCTTTTTTCGTTTGCGGACTATGCCAGTCTGTATTTGCGTTATCGAGGGATAAAGCTGTGTATGCCGATGAGGTGCTTTTCCCTTACAACTCAAAGGAACCAATGTCTGGAGGCTGGAAGCCAGATTCTTTCGCCTGTCGCGTAGAACAGTTGTGGCAACAAGATAGGTTGGAGGTGATTATTGTTGTTGGCCATGCGGACAGTTCGGAAGAAAATCCATTTCAGTTATCGGAACAGCGTGCAGAAAAGGTCAAGGAGCAGTTTGTCGCGCTTGGCTTGCCCGAAAGACAGATCTATACCGAGGGTAAGGGGGCGACTCAACCGGTTTTACGAGGTACTCCTGGCCAGAATAGGCGTGTCGATATTGAGGCGATTGGATCTACTGGTGGAAAACCGATCGTCGAGTGTCAGGCTGGTTTGGGGAAGTTGTTTGCCGAACTCCCATTGCCAGAAGCGGTGGCCGCTGCACGTGGTAGGGTGCAGAACGGATCACTTGCCGTCCGCGTTCCTGCTGCGACGGCAATGAACATGCAACGCAAGGATTTGCTGGAAGCGTTTTTGAATGATCAGGAAAACATGAAGCTGGATGCCGAAGATCGGCTTGCACTGATGCGTATGGCAATTACAGCGGGGGATACCGAGTCAGTCGAACGCCTGATGGCGTTTGGCGTCAAGATCGACGAGTTTGAGCATCCGGCACATCCTATCATCTGGGCCGCTTGTGGCATAGAAACTAAGAAATTGAGCGAATCAGAACGGATACGCATGGTGAAAGTGCTGCTGCCCTGGGGGGCCAGGGCCGACGGTGTTCCTCTTCGCAATTTTGCCTGGCGAAAAAAAAGCGCTTTGCAGTGTTCGGCAAATGAAAACCTTATACGCTTAACGGAGTTATTACTGGCCAATGGGGCCAACCCCAATTTGCCAAAAGAAGACCCTCCCCTAATTGTTGCTGCCAAATATCCAGATATGGTCAGGATACTACTTGCTGCGGGCGCAGACGTGAATGTCAGGTTAAGTGAAAGGAGCAATGCTGTCACCTTGTTTCACATGTTTCGTTTCGTGAAACCAGAGGATGTCGCGTGGTTCGTGGATTTGGGTCTGGATATCAATGCAAGAACCCACAATGGCTTGACGCCATTGCAGTTTGCGCTACGTTACGCATCACCGGAAGTATTGGATGCCTTCATTTATCACGGTGCGCAGTTTGGTGAGGGGAGGTCGGCCCGTTTGGCAGCGGACAATTTGCCTGGATTGCTTTGGCTTCTGAGCAAAGGCGTGCCATTGGAAAATGACCCTGGTACGGCAATACGCGTTGCACAAGAGGGGGATGTCGCTATTCCCGTGATCGAGGAGTTGTATCGTCGGGGTGTAAACCTGTGTGATCGTGATAAAAACGGTCAAACTCCCTTGCATGCAGCGATTGCCGCACTGTCATCCAGTGTAGTTAAACGTCTGGTAGAACTTAGCTGCATTGGCGGGGCGGAGGAAGCCATGCGTGAGCGCGAGTTTGCCGAGAAACAAGCGGTTTATCGGTTTTTTCCATGTTTGGATTGTGACTCCCAGCAGAGGCAGCGTAAGAGAGAGGAAGATCGTCTGATGGAACCTCAGTGGCAACTAAAGAAAGACCAGATCATCTCCATTCTAAAAGCCGAAGAAGAGCGACTCAGGCAGCTGCAGTAACCGGTTTTTAGTGCTTTCTGCGCCTTGGCAAAGCGGAACCGTTCCGTCTGTCTAGTCAATAGGCGGTTGGGCGTTTTCCGGGTCTTTTGCCCGGGTCATCAAGCGGATCAAGGCAATTTGGATCAAGTCGGAGTGGAAGCGGAAATCGTCCTTGATTTGATTCATCATGCTCTCGTCGAGCTCATGATGAGGAATGGCTAGAATTTTTTCCGCCATATGGTGGAATTCCGCGTGAGCCTGCCGCAGTTTGTCATATTCGGGAAATGCGCCGAAACGCTCGGCTTTCCCTTCGATCCATTTCCCCAATTCGCACTGATCGGAAGCGGCGATAATCGCTCTTTCGTCATCTTCGACATGCCGATTTTGAACGGTGTTCTCAAACTCTTTTCGCCACAGTATGTGAGCTTCTACTGCTTCTCTTATATTGAGATCGGAAAACGCATTGACTTCGCCGTCGGATTCAGCTTCGGTTTCGGCTTTCCTGTGCGCGACTATCCTATGCAGAAATCGATCGAATATACCCATTATTTTCATCAATAAATCTCCCTTGGCGGAATCAAGGGTCTCCTCAATGATTACTTGGACAACTCTGCATCCGGCTAACCACGTAAGAAACGAACTCTTTCATTCTTTAAGACAAATGAATCGGTTCGAAGATTCTTGCCGAGATTGCGGTCAGCTGTCTGACATTAAGACTCTTTCTCACTGTTTTAGGGTGGGCTACTCATTAAAACACTGATTTATTACAAACCTGCGGGCATTCCGTCACAAGAACCGACGATTTGGCGAGTGTTACATTGTTCGCATGAATCACAAAGACAAGGCAATCAATACACCAATGGGGGCAATAATTCAACTGAAAAATATATGACATGTACGATTTCGTATCGTGCCGAAATTTTTTATATGAATCAGAACAGCAGCAGGCGCCAGGAAATCTAGACGATTCCCGTCTGATCATGGCTTGGAAATAGTCAGCTGAAGACTAGAGCAGTCCGTGCTGATTCAACTCGTCTTTCAGCCACGCATAGCAAATCGGCGCTGCGGCGAGGCCGGCGAGGCCGAAGATGCTTTCCATGACGAGCATGGCGGTGAGCAGTTCCCAGGCGCGGGCCTTGATCTGGCTGCCGACGATGCGGGCGTTGAGGAAGTATTCCAGCTTGTGAATGATGATCAGATAGGACAGCGAAGTGACGGCCACCATCGGCGAGTGGGCCAGGCTGATGATGAAAATGGCCGTGTTCGAGATCAGGTTGCCGATCACCGGCAGGAGCCCGGCGAGGAACGTGACGGCGATCATCGTCTTGACGAGCGGCAGGTGGACGCCGAAAAGCGGCAGGACGATAGCCAGGTAAATGCCCGAGAAGATGGTGTTGACGGCGGAAATGCGTATCTGCGCGAAAACGATGCGGCGAAAGGCTTCGCCAAGGCGGAACACGCGCTCTCCCAATGCCTTTGCGAGAGGCCCCGAATTCTCCTTGTCGAGCACCTCGCGCAGCGACACCATGGCGCCGATGACCATGCCGATGAGCAGATGGGCGAATACGCGGACGGTTTCCGCCCCTATTCTCTGCAATTCGGCGGCGTGTTCGCGCAGCCAGGGAACGAACATGTCGCGAATGGCATCCGCCTGCGAGGGAAGCGAATCGGCCAGCCAGGCAGGGAGTTGGGCACGGGAGTTCTCGATGATCTCGGCCATTTTCCCCATCAGCGCCGGCAGGCTGCCGCGGTCGCTCTTCAGGAAGGCGATGAACTCGAACGTGGCTACTGCAACGATGCCGACCACTACGCTGGAAACGACGAAAACAGCCATGCCACGCGCCCGCTGCGAGGACCAGCGGCGGGCGAAAACAGGGTAAACCAGCCGCACCAGCTCATACACGAGCAATCCGGCGATCAGTGCTGGGAGCAGCCTGAAGGACAGAACGTAGAATATGAAGAACGGCGATACTATGTATGAAGCATATTCGCATGCGCTTGGTTTGCCAAATCTGGTCATGCTTGTTCTTGGGCTGTTGGCGATGGATGAAAGCTTAGCACTGTTGAGGTATATTCGCGTGATTGCGATTCCGGCCGAGCTGCCACCTGGGTGATATATTGCCGCCTGGATATGCTTGAAAAATATACTTTTGCGACTGTGTTTGGAAAGATTTTTGGCAACGCTTTCTTGCTAAAAATCGGATCGGCAATACTGGGATTTGCCTTCTTTATCCCAATCAGCGTTGAAATCGCTACTTTGCCTGGTTTCGCCCTGGGGGGCCAAAGCGCCGCCGCTGCCCTACCTGAGTGTCCCGGCTCCAGAGCGAATCGGAATCACGGCAACATGAAGGACTTGATCAGCGTAAGCTCGCCGGGCCGCCGCATCGGTATGCGGAAGATCTGCTGTTTTTCGTCGGGCGTGCCTTCGTTGGTGATGATGTTGACCTGGGCGATGGTGAGTGCATCGCTGCTCGGTTGGTCGCCGTCCCAGCCACCGCCGAAGTAGTTGGCGTAAATCAGCCAGTTGCCGCGCGGCGGCGAGGGGATGGCGAAGATTTCCGGGCCGTAGCCATCGGTGACGTCGACGTCGAGCGCGCCGCCGTTTTTCGCCAGGCGGTTGCCGTAGAACACGTGCTGGCCGTCGGGCGAGACGACGTGCAGGTCGAGGTCGGTCATGTCGGTGTCCCACGAGAGGACGATGCGCAGGCCGACCCGCTGGCGGTTGACGTTGGTGTCGTAGAAGTTCACGCGCCGCACGAACTGGCGGTCGGCCGAACGGATCTCGACGCTGTTCGAGCCGGGCGGGAAGGAATAGGGGCGGGCGAAGCGGCCATCCTCGCCGACGGAGAGCGGCAGCGCCACGCCATTGACCACCAGCAGATGCGGTTCGCGCGACTTCGGCTGCTTGGGCGTGTTGGCGATGCGTCCGCGGATGGCGGCGCCGGTCTCGCGGCCGTCCTCGTCATAGCGCGCCGCGCCGGCGTTGACGCGGCTCGCCGGGTAGTTGACGTCCTGCATGTGCTGCGCCGATTCGCCGCCGGAATTCTTCCAGCCGCCGCGCGGCGCATCGATCGTCACCTGCGCCGAGGCCAGACCGCCAATGCCGGCCAGCAGGCATAACAGTGTCTGTGCACATTTTGAAGGTATGCTCATTGCTTCTCCGATAGGCGTAGCGAGCGTACGAAGACCAGGTCGCCGATGCGGCGCAGCGGCACGGTCAGCGTTTCCTGGCGTTCGTCCGGCGTGTTTTCGTCGTTGATGATGGTGATGTGCGTGGTGATCAGGGGTTTTTCGTGCGCGTCGGGGTCGAAGTTGTAGCCGGCGGCGTTGAAGTTGCCCCAATAATTGACGTAGATGAGGTAGTTGCCGGGCGTCGGCGTGGCGGTCGAGAAGATTTCCGGGCCGCCGCCGTCGACGCTGTCGACGTCCAGCCCGCCGCCGCGCTTGAGCAGCGGGTCGGCCCAGAAGGCGTGTTCGCCGTCCGGCGTCAGGATGTGCAGGTCGACTTCGGCGCTGGCGTCGTCCCAACCGAGCACGATGCGCAGCTTGCTGCGTGTTTTGCCGGTGTGCGCTTCGTAGAACTGCACGCGGCGGCGCGTCTTGTCCGGCGCGACGACCTCGACGCTGTTGCTGCCCGGTCCGAAGGCCCAGGGTTTGACAAAGTTGCCCTGCTCGTCGGTATAGAGCGGCATGTCGATGCCGTTGACCACGTAGCGGCCGGGCCGGTCGGCGCCGGCGGCGCGCAGGTGCCCGAGGATCAGCGAGCGGTTTTTCTGGCGGCCGCGGTCGACCGGCGGCTTGGGGTAGGCGGCGGCGTATTCCTCGTCCCGCTCCTCGGTGAAGGCGCTATTGCGCCAACCGCCGCGCGGCGCGTCGAGTTTGACGCTGTTCTGCGCTTCGGCGCAGAGCGCGGTCAGCAGCAAGGGGAGGCAGATGAAAGCTTTGATGTTCATGGCATATCCAGCAGGCGGCGTGCGGTGCGTTCGACAAAATCCTCGTCGCGGCCTTGCGGGTGGAAGGCCAGCGCGAAATGCAGGTATTCGTGCGCCACCGTCAGTCGCTCGTTGGCACTGCCGACGCCGGTGGCGTAAATGCGGCCGCGTTCGATGTCGGCGTAGGGATTTCCGTGGTCGAGGCGGCAGATGCGCGGCAGTGGCGAGGGCACCTCGAATCCGGGCAGTCCGGCCAGGCGTTTCTTCCATACGGGCTGGCGACCGGCCAGCCAGGCTTCGGCGGCGGCCAGTGGCTGGCATTCGGCGGCGTCATCCTCGCCGATGGCCGTAAAACCGGTGTTGCCGTAAGCGAGGTCGAGAATCTCGTCCCAGCGCCGCCCGTCCCGGGCCTGGGTAACAGCGGTCTGCCAGACGAGACGGTTCGGCACCGCCTTGTGGCTGTGATACTGGCCGTCAGCGCCGGCGAGGATCAGTCCGTCGGACCATTCGGCGGCGGCCAGCGCGGCGCGGGCGGGCGGCGCGGGCGAAACGCGCTGGGCGCGGCTGTCGTCGTCGATCTCGTAGCAGCCGCCACCGAATCCGGCATTGCGCACGAGATAGGTGCGCGCGGCCACCGCCAGCGCTCGTGCGGCAGCCGGGGGGTCGCCGGCGGCTTCGCGCTGGACGACGCGGGCGACATAATCGTTGAGGCCGAAGCGGCCGGTCAGGCGGGGATGTTTCCCTTCCCGGTTCAGAACGATATCGCCGTCGACGGGAAAACTGAGGCGCTGGCCGTTGACGAAACGCGCTTCGACTTTGCCGCGCAACGGCCCGGCGTCAGCCGGCCGGCCGTCGAGTTGCACCTCGGCCAGCGGATAGCGCGTGAAGAAACGCACGGTGACACAGGCCGTTTCGGGCGCGCCACGCCGCGGCAGCTGGCCGGCCAGCCATGGCGCGGCCTTGGCCATTACTTGCAGGCTGGTGCCTTCGCCGCGCAGCCATACCGGCGTGCCGTCGGCCAGCCAGCCAGCGAAGCCGCCGATGCGTTTTTCTTTCGCCGGAGTATGCCAGCTCCAGGTTTTCACGTGCACGGCGTTGCCCAGGTGGGACAGGAAGGGCCGCGCGCGCGGCTCCAGCGTCACGCGCTGCAGGGCGCGCCAGGCGGCCTGGCGCGGTTCGTCGCCGATGGCGCGGAGCGCGGCGAGCAGCGAAACGACGGTGACCTCGGTGGCCGGTTGCAGTTTGTTCAATTCGCCGAGCCAGTCGGGTGCCTGTGGGGCGGCGTGCTGCCAGAAATCGTGCCATTCTCCCGGCGAGATGCCGAGGCGCTGCGGCGCGAAATACAGGCCGCATGATTTAGCCAGGGCGGCGTCGCGCCCGATGCGCTCGCCAGGGGCGCAACAGTAGGCTTCCTCGGCGACATCGCGGCCGGTGCAGCGGTATTCGGGCTCCTGGGCGTTGGTGGCGTTCAGGTAGGTATAGACGAACAGCTTCCACACGCTGCCGAGCGGCGTCGACGCGGGCACCGGGATGTCCTCGCTGCCTACAGCCGAAATCCGCCGGGCGGTGGCGGCTTCCGGCTCGCCGAAGACGAGTTCCACCGAGCGGCCAGCCTCCGCCGTCCCCGCGCAGGCGAGGAACAGTGCCACCACGGCGCCGGAGAGGGCGCCGTATCTGGCACGGAGGGCTGGCCAGCGGAGGCTCATCAGTTGACCTTCAGATGCCTTTCGTCGACGGCCTCAAAGGCTTTCTCCTCCGGCTGGTACATCCGCTGGAAGCGTGCCGGCGGCAGGACGAAGCTGCCGCGGCTGCCGAAGCGCAGCAGATGGCGGACGATGCGGGTCTCGGCGAGGTTGTCGATGGGCACGGCGTAAGAGAGTTCGCCCGACTGGAAGCGCGCCTTCTCCATCGGTACCACGTCGTCGCCATCCAGGCCGCGCAGGCGGATGCCCCAGGTGCCGCGTTCGACGTCGGCGCCCGGCGGCAGCGGCACTTCGAGCAGGCCGAAGCGCGGCGACGCGCCGTCGCCGGCTTCGATGCGCACTTCCTCGAGGTAGAGATCGTTCGAGCGGATGGCATCGTCGCTGACTGGTTCAGCCTTGAAAACGACAGCTTCGCCGGCCAGCGCGGCAACTGGCGGCGAGGCCGGCTCGCCTTGGCGCTGCTCGGCCGGCGCGGCCGGTTTTTCCGGGGCGATGGCGACCAGATGGTAGAGCTTACGCGTGATCTTCACCGGCAACTGGCTCTTTTCAGGCTCCGTCGAGCGGTAGCGCACGAAGGCCGCCAGCGGCGAGGTAGGTGCGGCCGACAACTGGATCGACGCCGGCGCGTTCTTGCCTGTCCACCGCCAGGTGGGCGCGCCCAGTGGGCTGGTTTTGGCCTGCCAGCTCTCGGCCAGGGTCAGGGCAATGGGGTCGAGCGGCGGGTTGCCCCCCAGCGCCTTGTTCCACCAGACGAGCGCCAGGGCGCGGTCGAAGGTGGGCATGCCGGCGCCGAGGGTGGCCAACCAGCGGGCGGCTTCGGCTTTCTGCGCGCCGCTCTTGTCCTCCATGGCCAGCAGCGCCTGGCCCAGCGCCTCGGGTTGCGCGCGCAGGGTCTCGCGCGCGGCGTCGATGCGCTGGCGCAGTTCGGCGGATACGGTGACTTTCTGCTGCTCGGCAAGGCCGCTCAACAACACCAGCGTCAGCGGGCCGGCGGCGCCAGGATCGGCGTCGAGCCAGACGCTGCCGCGCGGGGCGGCCTTCTCGCCG
This sequence comes from Propionivibrio sp., assembly GCA_031547245.1. Taxonomy (GTDB): domain Bacteria; phylum Pseudomonadota; class Gammaproteobacteria; order Burkholderiales; family Rhodocyclaceae; genus Propionivibrio. Next base: position 8,623 of record JAVBSG010000189.1, read on the forward strand.
GCGGCGGATTTACCTGCTTCCTGCAACAGCCCTTCGACCAGGTTGCGCACCGGCAGATTCATCTCGGCCATGAACCAGACGGCCAGCGAGCGCAGCGGCAGCGGTTCCTTGGCCCCGTACTTGGTGTAGGCGTCGAGGGTGTGCCGCCAGTGCTCGTCCGGCAGCTTGAGGCCGAGCGCGCGCGAGGCGTGCCAGTCGGCGTAGTAGGCGTAGGCGGTCAGCCAGCCGCTTTCCGTGGTGCCCGGTCCCCACCAGCCGAACACGGCTTCGGGCCCGGCCATCTGCACCAGGCGCAGGCGGTGGGTGGCCAGCGCCTGCGAGATGTCGCGCAGGCG
>JAVBSG010000195.1:0-5251 GCA_031547245.1 Propionivibrio sp.
ATGTCCCTGAACGCCCAGCGCAACCTCAACCGCACCAACCAGGGCCTCTCCACCGCACTGCAGCGCCTCTCCTCGGGCCTGCGCATCAATTCGTCCATGGACGACGCCGCCGGCCTCGCCGTCGCGCAAAAGATGGACTCGCAGATCCGCGGCATGACCGTCGCCGCACGCAATGCCTCCGACGGCATCTCCTACGCCCAGACCGCCGACACCGCGCTCGCCACCGTCTCCGACCAGCTCCAGCGCATGCGCGAACTCGCCACCCAGTCGCTCAACGGCACCCTGTCCGACACCGAGCGCACCAAGATCGACGTCGAATTTGCTGCCCTGCAGGCAGAAGCCACGCGTATCCAGGGCGCCGCCAAGCTCAACGGCCAGAGCGTCTTCGCCACCTTCAACTTCCAGGTCGGCGCCGATGCCGGCGACAGCATCTCCGGCACATTCTCCAGCGTCGCCGTCTCCGGCATGAGCGTTTCGTCAACAGCGGCCGCCTCAACTGCCATGGCCAGCATCGATACCGCCCTGGGCGAAATCGCCACCAACCGCGCTGCAGTCGGCGGCATGCAGAGCCGGCTGACCTTCACGGTCTCCTACCTCGAAGGGGCCATCGAGAACCAGACCGCCGCCAAGAGCCGCATCATGGATGCCGACTTCGCCGCCGAGACCGCTTCGCTGACCCGCTCGCAGATCCTCCAGCAGGCCGGCACCGCCATGATCTCCCAAGCCAACTCCATCCCGCAGAACGTGCTCTCCCTGCTCCGCTAAAAACCTCTCATGATCCTTAGCACCCGCTACGGTAAGTCCGTAGCGGGATTTTCCAGCTAGAAGGGATGTGTCATGGATATCAGCGAAATATCTGCCAGAACGACGATTCTGCCGACGTCCACGCGGCAGCCGCAGGCAGCGCCCTCTCAGCAGGCGCGCGGCATGAATGGAACGCAGCCGCCTGTGGCGAGCCTTACGGAAAACGGCGCCTCCAGGGAAGGTCTGGAAGATGCCGTAAAAAAAGTTCAAGAATTTGTCAATTTTGCCGCTAGTGATATAGAGTTCTCGATTGATGAGGATTCCGGACAAACCGTTGTGAAGATTATCGACCGCGCGACCGAAGAAGTCATTCGCCAGATGCCCTCCGAAGACATGCTGGACCTTTCCAAGGCGCTAGGCAAATTACAGGGGCTTCTGCTCAAACAGGAAGCATAGCGGTAGAATAAAAGCATACACAAGGAGTAAACCATGGCCATATCGTCAAGCGGAATCATTTCTGGGCTACAAGTCGATGATCTCATCACCGGCCTGATGGCTATCGAAAAGAAGCCACTGGAGCGGGTTCAGGCACAGCAGACCACGGTAAGCAACAAGATTTCGGCGCTGGGGCAGATCAAGAGCGCCATCGCTTCCTTACAGGAGGCGGCCAAGGGGCTATCGGCCAGCACCTCGCTGTATGCCTATAAGAGCACGGTGGCCAACGCCAGTATCGCTTCGGCGGCCACGACCAGCAGCGCCGTCTCGGGCTCCTACTCCCTAGAGGTCGAGCAGTTGGCGACCAGCCACAAACTGATGTCTTCGGCGGGACTCGATCCCTCCGCCGGCGGAACGCTGACGATCCAGCTCGGCAGCACGGCAGGCGGCAGTTTCGCCGCCAAGGAAAACACCTCTCCCATCACCGTTTCCATCGAAGCCGGCTCGTCGCTGGCGGACGTCGCCAAGGCCATCAACGGCGCCGATGCGGGCGTAACCGCCACGGTGATCAACGGCAAGGACGGCCCGCAACTCGTCGTCACCAGCAAGGAAAGCGGAGAGAACAACCAGATCAAGATCGAATCCACGATCGGCGGCCTGGGGTTCGACCCCACCAATCCGGCGGCCGGCGGAAACATGAGCCAGGCCGTCGCGGCGCAGAACGCCATTCTCAAGATCGATGGCATCACCATCGCCAACACGACATCCAACACGGTAAAGGACGCCATTCCCGGCGTCACCCTCACGCTGACGAAGACCAACGTCGGCGAACCGACGGAACTCCTGATCAGCGATGATCCGTCCAACGTGGAAACCAAGCTGAAAGCTTTTGTCGACGCTTACAACTCGGCGCGCGACACCATGAAGAAGCTCTCGGCATACAACGCCAGTGGCACCAGCGGGGTGTTGAACGGCGACTCCACGGTCAGCAGCGCCCTGAATCAGCTCCGGGGAGCGCTCTCCTCCGTACCCGCCGGCGTCAGCGATGCCTTCAAGAATCTCTCCGACTTCGGCGTGCAGACGGACAGCGCCGGCAAGCTCACCCTCGACAGCACCAAGCTGCAATCAGCACTGCAAACCAATTTCTCGGCGGTGACCAAATCGATCGCCGCCTACGGCGCATCGTTCGAGACATTGACGGGGAAAATCAACGGCAGCGACGGCGTCATCGAATCGCGGCTCGAAGGCCTAAATAGCACGTCCAACAATCTCAAGGACAGGGCCGAAGCGATGAATCGCATGCTGACCCTGGTCGAAGCCCGGTACAGGAAACAGTTCGTTGGCCTGGAAACGCTGCTCGGCCAGATGCAGACGACGTCTTCGTACCTGACGCAGCAGTTGTCGGCCTTAAGTAATTTGATCAGCAGTTGAGTCACTGCCCGGTCTTCATCGGCAGAACGCGAGGATGCACTAAATGTTTGGAGCAAGAATCGATCCGGCCAACGCCTACAGCAAGGTTGGCCTCAATACGGCGGTATCGACGGCAAGTCCGCACCAGTTGATCGTTCTGTTGTTCGAAGGTGCGCGCCAGGCCGTCATCGTCGCGCGCTCCGGCATCGAAGCGGGAGACATTCCCAAAAAGGGCGCGGCCATCACCAAGGCCATCGATGTCATTCTCAACGGCCTGCGCGCCAGCCTCAATCTCGAGGAGGGCGGCAATCTCGCGCAGAACCTGTATGCCCTGTATGACTATATGGCCCGCCGCCTGCTCCATGCCAACCTGAACAACGACATCGCCGCGCTGGATGAGGTCCTCGGGCTGCTGACGGAAATCCATAGCGCCTGGGTGGCCATCGGCGACCCGGCCCAGGCGGGGACAGCCCCCGCCGATCAGCCGCGCTGAGCCGCCAATGGCCTCCCCCGTCCTGACCCTGTTGGAGGATATCGGCCGCAGCCACGAACGGATCGCCCGTCTGTCGGGCCAGCTCGACTGGGATGGCGTCAACAGCGAATGGCAGCTTACTTATCGGAAGCTGCTTGAACTGAAAAGTTTTTCGCTCGACGAGTTGCCGGACAGCGAAAAAACGAAGGTCGCGCAACAGATCGAGCGAGTCCTCGAATTGGAGCAGCAGATTTCGGAACAGATCGCGCCCTGGCTTGAACAGGTAAGGCCATTGCTGGAATCCTTCAGTGAGCATCCCATCGCGCCAGAGCATAGCGAAGCGGAGTAGATACGGGGTAGAAGCGGATTCGCCTTTTCTGCCCGGTAAACGGAAAGTGTTTCCATGATTCCCGCCGATGCCGTCAGCCGCATCCAGACCCAGACCAGCGCCGACGTTTCGTTGAGACCGGCGGCGCCGACCCAGGCCGTCACCGACAAAATCTCAGGGCTGGCCGTCGGCCAGCGGATCATGGCCGAAATTCAGGCGATGTTGCCCAACGGCGCCTACCGGGCCGTGGTCAACCAGCGCAATATCACGCTGGCCCTGCCCTTTTCGGCAAAAAGCGGCGATGCGCTGGAACTCGAGGTCACCGAGTCCGACGGCAAGCTGGCGCTGGCCGTCATCGCGCATAAGGCACTCAATGCCGGCGGCAAGGAATCGGTATCCGCCACATTGAGCCGGGCTGGGCAGCTGATCGGCGAGCTGCTCGCCAAATCGGACGAGGCCGGCGGCAAGGCCAAGGCTTTGCCGCTGAACGGCAATCGCCCGATCGCCGAAGCGCCTCCCAACAGCGCCCAGGACATCCTGCCCCAGCTCAAGGCGGCCATCGCCCGCAGCGGCATGTTCTACGAATCGCACCAGGCCGAATGGGTGGCGGGCCGTTTCCCCAAGGCTGCCCTGCTGCAGGAACCCCAAGGCGCGCTTTCTTCGCCGGCCGCTTTCCAGGAGGCCGCGGAAAACGCGGCCGCCGCGTTGGCAAAAACGCCGCATCCGCCGGGGACCGCGCATACTCCCGCTGAGATGCTGCAGGCCAGGAATCCTGCCGCCGCGGAACAGACGGCCCTGCAGAGGGGCCTTGCGGAAGCCGGCCAGAATCCGGCGCAAACCCCCGGCCAACTGGTGGCACCACAGGCCCAGGCCTTGGTCCACCATCAGCTCGAAGCGCTCGCCAACCAGAATTTCGTCTGGCAAGGCCAGATCTGGCCCGGCCAGAACATGCACTGGGAGATCGAAGAGGATGCGCGGCGCGGCCAACAGGGAGAGGAATCTGAAGAGAATCCCTGGAATACCCGCCTGAATCTGGTTTTTCCGAACCTCGGCGGCGTCCATGCGCGGATAAACCTCCAGGGGGATCAGATTGCGCTGTCCATCCAGCTCGATGACGACCGCTCTCTCACCCTCATGCAGGCTGCCAGCACGCTGCTGCGCCAACAGCTGGCCGACGCCGGGCTGTCGCTGGCATCGATCGGCATCGCGGTGCAAACGCCGGAGCCCGCGGAATGAAAAACGCCAGGAACAATCTGAAAAACGCCGTGGCCCTGGCTTACACCCAGACCGACGCCGCGCCGCGCGTCGTTGCCAAAGGCCGGGGATTGATGGCCGAACAGATCATTTCCAGGGCGCAGGACCACGGCGTCTATGTTCACGAATCGCCCGAACTGGTTTCGCTGCTCATGCAGATCGATCTCGACCAGCGCATTCCGCCGCAACTTTATGTCGCCGTCGCGGAACTGCTGGCCTGGCTTTACCGACTGGAAAGCGGCATCCCTGCCGGCGCCCCCCCGGTTTTCTCGCCGCCTCCGGAAGAAAATCCGGCTAAAAACCCTTCCTAAAAAAATTCTCTAAAGTTTATCTGCATACTGCCGTGAATGTTCTCAACGGCAGGAAATCTGCCTGAAATTTCAAGCAAGCCGCCAACCGGCCCGAACGATTCACCCAACATTGAGCGAAGGAATCTGAAAATGGCACAAGTGATCAACACCAACGTGATGTCCCTGAACGCCCAGCGCAACCTCAACCGCACCAACCAGGGCCTCTCCACCGCACTGCAGCGCCTCTCCTCGGGCCTGCGCATCAATTCGTCCATGGACGACGCCGCCGGCCTCGCCGTCGCGCAAAAGATGGACTCG
>JAVBSG010000148.1:0-4301 GCA_031547245.1 Propionivibrio sp.
GCGGTTTTTTTACGCCTGTTCTTGGCTTGGCGTTATATCGTCTCGGCAGCCTTCGGGTTCATCAAAAACGCTCTCGCCATAACAAGAGTTGCTTGCGGTGTCGTATTCAACTGAGAAAAACGAATTTCGCAGGGACGACGATGTACTTTCTTGATCATGACACAGGCGAAGCTGGGTGCCCCAATGGTTTGGAGCAGATTGCTCAACTGGTCGCAGACGTTTTTCCTCGCCAATTTTTCCTCGCCAACGATCCACACTAAGTCGGCATGGCTAACGATACTCAGCGAAAAACCAGGCTCACAGCTCCGACCAGGCTCACAGCTCCGTAATGAGACGCCAGGAATGGCCTATTCTGGTTTGTGTTTTATATTGATCCGGGAGAAAGGGAAAGAAATGAGTACAAGTACCATGGTCGCGAGCGGTAATACATGAGCGCTGATGTTTTTCATGAAAATGCTATGCGCTTGGAAACGACCGGCAATCATGTAGTATATGGTTATCATGCCTTCCAAAATGCTGGGAAGACGAAAGGGATGACCAAGTGATTTCACCGCTAGATCGATCCCTATATTGATGAAATGTATCGCGGGAAAGATCAGCAAAATCCATAAGATGACTCTTGGCGGTGTGCTTGTTAGAGTAAAACCAATCGCAACGAATAAGCAAAATACGGCGATTACGCCACTTTCCACGACCAGCTTAGTCATCCCCATATGAGCAATCCATCGCGCGCCGCCAATAATGGATGCCAAGTAGTTTATCGAAAAGGCCCAGCCGATAGCAGTGAGCAGCCAGAGAATAGCCAGCAGATAGCCCAATGGCCGCTGGTATGTTTTTATAATATTAGGTTCGGTTTCAGGCGCTTTTCCCCATCGGCAGAATAGAGCGAGGGCCAGACTCGATAGAGGGACTACTAAAAAGACGAGTACGGCTGAAATCAAGGGATGTTCTATTTCCAAAAAGCCTAAAGGCACAAGCGTTGCCTCGAAGATAGAGAGCCACTTTGTAAAGCTCCATCCTCGCAAAACGAGGACATATATTCCGCCAAGGAGGTTCAGAGCCGCTCCGATGGTGATCAGGATAGCAAGAGCACGACATATTCTGCTGGTCACGGCATGATTAACTGCAGCGCATAAACAAAAGACAGACATCGCTACACTAAAGGCAACCGCCCCCCCACCCAATCGCATAACAGGAACGTCAAAGGAGCGAGCGAGCAAAACGACTGGTGTCATCCAGGCTACTGAGAGAGAGACCCAAAGCAAAGAGATATGGCGCATTTTTATCTGTCGCGAATGATAATGAAGGAATTTATTTATATTATCGACATATTCTATCTTGCCTGTGGCTAGAAGAGTCCATACAGAAGTTACGAGAGCCCTTGCGGCGAACCAGAACTCGTGGCCGGAAAAGCGCAAGGCCTTCCGCTGGATGTATTCCCGTCTGACATCGCGATGGACATCGAATATGGCCGGTGACTTATGCTCCCCAACCATATTGCAGTGAATTCTGCATAATGCGAACAGCATCTTACGTTCACCGCGAGTCACAGGTTTCCGAAATCGCCGCGGCAAGGGTTTTGTGCCCGGCATACGGCGGAAGGCGCTTCGCTTTTCGGCCCTACACGAACTCATTCGCTTTGGTGGATGTGTCGAGCTAATATTATACTTATTGACGTATTGATCTCGTTTGAATATGTCTTGATTAAATATACGTATTTTCGTATATTTAATCCATGGTAAATACTCAATTACGAATCAAAAATCCCGAAACCCTTGCACGGCTCGGCAAGCGGTTGCGCCAGTGGCGCGAGCGGGCGGGCGTTGCTCAGAGCAGGGTACGCGGCATGCGCCAGGCGACCGTCTCAAAGATCGAGAACGGTGGCGATGTCACGCTCGATACGTTTATCTCCTACGCGACTTCGCTTGGGTTGGAGGTAGCCCTGGTGCCGATCGGCCAGGCAATGGCGCAGGCGAACCTGCCTCCAACGGCTGGTGACGCGAAGGGCGCCTCGCCGCTCCCAGCAGGTAAACCGTTTGATCTGCTCACCGAGTTCGACGATCTGAGGGATGAAGGACAATGAGCGCGGTAAACACCCTCGAAGTCCGTTTGAACGATCTCCTAGTGGGCTATCTTACGCATTACCCGGACGAGAAGACAGTGTTCGTGGTCGATGAAGGATATATCGACTACGGAGCGCAACGCCCGATTCTGTCCTTATCCCTGTCACGCCCGAATGACGAGGAAGCGACCCGGGCGCTGCTCCTGGACGACCGGCACAAATCCGCGTCGGTGAAGGCTCCGCCGTTTTTTTCCAATCTGTTGCCCGAGGGCGGCTTGCGGAAAAGCATCGCCCAACGGCTCAAAGTCCATGAGGATCGTGAATTCTTGCTGCTTACTGCGCTCGGTGGCGATCTGCCAGGAGCGGTCATCCTGGCGGCAGCTGAAACGCCCGATCATCTTCGGCGTCGGCGGGGGAGCGTGGTAGCGCCGACAGCCGACGACCTTCGGGAGTTGAAATTCTCCCTTGGCGGCATGCAGATGAAATTTTCCATGCTGCGCCAGGGCGAACGCTTCACCCTGACGGGCGGGAAGAAGCTCGGCAATTACATCGTGAAGCCGCCTTCCAACGACTTCGAAGCTCTGCCGATGGTCGAGGCGGCTACGATGGAAACGGCCCGCGCCGGCGGCATCGAGGTGCCAGAGGTGCAACTGCTGGCGCCGGACAAAATCCACGGTCTGCCCGATATGGCCGGCTTTCGGCACGGGGAGCCCTTCTACGCCATCCGCCGCTTCGACCGCTCGGCGGGCGGTCGCATCCATGTCGAGGATTTCGCCCAGGTATTCAACCTGCGCACCCACCAAAAGTACGGACGGGTCAATTACGACATGATCGGCCGGGCGTTGCTGCTCTACGCCGGCGGCCTGCCCGACTTGAAGGAGATGGCCCGCCGCCTGGCGCTCAACGTCCTGATGGGCAATGGAGATGCCCATGTCAAGAACTGGTCGCTCATCTATGATAACCCGCTACGCCCCAGGCTTGCGCCGGCCTACGATCTGGTATCGACGGTGGGCTATACCACCCACGACACCTCGGTGGCCCTGAACATGGCCGGGGTGAAGCTCTTCCGGGCAATCACGCTCGACACCTTTGCCGCGCTCTTTACGCGAATCGGCGTTGTCGATCAGGCCCGCGAGGAAGTCATGGAAGAAGTAAAGGCAACCGGGCGCCGTGTCCTGGAATCTTGGCGTCGCCAATTCCAGGCCGTCGGCGTGCCTAAACAGGTGATCGAAAAAATCGAGAGGCATCAGGCCGGGCTGCCTCTGGCGAAAAATTTGCACGGTTGATGAGGCCCCACGAAATTCAGATCAACCAAGCCGGCCGATCCTTGTTCGAGCCTCTTCGACATGCAATGTCAGCGCTCTGGCGCACGGCGCCCAAGCATCGGACAGCCTATCGTCTCCGTTCATCTTGCCGATGAATTCATTGGCGAGCGCAATTGCCCTGCGCCAAGTTTCCGGATGGACGCTTGGGTGCAGCCTTGCCGCAGGCAAGCCATCGGGTAGAGATCCGCCGCTCAGCGGGGCAAACGCCATCGGCAGCATGTCATAGGCAGGGGCAAGCTGGTACGGGCAGCCGTACTTGGCGAGAAAAGACAGGTTGCCATTGTGCATATCGGAATTCCCGATCAGAACGCCGAATGCGTACAGAAGCGAGGCGGCCGCTGCCGCGTCTTCGGTGATGACTCCCTGTGTGGCCAGCTTTGCCGCTAGCACCGGCCACGGAGATTGCGCATCGCCAACGAATTCGGCTTCGACGGATGCAAGGGAATGCAGCGCTCGGCGTCCGAGCGGCCCCACGCGGTCGAAACGTTCTACTTCCAGAAAACGGCGGCCGGCGATATCGATCAGCCTGGACCGCGATGCTTCAATTCCCGCGGATAACAATGTTTGAGCGGCGATATGTTCTGCGGCAAGGAGGTCGCGCCAGCGCTGCGCCACGGGGTTATTGTCGGCGGAGGTAAATTTCACGATGGCATGCTGCCCGGCATAGGCCGTGAATTTCGGCTGTTCGCCGCCCGCCGACGATCCCGGAACGTCGCCGCGTTCGGCCGCCTCGGCGAGTGCCGGATACTGCGAGCGGTCTGCCGGTACGGGAAGCGGCGCATTGATGAAACGCTCGCGGGCGATATCCCCCAGCAGGAGATTGCCGACAACATCCTCGCCGTGCGCCACCAGGGCGCGCAATTTGTGCGTTTCGGTCCATTCGGCAAGGCTTGACGGCAAGCCCAGTGCCGCCG
>JAVBSG010000127.1:0-20334 GCA_031547245.1 Propionivibrio sp.
GGTCCCTGACGCCCATGTACTCAGGGGCCTTTAGCGGCTCGCTGAACGTGCTGGCCTGCACCACGCCCCCGGTAAATGTTTCCTTAGGCACGCATGGGGCGTCCGAGATGGCCAGCGTTGGCACGGGCACGAACCCGGTCGACGTCACCATCAAGCTCAACGGCTGCCCGGCCGGGATAAATACCGTCAAGTACAGTATCGATCCGGTCACGGCCGTGCTGAACGGTCCCCTGTCGGTGGTCGCGTTGAACAGCGGCTCCACTGCGTCCGGCGTTGGCGTACAGTTGCTCAACAGCACCGGCTCCGCAGCTTTCCCCCTGAGCACCTACCAGACGTTCAGCGGCTACAACAGTGGCGGCGGCAGCTACACGATCCCGCTCAAGGCGCGCTACTACCGCACGGGTGTGATATCCGGCGGCTCGGCAGACACGTCAATGACATTCACCATGCTGTACCAATAGGCGTCAAGAACGCACAGGCGTCACGGGCCTGGCTTGGGTTCGTGACGCGTCTTGCCGGTCGCTTCAAACGATATCCAGATTCTGTATCCCCGCGGCCAGATCGCGGTCCGAGTGCTTGCTGTTGAGCTTGATCTGCAGGCGCAGGTCGTTGATGGAATCGGCGTTGCGCAGGGCGTCTTCATAGCCGATCAGGTTGTTCTCGTAGAGCTCGAACAGCGACTGGTCGAAGGTCTGCATGCCCAGTTCGCGCGAACGCTTCATCAGGTCCTTGATCTCGACGATCTCGCCCTTGAAGATCAGGTCGGAGATCAGCGGCGAGTTGAGCATCACCTCGACCGCCGGCACGCGGCCCTTGCGGTCCTTCATCGGGATCAGGCGCTGGGAGACCATGCCGCGCAGGTTCAGCGACAGGTCCATCAGCAGTTGCTGGCGGCGGTCCTCGGGGAAGAAGTTGATGATCCGGTCGATTGCCTGGTTGGTGCTGTTGGCGTGTAAGGTCGCCAGACACAGGTGGCCCGTTTCGGCAAAGGCCACAGCATAATCCATCGTATTGCGGTCGCGGATCTCGCCCATGAGGATGACATCCGGCGCTTGCCGCAGAGTGTTCTTGAGCGCCATTTCCCAGGAGTCCGTATCCACGCCGACCTCGCGTTGCGTAATGATGCAGCCTTTGTGGTCGTGAATGAATTCGATCGGATCCTCGATCGTGATGATGTGTCCGTGGCTGTTCTTGTTCCGCTGGTCGACCAGCGCCGCCAGCGAAGTGGTTTTGCCGGTACCGGTACCGCCGACGAAAATCACCAGTCCGCGCTTGACCATGGCGATATCCTTGAGCACCGTCGGCAAGCCAAGTTCGTCCAGCGTCGGAATCGTCTGGCTGATAGTCCGGCAAACCACTGCCACGCGTCCCTGTTGCACCAGGGCATTCGCACGGAAGCGCCCGATTCCGGCAGGTGAGATGGCAAAGTTGCACTCTTTCGTTGCTTCGAACTCGGCAGCCTGCCTGTCATTCATGATCGAGCGCGCCAGTTCGGCGGTATGCTGCGGCGACAATACCTGGTTCGATACCGGCATCACCCGTCCATCCACCTTGATCGCCGGCGGAAAGTTGGCCGTGATGAAGAGGTCGGAGCCATTCTTCTGCGTCATCAAGCGCAGCAGATCCTGCATGAATTTCAAAGCCTGGTCGCGTTCCATGACTGTCCTTGTTCTCTAGTTTGCGGCTAAGGCTCACGCCCCGGGGAAAACATCCTTGTTCATCGCCCTGGCCCGCGCCTCGTGCGACGAGACGATATTGCGCCTGACGAGTTCGAGCAGGCTCTGATCCAGGGTCTGCATGCCGATCTGGGCGCTCGTCTGGATGACCGAGTACATTTGCGCCACCTTGTTCTCGCGGATCAGGTTGCGGATCGCCGGGGTGCCGATCATGATTTCATGGGCAGCCACGCGCCCCGTGCCATCCTTGGTCTTGAGCAGTGTCTGCGAAATTACGGCGCGCAACGACTCGGAGAGCATGGAGCGCACCATGTCCTTTTCGGCAGCCGGGAAGACGTCGACAACGCGGTCGATGGTTTTCGCCGCGCTCGACGTGTGCAAGGTGCCAAAAACCAGGTGGCCCGTTTCCGCGGCCGTCAGTGCCAGCCGGATCGTTTCCAGGTCGCGCATTTCACCGACCAGAATGACGTCCGGGTCTTCCCGCAGCGCCGAACGCAAGGCGTTATTGAACGACAATGTCTGCGGTCCGACCTCGCGCTGGTTGACCAGGCATTTTTTCGACTCATGCACGAATTCGATCGGGTCCTCGACCGTCAGGATATGCGCATACTCGTTCTCGTTGATGTGGTTGATCATCGCCGCCAGCGTGGTTGACTTGCCCGAACCAGTCGGCCCCGTCACCAGCACCACGCCGCGCGGGTATTCGGAAATATCCTTGAAAATCCGCGGGCAGGACAAATCCTCCAGCGTCAGAACCTTGGACGGAATGGTCCGGAATACCGCTCCGGCACCTCGGTTCTGGACAAAGGCATTGACCCGGAAACGCGCCAGATTCGGAATCTCGAAGGAAAAGTCGCATTCCAGCGTTTCTTCGTATGTTTTCCTCTGCGCATCGCTCATGATGTCGTACACCATGGCATGCACATCCTTGTGCTCCATCGCCGGCAGATTGATACGCCGAACATCGCCGTGCACGCGGATCATCGGCGGCAGCCCAGCGGACAAATGCAAGTCGGACGCCTTGTTCTTGACACTGAAAGCAAGCAGTTCGGTGATATCCATCTAAGTCCTTCCTCAGGCGATAATCGGCGGAATGCTATAATTTTACTAGCCTTCTGGAAATCGATTATGACAACAATTTCCGCAAACCTGCAAGCCGTTTGCACTCGTATAGGCGATGCAGCGAGAAAATGCGGACGCTCGCCGGAAGAAATAAAGCTGCTGGCCGTCAGCAAGACCTGGCCGGCATCCTGCGTGCTGGCCGCCGTCGCGGCGGGACAAAGGATGTTTGGTGAAAACTACGTGCAGGAAGGCGTCGATAAAGTCCGCGAAATCGGGCTGCCGAGCCTGGAATGGCACTTCATCGGACCACTGCAGAGCAACAAGACCAGACTTGTTGCCGAGACCTTTCATTGGGTACACTCGGTAGATAGGTTTAAAATTGCGGAGCGGCTTTCCCAGCAGCGCCCCGATTCACTGCCTGCCTTGCAGATTTGTTTACAGGTCAATATCAGCAATGAACACACGAAAGGCGGTATTCCAGCGGAGGAAGTCCTGCCGCTGGCGCACCGGGTGGCTTCCCTCCCTCGGCTGGCACTGCGCGGCCTGATGGCGATTCCTGCGCCATCATCCGATTTTGAACAGCAACGCCAGGCCTTCAGACAGCTGCGCGTCGCATTTGAACAATTAAGAACTCATGGTTTTGCGCTGGACACCTTATCGATGGGCATGTCGGACGACATGGAAGCGGCCATACAGGAAGGCGCAACATTGATACGTGTGGGAACAGCCATTTTTGGTGAAAGAAGTCGATCATGAAAGTTACATTCCTTGGCGGCGGCAACATGTCCACCGCCCTCATCGGCGGTTTGATGAACAACGGTTTCCCCGTCAACGAGATGGCCGTCATTGAAATCAACCCCGAAGCCCGGGCCAATCTCGAACGCAGCTTCGGCATCCGTTGCTTCGCCGAGGCGAATGCCGAAGCACTGCACTGCGACGCGCTGCTGCTGTCAGTCAAGCCGCAGCAGATGCGCGAAGCCTGCGCGCCGCTGCAGACGCTTCTCAAGCAGCAGCTCATCATCAGCGTTGCCGCAGGCCTTCGCTTGACAGACCTGCAGCGTTGGCTGGGCGGCTACGACAAACTCATCCGAGCCATGCCCAATACACCGGCGCTGATCAGCGCCGGCATCACCGGACTCTATGCCTTGCCGAATGTATCCGAGGCGGAAAGGCTTGGCGCCGAACGCATCATGCACGCCGTCGGCAGCACCGTCTGGGTCAATGAAGAGTCCCAGATCGATGCGCTGACCGCCATTTCGGGTAGCGGCCCAGCCTATGTTTTCCTGTTCATCGAGGCGCTCCAGCAGGCAGCGACTGAGTTCGGCTTTTCGCCAAGGCAGGTGCGCCAACTGTCGATCGAAACCGTGCTGGGTGCGGCAAAACTGGCCGCCATGTCCGAAGAACCGGCAGCTGCGTTGCGCTCGCGCGTCACGTCGAAGGGAGGCACGACGGAAGCCGCCCTGAAAGTCATGACCGAGCTCGGACTGAAAGAAGCGGTGATTGCCGGCGCCAAGGCCGCCAGGGCGCGCGGCGGCGAGTTGGGCGAACTGCTGGGCAAGGATTGAGGAAAAGAACGCATGACGGGAAAGCTGATTCAAGTCGCTCTATTGATCGCAAACACGCTGGCATTGTTTCTCACCGTGCTGTTGCTGACGCGGTTCTTCATGCAGGTTTTCCGTGTGCCATTCGGCAACCGGGCCGGCCAACTCGTCATGCACCTGACCGACTGGCTGGTCATTCCGCTCAGGAAAGTTCTTCCGCCCCTGCGCGGGTTCGACACGGCGAGCCTGCTGCCCGCGTACCTGCTGCAGGTTTTGCTGCTTGTGGTCGTCGTTCTGCTCAACCCCGGCGCCGGCGTATTCACTCCCGAAACAACGCTGCAGATAGCCGTCAACGGTCTGTTTTCGCTGCTGCGGATCAGCGTTTACCTGTTCATCCTCCTGTTGTTCATACAGGTCATCATCTCCTGGTTCAAACCGGAAGTTTTGCGCAACCACCCGGTCAGTCTGCTGACCGAGCCGCTGCTGCGCCCGCTGCGCAGGTTTATCCCGCCGATTTCCGGAATTGATCTGACGCCGCTGATCGCCTTTCTGCTGGCTCAGATCATCCTGATTTTTCTCTGAAAATGGCTGACTGGCTGCGCAGACACGACACATCCGTCACACTGACCCTGCATATCCAGCCCGGCGCCAAAAAGACGGAAGTGGCGGGGCCTCACGGCGATGCGTTGAAGATACGCCTCGCGGCGCCGCCGGTCGATGGCCGGGCCAACGCGGCGCTGATCGAATTCATCGCAGCCCGGATGGGATTGGCCAAATCGGATATCCGCCTGATCAGCGGCCTGACTTCACGGCGCAAAATTCTGGAGATCTCAGCGGCACCGGCCGACAGCGAACAAAGACTTCTTCCCGAAACCGGTGTGCCGCCGCCAGAGAATTCGTGATCAAGCGCTCTGCGGGCCGGGCTGGCGCAATAGGTTTTTCTCGAATCCCGGTTTATCCCGCTTTTGAATCGCGAGTGACTTTATCGCCTTCGCGTCACTCACGATTTATAAATGGAATCAGTGCGAGCCGGAATCCGCTTCGAACACTACCTGCCCGCTAACCAGCGTCGCACGTACCCGCCCGGTCATTTCGCAACCGAGGAAAGGAGTGTTCTTCCCCTGGCTGCGTAAGTTTTCCGCTTTGACGCGCCATGTTTCTTCCGGATTGAAGATGCAGACGTCAGCACGCCGGCCTATTTCCAGAGCCCCTGCGTCGATCCCGAGAACGGTTGCCGGATCGCTGGTGATCCTTGCCAGCGCGTCCGGCAGCGATACTTTTTCTTCTTCCGCCCATTTGAGCACCAGCGGCAGCATCAGCTCCAGGCCAATGGCCCCAGGCAGCGACTCGGCGAAAGGCAGTTGTTTACCGTCCTCGTCGACCGGCGTGTGGTCGGAACAGACGACCGCCAGGCCGTCGGCCACCGCCCTGCGCAACGCGGCGCGATCGGCGTGCGAACGCAAGGGGGGATCGAAGCGGGCATGGCTGTCGAAGTAACCGATGTCCGTCTCGGCCAGATGCAGGTGATGGATGCCGATATCGCAGCTCACTTTCACGCCGTTGGCCCGCGCCTCGCGCACGAGAGCGACTCCGGCGGCCGAAGACAGTTTGGCCAGATGCAGGCGGACGCCCGTCTCGCGGGCCAGGTGCAGGGCCGTGGAGATCGCCAGCGTTTCCGCGCATACCGGAATGCCGGCCAGCCCCAGGCGGGAGGCCACCTCGCCGTCATGCGCCACGCCGTCGCGCGCCAGGTAATGGTCCTGCGGCTGCAAGCGGACGGCATAACCGAAAGTAGCAGCATACTGCATGGCGCGCAACGCAACCTGCGTGTCGAAAATCGGTTTTTTAGCCTGCGAGAAAGCGATGCAGCCCGCACGCGTGAGGCCAGTCATTTCGGCAAGTTTTTCCCCGGCCAGTTGCTGGGTCAGCGCGCCGATCGGGAAAACGCGCGCCAGGCCGATGACCGCACTGCGCTGGACCAGGCGTTCGACCAACCCCGGCTCATCAAGCGGCGGTTTGGTGTCCGGCGGGCAGGCGACGGCCGTCACGCCCCCGGCTACGGCCGCGGCCAGTTCGCTGTCCAGCCCCGGCAAACGTGCAGAGATGTCGACCAGCCCCGGACAGACAACGCAGCCGCCAGCATCGATGACGCGGTCGGCCGAAAATCCCGCGGGAGAGTCGCCGAACGACTGGACTATCCCGTCGGCAATGAACAGGTCGGTCTGCCGGTCGATGGCGTTCTTCGGATCGATCAACCGGCCGTTCTTGATGTGAATCTTAGATTCTTGCATCGCTCAGTTCCCCGCCAAAATGCTCATGACTGCCATCCGCACGGCAATTCCAAACGTCACCTGCGACAGGATGACCGCCTGCGCGCCGTCCGCCACCTCGGAATCGATTTCGACGCCGCGGTTCATCGGTCCCGGATGCATCACTATGGCATCGGGCTTGGCCAATGCCAACGCTTCGGGAGTCAGGCCGTAGCACTTGAAATACTCGCCGGCCGACGGCAGCAATGCGCCGTTCATGCGCTCGTTCTGCAAGCGCAGCATGATCACGACGTCGCAACCGGCAATTCCTTCGCGCAGATCATGGAAAACGCGCACGCCCATATGCTCGATATCCTTGGGCAGCAGCGTCTGCGGTCCGACCGCGCGAACCTCGGCGGCACCCAGCGTGTTCAGGGCGTGGATGTCCGAGCGGGCGACGCGCGAGTGCAGGATGTCGCCGACGATGGCCACCGTCAGATTGGAAAAATCCTTCTTGAAGTGCCGGATCGTGTACATGTCGAGCAGGCCCTGCGTAGGATGCGCATGCCGCCCGTCGCCGGCATTGACGACGTGCACATCCTCGCGCCCGAGGCGGCGCAGGTGCTCGGCAATCAGATAGGGCGCCCCCGAGGCGGCATGTCGAACGACAAACATGTCGGCGTGCATTGCCACCAGGTTGTCGATGGTGTCGAGCAGTGTTTCCCCCTTGGCCGTCGAGGAACGGCCGACGTCGAGATTGATCACGTCGGCGGAAAGGCGCTTGGCGGCAATCTCGAAAGTCGTGCGCGTACGCGTCGAGTTCTCGAAAAACAGGTTGAAGACGCTTTTCCCGCGCAGTAGCGGCACCTTTTTCACATCCCGGTCGGAAACCTCTAGAAAGCTGGAAGCCGTATCGAGGATGCGAACCAGCGCCTCGCGCGGCAGACCGTCGATTGACAAAAGATGCGCCAGTTCTCCGCGCGCATTGAGCTGCGGGTTATGCATGGTCGATGTACCTCCATTGCAGCCGCCCGGAAGGGTCCGGCTCGAGAATCAGTTCTTCGGACCTCGCCAGTTCGACCTGCCAGGTACAGAATTCGGCGTAGATCGGCAATTCACGACCGCCGCGGTCGGCGAGCACCGCCAGCCTGATGCAGCCCGGACGCCCGTAATCGAACAGTTCGTTGATCGCCGCCCGCGTCGTTCGCCCCGTGTAGAGCACGTCGTCGACAAGCACCATCGAGCGCCCTTCCACTTCGAAGGGGATGGATGTCGGCTTGACCTGAGGGTGCAAGCCCTTTTCGCCGAAATCGTCGCGATAGAAGGATACGTCGACAAAACCGATTTCACCCGGCAGCGACAAGAGTTCCTTCAACCGGCGCGCGATCCAGGCGCCGCCGCTGTGTATGCCGACGAGGACGGTATCCGGTTGCAGTTGGGGGCGAATCAGATCGGCCAGCGCAACGCATTGCGCTTCAGCGTCAGGTAGCGTGAGACGAGACATGGCGAGCGGCTTCCGTGGATGTTGTTCTGGAATTTTTTTCGAAAAATGATTGCAGGATGAGTTGTGCGGCCAAAGCATCCAGATGCTCTTTGGCATCGCGCGCATTGTAGCCGCAATCACGCAGTTTTTCTTCGGCCTCCGCCGAACTCAGCCGTTCTTCGGCGTACTCAACAGGAAGGCCGAACCGGCCCCGCAACTGATTGGCGAAACGCGTACAACGCGCCGTCATCTCATGCGGCGAACCGTCCAGCGCCACCGGCAGGCCAACGACGAGAACCGCCGGCTTCCATTCATCGATCAACGCCGCAATGGCGGCGAAACGCACATCGTTGCGCTCGTTGTGGATCTTCGTCAGCGGATGCGCCTGCGCCAGTTGCAGTTCGCCGACGGCGACGCCAATGCGTTTGACGCCAAAATCGAAAGCCAGTACCGTGCCGCTCCGCCGCGTTTCCGACTCAGGCATGGCCGGCTTGCCCTGCGAGGTGAGCCAGATCGATCCCCAGCAGCTCCAGAGCCGAGTGAAACCGCACCTCGTGCGGCAGTTCGAAGAGAATGCGCGCGTCCGCCGGCGCAGTCAGCCAGGAATTCTGCGCCAATTCGCGCTCCAACTGCCCCGCCCCCCAACCGGAGTACCCCAGCGTAATCACCACTTCGCTCGGATGACCGGCGTGGCCGATCGACTGCAAGACATCGCGCGAGGTCGTCAAACCGATTTCCTTATTGACGGCCAGCGTCGATTGCCAGCTGCCCAGCGGCCGGTGCAAGACAAACCCCCGATCCGTCTGTACCGGCCCGCCAAAGAAAACGGGGCGGCCAGTAACGATTTCCGATTCGAACGGCACATCGATTTTCTTGAATAGCACCCCCAGATCCATATCGATGGGGCGGTTTACGATAATGCCGAAAGCTCCCTGTTCATTGTGTTCGGCGATATAAATCAGGGATTTCGAAAAATAGGGATCCTCCATTGCCGGCATGGCGATGAGAAAGTGATCGGTAAGATTGATGCTATCCATAGCCTGTCTATTTTATCGCTGACCGCCGTTGTCACCAAGGGAGCGCGTCACCACGCGAATTTATATGGACACGAAGGCAAAACGCATCCCTGCCATATCATTCTAGCAAGTGATGCGGCTGCACGAGAGGGAATTCGTGCCGGGAACCAATGGCAATGGCCAGATTTCGGGACCACTCCGTGAAGGAAGCGCAACGATTTGGGCTAGACGCCCCGCCACAGACAGTACAAGTAGTACGGCGAGGCGGGGCAACAACAGCCAAATGGCAGAATCACGACAGTTGCTGGCGTTGAGCCGTATATCCGGCAACCAGTTGCAGCAGTTCGTCTTCCTGATAGGGCTTGCCAAGATAGTGATTGACGCCGATTTCGAAGGCGTAATTACGGTGTTTCTCGGCGGTACGGGAAGTGATCATGATGATCGGGATATTCTTCAGCCGTTCATCGGCGCGGACGTGGATCGACAGGTCGAAACCATCCATGCGCGGCATTTCGATGTCGACCAGCATGACATCGGGGAGGACGTCGTGAAGCGTTTCAAGCGCCTCGACGCCATCCTTGGCAGTCAGCACCCGGTATCCCTCGCGTTCCAGCAAACGCCCGGTGATCTTGCGCACGGTCAGGGAGTCGTCGACGACCATCACCGTCGGCAGCATCGAGACCGGCTCTGCCGACTTGACCGTCACTGTCGACACTGTCGGCATTTCCGCCTGCGCCCGCGTGCTCAACGCCACAGGATTGAGGATCAACACCACCTGTCCGTCGCCGAGCACCGTCGCGCCATCGACACCAACGATGCGTGCCAATTGCGGCCCGATATTCTTGACCACGATTTCCCGGTTACCCTGCAATTCGTCGACCAGGACGGAGATTCTCCGCGTGCCGCTGCGCAACATGATGACCCAGTACTGACGATGCTGTTCCGGCTGGGTCTGCCACTCTCCCAAAAGGTGAGGAAGATAGCTGAACGGATACTGGTGCCCCATCCATTCCGCGCTGCGCGCGTCACGGATGCGGTTCAGCGAGGCTTCCTTGAGATCGATGACCTGTTCGACCATCGATGACGGAATCGCGTAAGTCCTGCTGCCGACGCGCACCATCAGCGCCTTGGTAACCGCCAGAGTCAATGGAATGATCAGCCGGAACTCCGTACCCTGGCCGGGGGTCGAGGAGATCTCGACGCGGCCGCCCAAGGCGCCGATTTCCGTCTTCACGACGTCCATCCCGACGCCGCGGCCGGCAATCTGCGACACCCCTTCCGCAGTTGTGAAACCGGAAGCAAAGATCAGGTCGGCGAGCTGCTCGTGGCTGGCATCCTCATCGGCCCGCAGCAACCCGGAGGCTATTGCGCGTGCGCGGATGCGTTCGAAATCCAGGCCGGCGCCGTCGTCGGCCATCACCAGAATGACTTCATTGCCTTCCTGCCGCAACGATAGGGAGATATCCCCCATCTCCGGCTTGCCTCGGGCAATACGCTTCTCACGGGACTCAATCCCATGGACAATGGCGTTACGCAGCATGTGCTCGATCGGCGCGGCGATCTTGTCGAGAACGCCGCGGTCCAATTCGACCTGTTCGCCTTTGATTTCCAGATTGACGCGCTTGTTGAGCTCCTTCGACGTTTGCCGGACGATACGGTACATGCGATCGGTCAAGCTGCTGAACGGCTCCATGCGCACGGCCATGAGCTCTTGCTGGACCTCGCGGTTCAGCCGTGCCTGGGCAATGATTGCCGCGTTCGCGTCGTCGAGGTTTTTCAGCAGGTTCTGCTGTACGGTGGACACGTCGTTGACCGATTCGGCCATCATCCGCGTCAACTCCTGGAAACGCGTAAACCGGTCGAACTCCAGGGGATCAAAGCCAGGATGCTTCTCGTCGGCGGCTGAAACACGCGATTGTATCTGCGACTCGGCCTGAATCTCTATTTCCCGCAACTGACGGCGCAGGCGGATGACGTTTTCCGTCAGATCCAGCAGCGACTCCTTCAGGCTGCGCATCTCCCCCTCGATCCGCGAACGCGCGATCGACAGTTCTCCCGCCCCGTTGACGAGACGGTCGATGACATTGGCGCGCACTCGCAGAATCGCCTGCTGCGCGATATCGGACTCCACTTCGGCTTCACCGAACGACGGCTTGTCCAGGCGCTGTTCGGCCGACGGCACGGTGGCCGGTATTTCCTGCCGCACAGCTTCCCCGGAAGTCGTATCCTCTGCAAGAGCCACGGCAGGAATCGGCACTCCGAGACTGCCCGAGGACTCGCCTTGCTGCATGCGGTCAACGATCTGCCGGACAGACTCGAAGGCGTTGTCGATCTCGTCGATGATTTCCGACGTGGCGTTGCCGGTTTTGTCCACCTGCTCCACACGCGTCTCGAGCGCGTGCGTCATCTCACCGAGACTCATGACCCCGGCCATACGCGCGCTGCCCTTCAGGGTGTGCAATAAGCGGGCGAGGACATGCACCGTTTCCTTATTGCCCGGATCGGTACGCCAGGCCCGCAGTTGGGCAGCGATACTCTGG
This sequence comes from Propionivibrio sp., assembly GCA_031547245.1. Classification (GTDB taxonomy): domain Bacteria; phylum Pseudomonadota; class Gammaproteobacteria; order Burkholderiales; family Rhodocyclaceae; genus Propionivibrio. The sequence goes on from JAVBSG010000127.1 coordinate 11,568, forward strand.
TTGAGATCAATCGCTTCTTCGAGGAAAATGGGAAGCAGTTGCTCGTCTATTTCATCGGTGGGCACCAGTATCCCGGACAGCGCGGAAACGCGCGGGGCCGGCGCCTCCGGCATTTTCTCTTCGATAGTTTCTGCCGGCGCGGGGATTTCGTCCGGCCCGGAATCCGCCAACGCCCTTGCCGGATAAAGCCCGTTGAGCTCGTCGATCAGCGCCGAGGGGACATCAATGCGTTGCTGGCTGGCCAAAGCCGAGAACATCAGCTCCAGCTCCCCGATTGCCTGGTCGACAATCCCCAGCGCCTGCAGACTTTGCGGATGCTCTGCGTGATCGCGGCGCTGCAAGGCATGTTCCAGCGCGTAGCTCAGCTGATTGATCGGCGTCAACCCAACCGTCGCCGAAATTCCCGCCAGGGTATGCGCGGCGCGGCTCATGCTTTGCGGAGTCGGCACGGCCTCTTCGCTATCGAGAGCGGAAAATTCGCTCCGCAGGGCCGCAAGGTGCCCCTTCGCTTCAGCGGAAAAGACCTCGAAGAGAGCGGGCGAAATTCCCGGTCTGGCTACCTCCGCCATTACCGGCGGCGGGGCTGTTTCGTCTATGCCATCGGCCGCTGCGCCGGTTTCCCCTGCGGAGATGGGAAGCACTTCCGCCAAATGCTCTTCCTGCTCGGTTTCCCACTCAGCCTCCGCCTCATCATCACCGTCGACTACCGTAATCGGCGTGAAGTCGACCTGGATGATCTCTGCGCCCGGCTGTTCAGCTTCGTCATGTGCTGCGAATTCCAGCGCCGGAGCCAGTTCGCCCGGCATTTCGGCAGCTTCGCCATCCGCTTCCTCGCTGTCGACAACCACCGGAAGAATGATGGTTTGCACCTGCTCATGCCCAGACCGCAGGGCGTCGGCAAGTTCGATCATGCCTGTAGGATCGGGCGCAATCCCCTCGCGCGTTTCGAGATGTTTCACCCATGCCGAAAACACCGTAGCGGCCTGGTCAAGCAAATCGAGCAGCGTCGGCGTCACTTCCTGTTCCAGCCGCAGCCACTGGTTGAGCGTCTGCTCGATGGCCCAAGCCGCTTCACCGACATCCTTGAGCCCGACCATCCGGCCACTTCCCTTGAGCGTATGGAAAGAACGCCGGATCGTCGTCAGAAATTCGATGTTGTCCGTTTCCTGCTTGAGTTGGCGGAGATTGTCGTTGATCGTCGCCAGAACCTCGTTGGCCTCCTCGAGGAAGATTCCAAGAAGCTCCGCGTCGATTTCCTCGTTGCTTGCCTGGGAAAGCTGCAACGTATTCACCGAAGGCGCCGGCGCTACGGGCTCCGGCTTCAGCATCGCCATCACCTGCTCGATCTGGGGGGCCTCCGCCCCGCTTTCGAGCGCCGACAGCATGGCTTTGGTCTGCTCACCCAACGCGGTATCAGCAACCAGGTCGGCATCGTTCTTCAACGCTTGAAGATTGTGCCGGATCTCTTCGCGCAGCCCTGCGTCCTCAGGTTGTTCCTTGAGCGCCCCCAGCAACGCATGGGTTTCCAGCTTGTTCTGCGCGACTTCCTGTTCGACCGAGCTGCGGATTTCGCTCTCTTCTTCCGGCCTCTCCTCTTCGGCCGCCGGCATCTGCATTTGCCTGACGAAGCCGGCGTAATCCACTGCCCCCTGCTGCGGCATGGCTTCGATGAAAAAACCGATCATCGACAATTTGCCGGCTACCGACTCAAAATCCGCTTCTGCCGGTTCGTACTCGGGTTTGGCAAAAAGCTGAACTTGTTCCAGGCATTCCTGCAACTCGGCAACAGCAGCCTCCTGATGCATCATGGCCAAAGCGCCAATGATCTGACGGAAAGGCGCGTCGAGTCCGCCCAGTTCGGAGCGTTTTCTCGAATCGCGGAAGAAACTGTCCAGAACCTGCTCGATCTGCACGAGATTGCTCTGAATCTCCTTGGCCACCTGCCCCAACAGAAGTTTTTCCTGCGCCTGCCGCGACATCTCGTCGAGCAGGGGAATTTCCGAGCCGGGAAGCAGCGGTTTTCCTGCCAGACAAGCGTTGACCCGCGCCACGATGACATTGACGCGGTGCTCGAAGTCTTTGTCCAGGAGCCGGAAATTCTCCCGAGCATTCTGCATCAGCAGGATCGCCGTAGCGACTTCCATGGCCAGCGCATCGGAATGGCGCGAAGCATCCTCGGCCAGCCAATCCGCTGCCGCGGCGATGGTTTTCGCCAGCAGGAGGTAATGCTCGTTCCCCAACTGCGCAACAGTCGTTGCCGCCACTCCGGCGTTTTCCTTGAAAACGTGCAGCGCCTTGGGGCTGCCCGCGCAGAACTTGTTCCAGGACTCCTCCAGCGTTGCAGCGATGTCGTGCAATTTGCCCAAAGCGGCTTCATCGCCCGGCGAGACGGCAACTTCCCTGTCCGTAGCGATGGCGGCTTCCAGGTGATAGGCCTGCTGGATGTCTTGCACGGTTATTTCGCCGCTCTTCGCATTGGCGACGAAATAAAGCGCGTCGCGCATCAAGCGCTCCGCCACGTTTTTTGAACCCTCAAGCAAGCGGCGTATCTGCAGATCGATGCGGGCGCACAACTGCTTGACATTGGCCTCTGCCGGCATGCTGCCTTCCGCCAGCGCGGCAAAGAGACCCGAGGCAACCCACCAGAAAGCTCGCGCCGAAGCCGACTCCTGCGTTTCTTCGATGCGCCGGACCGCTTCGAACATTTCCCTCACGCCCTTGCGATCCTGAGGCGCGCGCAACCATGCCAACAGTCCGCGCTGGAAGCGGCCGCGTTCTTGTTTCAGGAACTTCTGAAACTCCTCCAAAGGCATTTTTCTGGCAGGTACGTCACGGCGCGGGGGGCGAACGGAAAGATCGGGGAAAAAGAGATCTGCGGCCGAAACCCGCGACATCCCCCGCTCCGCCTGTATTTCTCGGTACAGAGGGAGCAACTGCAACGGCTGATTGGGCTGGCCATTGACCAGTCCCGACAGATAATGGCCGATCGTGGCCAGCGCTTTTTTGGCAAGCGCGATCGTTGAATCGGAAAACGGAATCTGGTGCTGCTCAAGCCCTTCCAGCATGGCTTCCAGCGCTTCGACGAACTGCGTAACGCCGTCCAGTCCGACGATCGTCAGCGCTCCCTGTACTTGGTGCAGGTGCGTCCGGCAAAATTTGATCTGCGTCGTATCGCCATCCGGAGAAGCGACATTCGTGCTGAAGTGATCCAACGCCTCGTCTGCACGCGCCAATGCCAGGTCAATCTCGTTCTTGACCCATGTCAGGGGACCGACATCGAATTCCATTGCAGGATTCATCAGAAAGTTTTTCTCCAATCTATACGCCGCCTGCCACTCAGTTAACCTTGAAGCCTGCAACGGACCCCTTGAGCTCGGTTGCCAGATTCGCCAGTTCGCCTACAGCCATGGCCGTTTTCTGTGTTCCAGCCGTCGTTTGTTCGGTAACTTTCAAAATGCCCTGCATTTTTCCGGCAACGCCTGTAGCCGCCGTGGCCTGCTGGCGAGTTGCGCGCGAAATTTTTTCGATGAGCTCGGCAAGGCTTTGCGACACATCGCCGATCTCGGCAAGCGCCTGGCCCGCCGCGTCGGAGAGCTTGGCCCCTTCGACGACACCGCGAGTCGACTCTTCCATCGCGGATACGGCGCCCTGCGTATCCTTTTGAATCGTTTTCACGATCGCCGCGATCTGCTTTGTCGCCTCGCCGGAACGCTCGGCCAGCCGCTGCACTTCCTCGGCAACCACCGTGAAGCCCCGACCGGCATCGCCCGCCGATGCCGCCTGGATGGCCGCGTTCAGCGCCAATACGTTGGTCTGCTCGGTAATGTCGGAAATCAGTTCGACGATCTCGCCGATCTCTTGTGACGATTCGCCCAGCCGCTTGATCCGCTTGGAGGTTTCCTGAATCTGATCACGGATTTCGTTCATGCCCTTGATGGAGTCCTGCACGGCCAGCGCGCCTTTCCCGGCGGCCGCCAACGATTGGCGCGCGACCTGGGCGGACTGGTTGGCTTCTCCGGAAACGCGCGTCATCGAACCGGCCATTTCCAATACCGAGCGGCCGGCTTCCTGAATTTCCTGCGATTGGCGTTTTGCCGCCTCCAAGAGTTCCACCGACGTTTGCTGCGCCATGGAACTCGCCACCGTTACCCGCCCCGAGGCATCATTGATGCGGCCGACCAGCACGCGAAGCTCTTCAACGGTGTAATTGATCGAATCGGCAATGGCGCCGGTAATATCTTCGGAAACCGTCGCCGTAACCGTCAGGTCGCCATCGGCCAAGTCCCCCAGCTCGTTCATCAGGCGCAAAATGGCCGATTGATTCTTGCGGTTGATCCGCTCGGACTCCTCCCTGCTTTTTTCAATCAATTGCCGCTCGCGCCGGACAGTGTCATCGCGGTGGAGTTTATCCATGCAGAACAGGACGAAAAGCGCCAATATCACCAGGCATGCCAGCAAAATTCCATAAACCAGCTTCCCCGAGGCATTCCCCTGATAGGCGCTGGCCAACGAATCCGCCGCATCGAGCAGCGCTTCGTTATCGACAAAAATCCTGGCGCCCGCTTGTTTGGCGGCAACCAACTCCTGCATGCCGCCAAGGATGTCGCCTACCGCTCCCTGATAATCCTTGAACGACGTCTCCAGCGCCGCGAGAATCCGCCGTGTGTCCTCATCCGATGCGGCGGCGATCCGGGGTTCGTCGCTGCCCCGGGTAAAGGCGGTCAGCAGGTCCCGGAACTGGCTGGTGTCTTTCTCGAGCTGCGGCGCCGTCGTTGGACTGACGGCGTCGCCAAGACGCAGGGACACAGCATTCTTGGCGATGCGCTGCGTCAGCATCACCATCTGATTCGCCGAGGCTATCTCGCGCGCCGTTGCATTGGCCTGCAGCTTGCGTGTCGCAAGCTGTTCCGTCAATTCCAGCAATCGGGCATTGTTTTCGCTGACGGCAAAGGTGCGCATGCCGAAGAGAACCATTTTTTTCTCTTGCCCAAGCAACTGGGTGGCATTCTTGTGGGTTGCTTCCCAGTTGGTTTCCAGGTTGCGCAGCTGCAGCGATACGCCTTCGGGCGAGGGCGGCACGTCCAGGCCGAACAATTCCCCGCCATTCTTCAAGCGCTCCAGATTGAACACGAATCTGTTCTGCGAATCGCGCAGCAGCAGAAAAGCAAAGGAATCTCCCTGGAGCGCCAGACCCGCTGATTTCGCCAGGCGCTGGGAGAGCATCCGCAACTCGCCGGCCGCTGCCACGTAGGCCGTGTTGTAGGCCGACTGCCGGTTGTTGTGGTAAACGACGGCGCTGCCGAGCATGATCAGGATGAATAGCGTCACCCCGAGTATCTTCAGTTGTTTTGCTACCGGATATCGCGCCAGAAAAGGCAAGCCCAATCCTTTGGACTGCTGGTTATCTTCGTCCTCGTCCATTGTTGCCATCAAGGCTGCAGCCGACTTGTCATCTGTGCCTTTCCTCCCCATCGTCGATTTCGGCTGATCCGATTTGAACGCCATATTGATTCTCCGGTTTATGCCGTTTCTATCGAACGGTAATATCAACTGCAATCCAAATTAATAAATGGCTAGACACGAATATCCATGAACGACTCATCAGCCAACAACCGCGCAACATTCAGCACTTTCCAGCGCCGTCCCTCGCTGTCCATATAGGCATCGCCAGCCCATGCCGGTGCGTCCCGTTCCACTTCTGCCGGCGTCAGATCATCCATGTTCCGCAACCCCAGCGTTTTTGTGACGAGCAAGGCGGCATTGTTGCCGTATCGCGTGCCGATCAGCAGCAAACGCGCGCTGGTGTTCTGCATCGTCGCTTCCTTGCCCTGGAAGGCGGAAAAATCGGCGACTGAGTACAGCCGGCCACGGATGTTTGCGATTCCGACAAACCACGGCTTCGTCAAAGGCACGGTAGTCAGGGATGGCAAGGGAATTATTTCGCCGGAATCGGACAGGCTGAGCAGCCAAAAATCGTCGTTCGATTGAATGCCGAGAAATCCGGCGGGTCTCTGATCCATCACGCCGGCAAGGCGCGAAGCCAGATGCGCTTGAAATTCCCGAAGACTGATTCTCCTGACCATGATTTTCCGGCGAATCAGAGCGACGAGATTTTCGACAAAAGGTCAGGGCCGTTGATGGGCTTGACGACATAATCCGACGCCCCCTGACGCAGCCCCCATATCCGGTCCGTTTCCTGCCCCTTCGAGGTGCAGATGATGACGGGAATATGCTTCGTGGCCTCATCGCGCGTCAGTGTCCGGGTAGCCTGATAACCATTCAGCCCCGGCATCACGATATCCATCAGGATCAGGTCCGGCAATTCCTTTTTTGCTTTGTCGATCCCGTCCTGGCCATTTTCAGCCGTAATGACTTTGTAGCCGGCCCCGCCTAAAAGCTCGACCAGAACATGGCGTTCAGTTGGTGAATCATCGACGACAAGGATTGTCTTGACCGGCATTGTGCTTACTCCCTAGTTCCTTCATCCATTGCAATTCTGATACTGGAACGTCTATTCCCGCGATGGCGCAAACATGGCCACCGTTCGCAGCAAACTGTCTTTCGTGAAAGGTTTGGTCAGGTACTGATCGGAACCGACCATACGCCCGCGCGCCCTATCGAACAAACCATCCTTGGATGAAAGCATGATCAGCGGCGTATTGCGGAAACGTTGATTTTTCTTGATAAGCGCGCATGTTTGGTATCCGTCGAGCCTGGGCATCATGATGTCGCAGAAAATGACATCGGGCTGATGATCGGCGATCTTGGCCAATGCATCGAATCCGTCCTCTGCGAGCACAACCTGGCATCCGGCCTGGACGAGGAAAATTTCCGCGCTACGCCGAATCGTGTTGCTGTCATCGATGACCATTACCTTGATACCGCTAAGGTCTTCCGCATTCGCCAATCGTTTTCTCCAGAAAATACTTCGGGTTACGCACCCTTCATGTCGTGCATCATCTTATCGTCAGCGATATAAACTATACATCAAATTCATTAATTTCAACCACTTCTATTCATGTTTGAAAGTTTTTCATCCAATAAATCCGACGTGAATGACACATCCGGCAACTTTTTGTTCTGCCCGAAAATCATACCAATTCATGCCGAACAAAACGATGATAGCCGCATCCTTTTGCCATTGCCCGGAAACTTGAGGCGTTTCAGGTAGAATCGAAACACTTTCGATCCGTCGATTCTAGCCAGCGCAGGTTTCCTGCACCAAGGAATCTTTCACAAAAATTCCCAATCATTCTCGTAAAACCGTCTGCCGCCGGTTCATTCAATCCGCGCAGCGCCGGTCCACAACGAATGGAATTGTCAGAGGAGAAAAACGTGGTTGATCGCAATCAACAGCTTTTTGAGCGTGCACAGCGGCACATCCCGGGCGGCGTCAATTCGCCGGTCCGCGCCTTTCGTTCGGTGGGCGGCACGCCCCCCTTCATCGCAGAAGGCGCCGGTCCGCGCCTCGTCGACGCGGACGGTAAGTCCTATCTCGATTACGTCGGCTCCTGGGGACCTCTGATCCTCGGCCATGCCCATCCGTCGGTCATTGCCGCCGTACAGGAAGCGGCCGCCAAGGGGCTTTCTTTTGGCGCGCCCACGGAGATGGAAGTGGAGATGGCCGACCTGCTGTGCAAACTGATGCCGTCCCTCGACATGGTCCGCCTCGTCAGCTCGGGAACGGAGGCCACCATGAGCGCCATCCGTCTGGCGCGCGGCTACACCGGGCGTGATCTGCTGATCAAGTTCGAAGGCTGCTACCATGGTCACGGCGACAGCCTGCTGGTCAAGGCCGGTTCGGGCATGCTGACCTTCGGCAATCCCAGTTCGGGCGGAGTCCCGGCCGACCTTGCGCAATACACGCTGGTGCTCGATTACAACGATGCCGGGCAGCTGGAAGAAGCCTTCGCGCAACACGGTAGCCGGATCGCGGCGGTCATCGTCGAACCGGTCGCCGGCAACATGAATCTCGTTGCCCCCCAGCCGGAATTTTTGCAGGCCATGCGCGGTTTATGCACGAAACATGGCAGCCTGCTGATCATCGACGAAGTCATGACCGGTTTCCGCGTCGGCCTCGGCGGCGCGCAGGAACGTTACGGCGTTGTCCCGGACCTGACCACGCTCGGCAAGGTCATCGGCGGCGGCATGCCGCTCGGCGCTTTCGGCGGCCGACGCGAGATCATGGAAAAGATCGCACCGCTCGGGCCGGTTTACCAGGCGGGCACGCTTTCCGGCAACCCGGTGTCCGTGGCCGCCGGGCTGGCCACGCTGGAACTGATCCAGGCACCCGGTTTCTACCCAGCGCTGGAACGCAAGGCCCAAGCACTGTGCAACGGCCTGTGCCAGGCCGCGCAACGGCACGGCGTGGCCTTTTCCGCGCAGGCGGTGGGCGGCATGTTCGGCTTGTATTTCCGCTCGCAATGCCCGGAGAATTTCACCCAGATCATGGAATGCGACAAAGAGGCCTTCAACCGCTTTTTCCACGCCATGCTCGGCGCCGGCCACTATTTTGCCCCGTCGGCTTACGAGGCTGGCTTCGTCTCCGCAGCGCACAGCGATGCCGACATCGCCGAAACCATCGCCGCAGCGGCGAATTTCTTCAGCGGCTCGTCGGCCGGCTAGTCCGAAGTTCCCCCCGTTGAAGTACTGATTGCGCGTGCGGAAGCCTGCGTATTTGCTGGGAATTGGGGTTGTTCAGCTGGTTTTGTTTGTTTTTTTGTGTAGTCACTAAATTGTTCTTGACATTTGCTTGTTATCGGCTATA
>JAVBSG010000011.1:0-24171 GCA_031547245.1 Propionivibrio sp.
AAACCAGTGGGTAGCCGTCGGCGGGGTGCAGATGCCCAGCGCGGCGAGTAATTACGAATACACCAAGCAGTACAACTTCAACGAGGCGGGGCTGGCCAAATGGTGGACCGTGTCCACCCCTTCGAGCAACTTTTCCACCACGAGCAGCGGTAGCGATACGAGCTACACAAACACCTCAAGCGGCACGTCGCCGGCCACGCCCGTTGCCACGGCGGTGATGGGGATTCTGCTCTCCCGCTACCCCAACATGAACGCCATGCAGGTGCGCGAGCTGATGTTCACCACGGCGAACAACAAGATGACTGACGGCGTGCGCTTTCTCGGCACCGGGCAAACCGGCCCCAACGGCGAATCCATCGCCTGGACAGCCCCTGACGGCCAGCCGGACGAACGCTGGGGCTGGGGCATTCCCGACCTTGACAAAGGCATGTACGGCCCCGGCCAGTTCCTGAGTCCCATGGCCTACAACATGAACAAGGCGCCCCTGGACGTCTGGTCGAACAACATCAGCCAGATCGGGATCAAGGCGCGGGAAGCGGAAGACCTGGCCTGGCTGGCGGGCTACAAGGCGCAGGGCGTCGCCTTTGCCGGCGACTTCAGCCCCAACGTGCTCAAAGAGGACGGCACGCTTGACCCGCAGGCCTTCATGATTCAGGGCCTTTTGAATGATCCGTACATTCAGGCGATCACCGACGGCCATCCCGAGCTGTACGACAAGATCACCTATGAGCAGGCCATGAAGTGGCGCAAGGAATGGATGGATGAGAGAGCGGCTTACATTCAGTACAAGATCGACAACGGTCTGTATACCGCCTCTCTGACCAAGCAGGGCCCGGGAACGCTGGTGATGACCGGCGACAACACCTACGAAGGCGGCACGGCCGTCAAGGAAGGGAGCCTGTATGGTTTCACCGAATCCTTCGGTTCCGGAAAAGTCGCCGTCGACGGCGGCCGGTTCGGCGTGCTCGCGAGCTATAACGACAACTTTACGCTGAAGGGCAATTTGACCTCGACCGGGAGCCATCGGGCCAATATCGACGTGAATAACGGCGGCACCTACGTGGTCGTGTCCGGGAACGACGTGAAAGTCGGCGCCCTGACCTTCAATGAAGGCTCCAAGGCCACGGTCGGCATCATGGGCATCGAGGACGACAAGGAGCTCGTGCGCAACATCTACTACAATGGAGCGACCGCAACGGGCACCGTCACCGCCGACACGCTGGCCGGTTTCGACAAGGCCGAAGTGCCGCAGGACTACGCCTTCCTGACGATGAACGTGGCCGCCAGCGGCAACGTGCTCACGGGAACCGCCGGCCGCACTACCGGCGTCACGTTCGCGAGCTACGCAGACCACCGCAACAGCCGCGCCGTAGCCAACACCATCGAGGCCAACGGCGGCGCCATTTTCTACGGGCTGGTTCCGTTCGGCACCAAAGCGCAGGCGCGCGCCACCTTCGACACGCTGGGCAGCGACATGTACCTCAACGTCGATAACGCAAGCGTCGTCAATTCGCTGTCGATGGCCCGTTCCATCAAGAACCAGGCGCTGGGGATCGGCGTCGGCGGCCGCTCGGCCACGACCAAGCTCAATGACGGCACGGCCCGCCTCTGGGCCACCGCCATGGGCAACTGGTCGACCGTCGACTACGGCTATGCCGACATGGACGTCGATTTCTACGCCGGGCTGGTCGGCGCGGAAGTCGACGTCAACGACAGCAACACGGTGGGCGTGTTCTTCGGCGCCGGCTCAACGGAGTTCAAGGGCCACGAGTACGGAAAAGTCGACAGTGACGATCTCCACGTCGGGTTGTATGGCATCTACAAGGCCGCCGACGTGGCGAAGATCAGCTACGGCGCCATGTACACCCACCAGGATCGCGACGCGAGGCGCACCCTGGTCGTCGTCGATCAGTCGGCGACGAACAAGGTGTCTCCGGATGCCGACATCGGCCAGCTCTTCGTCGAGGCGGCGTACACGAAACTGAACAGCGACAAGTATTCGGTGGAGCCGTATTTCGGCGTGAACTTCATGCGCGTCAAGACGGACAGCTATACCGAGCGCGTTGGCGGCCTGGAATTCCATACCAAGTCCAACAAGCAGTCGCTGCAAGTGGCCACCCTCGGCGTTCGCGGCAGCATTCCGTTTACCGCCGGCAATCTCGAAATGGCGGTGACCGGAGATATTTCCGGGATGCATTTCTTCGGGGACAACACGCCGGATGCGCAACTGTTCATCGCCGACTCGGGCAGCACCAAGATCAAGGGCGGCAAGCTCGACAATCTGTGGGGCGTCGGCCTGGGCCTCGAGACCCGGTTCAATAAATCGACGAAACTCAACGTGTCCTATACCGGCGCGTATAACGGCGACATCAAATCGAGCGGTATCTATGCCAATCTGCGCATAAGCTTCTAACCGTTCGTAGCGGCATCCGCCGCATTGACGCCCTGCCATAACCACTATGGCAGGGCGTTGTTTTGGGCGGCTTTGAGGCGTAACGAACGTTAAAATTCCGGCGCTTTGGCTTTGCGCGGGGCGATGCTCTGCCTGCGCAGCTTGAGCAGGGCGAGCTGCACCGATAGCGCGCAGGCGGCGGCGACGGTGAATGCCATCGGTATTCCCAGCCCGGGTAGCAGCGGCGACAGGACCAGGAAAAAAGCGGCGAAGGAATAGAGGCTGGTGGCCATGGCGCGCAGCAGCACGACAAGAAAATCGGGGCCGTAGCGGCTGTGGGAGAAAACGGCCAGCACCGTTCCGAGCACGGGATAGGTTGTGATCAGGCCGCTCCACGACGTGCCGATGCTTTCGGCGCTGTAGGTGACGGCAAGGGTCAGCAATGCGCCGGCGCCGGCACGGATGGCGAGTTCGACGGCGGATACCGGCCGGCCTTTGCCGCCGTCCTTCGGCTTGGGAAAAATCCGCGGCGCGATGAGCAGGGAGAGGAGGGCGATTGCCAGCGAAATGCGGGCGCCGCCCGGCAGTAGGGACAACAGGACGATGGCGGCCGTCCATGCCGATACGGCCAGCGGCAGGCTGGCCCGCCAGCTGAAGCGGAGGCTGGCGTGCGCATAGGCGGCGCAGAAGACGATCGTCGAGAACACGGCGGCCAGGCAGGCCGCCGCCGAAGCCGACGCGAACTCCGGCCCTTGTTCCAGCGCGACGATGAAGATGATGGGGCCGGACGTGAACGGCAGGCCCGACAGCCAGCCGGCGATTCCCGGCCCCCAGCGCTTGCCGGCCAGGGTGACCATGACCAGGAAGAAGGGAACGAGCAGAAGCTTGAGGGCGAGCATACGGAAAATCGGGAAGAGCCAAGAAAATTGGAATAATCGCCAAGTGTACCGGTTGGCAAAAGAAACTGTGCGTAAAATGGTTTTTTATACCCGGCCGTGACCATTGGGGCCGGTTTTGGGCTATAACATTCACCTTGCGTGCTTGGGGATTTCAATGGAAGAAATAATGCGGGCGATTCGGCGGACCCTGGAGTCGCTTGGAAGGGGCAAGGTGTGGATTTACATTCTTGCCCCGGCGCTGATTGCCGGGCTGTTCATGGTGATCGTGTCGGCCATGCTGCTCGATTATCTCGTGACCAGCTTCATCGAAGCCCCGCCGATGAGCTGGGTGGCCGACTGGGGGGCGCTGTGGCTGGCCAAGGCGCTGGCGGTGCTGGGCGCCTGGCTGCTGATTCTGTCGGCAAGCTATCTGGTGGCGATCATCATGACGGCCGTGCTGATCCTGCCGCTGATGCTTAACCACCTGTCCGAGACGACTTATCCGGATCTCGCCAGGATGGGCGAGGACAGTTTCGTCGCGGCGACCTGGAACAGCGTATGGGCGGCGCTGCTTTTCCTCGTGGGATGGGTGGTGACGATGCCGCTCTGGCTGATTCCCGGCCTGGGCGTGTTCCTCCCCTTGTTCTGGATGGCGTGGCTGAACCGCAAGACCTTTGCCTACGACGCGCTGGCGATCCATGCCACGCCTGACGAGTGGAAGGCGTTGCGCAAGGAAAAAGCGATGCCCTTGCTGGTGCTCGGTGTGATCATGGCCGGCCTCGCGCATGTGCCTCTGGCCGGGATGCTCGCTCCGTCGCTGGGGGCGTTGGCGTATCTGCATTTTTGTCTTGCGGCGCTGCGCCGTTCCCGAAAAGGGGCGGTGGTGTTCATCGAGCCTGCTAAGGAATAAGAGAAACAAGAGATAACAACAGGGATAAGAGGAATAATATGAATTTCGGGGCATTGATCATCGGTGACGAAATCCTCTCCGGGAAACGCATCGACCAGCATTTCGCCAGGATGGCGAGCTTGTTGTCGGCGCGCGGTCTGAGGCTGACATGGGTGGAGTATCTGGGGGACGATCGGGCGCGCATCACGTCGGCATTGCGCCGCAGCCTGGCGAGCGGTGCCGTGGTTTTCAGCTTCGGCGGCATCGGCAATACGCCCGACGACCATACGCGGCAGGCGGCGGCCGAAGCGCTGGGCGTGGATCTGGTATTGCATCCCGAGGCCGAGCGCGAGATACGCGACCGTTTCGGCGGCGAGACCACGCCGCAGCGCCTGTCGTTGGGGAATTTCCCCCGCGGCGTATCCATCGTGCCCAATCCGGTCAATCGCATTCCCGGATTTTGCGCGCTGGACCACTATTTTCTACCGGGTTTTCCGCAGATGGCGCATCCGATGGCCGAATGGGCGCTGGATACGTTTTACGCGCATCTCTTCAACAAAAAACCGGTGGTGGACAAGGCTTTTTTATTGACCGGCCAGAACGCTTATGAAAGCGGGCTGCTCGACCTGATGGAACGCATCGTCGCCGCCTATCCCGACCTGCGCCTGTTCAGCCTGCCGTCGATGGGCGAGGACGGGCAGCGCAGGCATCTGGAGGTGGGTGTGGAAGGCGCCGAGGCCAGGGTCGACCAGGCCATGGAGGAAATCCGCCAGGAGGTCGAAAGGCGGAACATACAGTGGGTCTGGCGGGAGTCACTGGCTGGGTAGGACCGGTAGGGCGGATGAGCGAAGCGTTATCCGCCGAATGGGATAAGCGCAGCGCCATCCGCCGCATGACCTTACATGCGCCAGCGTCGTTGTGGCATCAGCGCGGCGCCTGCATCTCGGGCGCCGGCTTGAGCGCCGGCGCGTTGCTCTTGTCTTCCGGCTCGGCCGCCTTGCTCTTCGGCTGGATGATGGCGCGCACCCGGGCCTGCGGCGCGCCGGTGGCGGACTTGCTGCCGCCTTCGCTGGTGACGAAGTATTTCTCGGTCGTCGCCTCGTAGGAGATATAGGTCCCCTTGACTTCGTCCTGGCCGTTCTTGACCCAGGCGCGGACGAAGAACTCGGTTTTCTCGTTGCGGGCGTCATGCACGATGCGCTCCGCCTCGCCTTCGATGTAATCGTTGCTGTTGTCGCGCTTCTGCCGGAAGTAGGCCAGCCCGTTGGCGCCGCCGGTGGCTACGCCTTTCTGGAAACCGTCGGCATCCTGGGTGACCACGAGCTTGCTGGTGCGCAGCTGCATGGTTCCCTGCGTCATCACGACATTGCCCTCGAATATCTGGACCTTGTTGATGTCGTCGAGGTTGACGCGGTCGGCTTCCAGGTTGATCGGTTTGTCGCGGTCGCCCTTTTCCGCGTGCGCGGGAAACGCCAGGAAGACAATCGAGGCGGCGGCGAGAAAACCGCAGAGGCGTGAAAGATGGAACGGTTTCATGGTTTCTTTTTCCCTTTTTGTCTGTTTTCCATCAGGCCGGTGACCTGGGATTCGAGAATATAGGTTTCCAGGCGGTGGTTGACCTGCATGCCCACTCCCTTGACCCAGGATTTCCCCTGGGTGAGGTGGACCGGACTCTTGGTGAAGCCTTTTTCGTCGTCCGGAAACACCGTGAGTTCCGGCATGCTGGCCGTCAGCTCCTGGTACTGGGCGGAAGGCGGGCGGTAGATCCAGACGTTGTCCTTCAGGTCGACGCGCTCGTTGTCCTGGGTGGCATGCCCGAAGTCGGCGCTGACGGTGAGCGGCGGCTTCACGGGGTTCTGGAAGACGAGATGCGGTTTGATGAGGTCGGTCGTGTCGTCGTCCGGATAGTGTTTGACGTCGGCGGCGCGCAGGGTGTATTTCAAGTTGCCCGTCGCATCGAGCTTGCGCAGAACGACGTTGGCGAGCGTGTAGTCGGGATCGTGGCGATGCTTGCCGCCGCGGTCGGGTTCCGACATCTCCGTGGCGTAGCGCAGCCAGAAGGTGAGGCCGGTAAGCGCCAACAGGACGGCTAGCGGAAAGATGGCGCTGCCCCAATGTCTCATTGCGTCGGATTCCTGCGGTTAGTTCCCGGTACCTGCGGGGAGATAGCGGGCGATGGCGTCGTTGAGGCGGCCTTGCGCGGCCAGAATGAATTCGGCGACTTCGCGCACGGCGCCGTGGCCTCCGGGTTTGCTTGCCACGTAATCGGCGTATTGCCGGTTCAGGTCGTGGCAGTCCGAGGGGGCCGCCGAGAAACCGCAAGTGGCCATGACCTGCAGGTCGATGATGTCGTCGCCCATGAAGCCGGCTTCATGCGGCGCAACGCCGACCTTGGCGAGCAGTTCCTGGAAGGTGGAGAGCTTGTGGCCGATGCCCTGGTAAACATGTTCGATCCCCAGGTTCTTCATGCGCCAGTTGACGCAGTCGGCATCGCGCCCGGTGATGATGGCCAGGGTGATTCCGGCATTTTTGAGCATGGCCAGGCCAAGCCCGTCGCGCGCGTTGAAGGCCTTGATCTCGGTGCCGGCGTCGGTGAAAAACAAGGAGCAGTCGGTCAGGACGCCATCGACGTCGAACGCCATCAGCTTGATGCGGCTGGCGCGGGCAAGGGAATCTTCAATCGGTCTCATCAAATGGCCTTGGCGTGGAACAGGTCGTGCATGTTGATTGCGCCTATCAGTCGGTCTTCCTCGTCGACGACCGGAATCTGGTTGATCCGGTATTTTTGCATCATTTCGACGGCTTCAGCGACCAGTTTGGTGGGCTTGGCGACGCGCGGGTTACGTGTCATGACATCGCCGACGGTCAGGCGCTGGAGGTCCAGCTCCCTGAGCACGGCACGGCGCAGGTCGCCGTCGGTGAAGACACCGAGCACCTTGTTTTCGGGGGAAACGACGACGGTCATGCCGATCATGCCGCGGGTGATTTCCCGGATGGCTTCGGCGATGCTGGCCTCCGGAGGACTTGTCGGGATGGCGACACCGGTGCGCATGACATCGCCCATGCGCGTGAGCAGGCGGCGCCCCAGCGAGCCGCCGGGATGCGAGCGGGCGAAATCCTCGGCGCTGAAACCGCGGGCGTCGAGCAGCGCCAGGGCCAGCGCGTCGCCGAGCGCCATCGTGGCCGTGGTGCTGGCCGTCGGCGTCAGATTGAGCGGGCAGGCTTCCTGGGCCACAGCCGTGTCGAGGGTGACGTCGGCATCGCGGGCCAGCGTGGAATTGGTGTCGCCGGTCATGGCGATCAGTTTGGCGCCCTGGCGCTTGAGCGAGGGCAGAATGTTCAGCAACTCGTCGCTTTCGCCAGAATTGGAGATGCCGATCACGATATCGTCGGCGGTGATCATGCCCAGGTCGCCATGGCTGGCCTCGGCCGGGTGAACGAAAAAAGCCGGCGTGCCGGTGCTGGCTAGCGTAGCGGCGATCTTGCGGCCGATGTGACCCGATTTGCCCATGCCGCTCACTATGACACGGCCTCGCCGGCAGTCGAGGATGATCGCCACGGCTTGCAGGAAAGCAGCGTCAATGCGGGCGGACAGAGCCAGGACGGCTTCCGCTTCGATGCGCAGCACCTGGCGGGCAAGTTCCAAAACGCGGGTGGAAGGTTGTATTTGGCTCATCGAAAACTAACGGTTATGATTGGGGCAAGTATAACAGAAGCCTTGCCAGCCCCGGCTTTGCCACCCTTTGGATTTGATATAGAAAAACATGGAGATACTACCGCTGATCCTGATGTTGCTCGGTGCTTCGGTGGTATCGGTCATTGTTTTCCGCCGCCTCAATCTGCCGCCGATCCTGGGATATCTGCTGGTCGGCGCGCTGGTCGGGCCGCATGCGCTCAATCTGGTGAAGGATGTCGCCAACGCGCAGCATCTGGCCGAATTCGGCATCGTCTTCCTGATGTTCTCGATCGGCCTGGAGTTCTCCTTGTCCCGGTTGTTCGCCATGCGGCGCATCGTTTTCGGCCTGGGCGCCATACAGGTCATCGGCACTCTGCTGGCGATGTCCGTGGTCGCCGTGCTGGCGGGGTTTTCATGGCAGGCCGGCGTGGCCATCGGCGGCGCGCTGGCGATGTCCTCCACGGCCATCCTGATCAAGCTGCTCAGCGAACGCCTCGAAATAGATTCGCAGCACGGGCGCGAGGTGGTGGGCGTGCTGTTGTTCCAGGACTTGGCGGTGGTGCCGCTGCTGATCCTGATTCCCGCCTTTTCGCAAACGCCCGAAGCGATGGCATGGCTGATGGGAATTGCCGCGCTGAAGGCGACTTTCCTGCTGCTGGTCGTGCTGCATTTCGGCAAAGGCGTGCTGAGCCGCTGGTTCTTCGTCGTGGCGCGGGGAAAGTCGGCCGAGCTGTTCATGCTCAACGTGCTCCTGGTGACGCTCGGCCTTGCCTACCTGACCGAATTGGCCGGCCTGTCGCTGGCGCTCGGGGCGTTCATCGCCGGCATGCTGATTTCGGAAACCGAATACCGGCATCAGGTGGAAGAGGACATCAAGCCGTTCCGCGACGTGCTGATGGGCCTGTTCTTCGTCACCGTCGGCATGATGCTCGATTTTCCGCTGGTGATGGATAACCTGGCGGTGGTGATGGCGCTCGTGGTCGGGCTGCTGGTCGTCAAGTTCGCCGTGGTGTTCGGCGCGTCCCGCCTGTTCGGGGCGACGCCGGGCGGCGCCATGCGCAGCGGATTGTGGCTCTGTTCGGGCGGGGAATTCGGCCTGGTGCTGCTGTCACTGATCCAGAAAACGGGGGTGGCCACTCCCGCCGTCGTGCAGCCGGTGCTGGCGGCGCTGGTGGTTTCCCTGCTGCTGGCCCCGATCATCGTGCAATACAGCGACCGCATCGTCCTGCGCCTCGTCGCCAGCGAATGGCTGCTGCGTTCGATGCAGTTGACGAAAGTGGCCGCCAAGGCCATGCGCACGGAGAAACACGTGGTGATCTGCGGGTTCGGGCGCAACGGCCAGCATCTGGCGCGCTTCATGGCGCAGGAAGGGGTTTCCTATCTTGCGCTCGATCTCGACCCTGACCGCGTCAGCGAAGCCGCCACCGCCGGCGAGAACGTCGTCTATGGCGATTCGACCCGCCGGGAGACCCTGGTGGCCGCCGGGGTAGCCCGGGCCAGCGCGCTGATCATCTCCTTTGCCGACAAGCGCGCAGCGGTGAAGATCCTGCAGCATGTTCACGAAATGGCGCCGGGATTGCCGGTCGTGGTGCGCGCGGTGGACGAAAAGGATTTCGAAGTGCTGATGCGCGCCGGCGCCGCCGAAGTGGTGCCGGAAACGCTGGAATCGGCCATGATGCTGGCCTCGCATGCGCTGATCCACGTCGGCGTGCCGATCAGCCGCGTGCTGAAACGGATACGCCAGACCCGCGCGGCGCGTTATCGAACGCTGCGCGGGTTTTTTCACGGCGACAGTTCTTTCGACGACGGCGAGCGCGACAGCGAGGAGCCCCGCCTGCACTCCATTTCGCTCAGCGAAGGGGCTTTCGCCATCGGCAAGACCCTGGGCAGCCTGACCATCGATGCCACCGGCGTGGAAGTGACGGCAATCAGGCGGCGCGATGTGCGGACCCAGGAACCCTCGGCGGAAACGCAGTTCGAAATGGGGGATGTGGTCGTTCTGCTCGGCGCGCCCGAAGCCCTGGCGCAGGCCGAGGAAAAACTGCTCAAGGGATGAGGCGCGATGGCGTTCGCGGCAATCCGGCCCGCGGATTGCCGTGGCGTTGGCGCGCGTCTCCGGAACCGGCTGTTTCCTCATTCGGGGAACGGCAGTAAACTTGTCATTCGAATATTGTCAGGAGGAAATCATGCCTTATGCTGTTCGCTTTCACCGGCCGGGAGGCCCCGAAGTTCTGCAATGGGAAGAGGTCTCAGCCGGAGATCCCGCGCCCGGCGAAGCCCGCGTGAAACATGAAGCGGTCGGGCTGAACTATATCGACACCTATCATCGCAGCGGGCTGTATCCGCTGCCGATGCCGTCAGGTTTGGGATTGGAAGGCGCCGGCGTGGTCGAAGCCGTCGGCGAAGGCGTGACCGACATCAAGCCGGGCGACCGGGTAGCCTATGCGACGGGGCCGATGGGAGCCTACTGCCAGGTGCGCTGCCTGCCGGCGGCCTGCCTGCTCAAGCTCCCCGCGGACATCAGCTGTGAAACCGGCGCGGCCATGATGCTCCAGGGTATGACGGCAGCGTATCTTCTGCGCCGTGTCTTCCCGGTGCAGCAAGGAGACGCCGTGCTGATTCATGCCGCCGCCGGCGGCGTCGGACTGATTGCCTGCCAGTGGGCAAAGGCGCTGGGGGCGACGGTGATCGGCACGGTATCGACGGAGGCCAAGGCGGAACTCGCCAGAAAGCACGGCTGCGACCACGTCATTTTCTATACGCGCGAGGACGTGGCCAAACGGGTCCGCGAAATCACCGGGCAGGGGGTTGCCGTGGTCTATGACGGCGTCGGCAAGGATACCTTCGACGGATCGCTCGACAGCCTGCGCCTGCGCGGCATGATGGTGACCTTCGGCAATGCTTCCGGCGCGGTGCCGCCCTTCAGTCCGTTGCTGCTGTCGCAAAAAGGTTCGCTCTTCATCACCCGGCCGACCCTGGCGCATTACACCAGCACGCGGGCCGAGCTTACGGCATTGGGCGGGGAACTGTTCGCCGCGGTGAGTTCGGGCAAGGTGAAGATCGAGGTCAACCAGCGCTATGCGCTGGCCGATGCCGCACAGGCGCACCGCGACCTCGAGGCCAGGAAGACGACCGGTTCGACCATCCTGGTGCCCTGATGACGAAGCTGCGGGCCAAGGCCGTCTATTTCCGCGACCTGCTGGCCACGGCGTGGCCGATCGTGCTGATATCGGCCATTGGCTTTGCCATCGCCTATCAGTTCGTCAAGCCCGCCCCGCCGAGCCGGATAACGATCAGCACCGGCGACGAGGCGGGGGCCTACCACGCGTATGCCAAACGCTATGCCGAATGGCTTGCCGCCAAGGGAATCACGGTCGAAATCAAGCCGTCGGCAGGCTCGCAGGAAAATCTCGAACGGCTCAGAAAGGGCGAAACGGACATCGCCTTCCTGCAGGGCGGAAGCTTGCCCGACCGGCAGTCCGGCGCGGGCGGCGAGGACGGGGAAAATCCGGACGAAGGATTGCTGTCGCTGGGCAGCGTGACATACGAGCCGGTGTGGGTTTTTTACCGCGGCAACACGCTGATGGACAAGCTGTATCAGTTGAGCAAAGTGCGCATTGCCGTCGGGGAGCAGGGCAGCGGCATCCATGGACTGGCCATGCGTTTGCTTGAGGCGAACGAGATTGCGCCGGACAGCGAAAACCTGGTGTCGCTGGATGGACTGGCGGCCGTGCGGATGCTGCAGCAGGGAAATATCGAAGCCTCGTTCATCGTTTCGGCGCCGGAGACGCCGGTGGTGCAGGCCTTGCTGCGTTCGCCCGGCGTCAGGCTGATGAGTTTCGTGCAGGCCGATGCCTACCTGCGCCGCTTCCCCTTTCTGTCGAAAATCGTTTTGCCGCGCGCGGGAATCGATCTCGTCCACGATACGCCGCCGCGCGACACGGTGCTGCTGGCCACGACGGCTAACGTGGTGATCCGCGACGACGTGCATCCGGCGCTGGTCAGCCTGCTCATGCAGGCGATGGCGGACGTCAACGGCAAAGGCGGGTATTTCCAGAAGGCGGGCGAGTTTCCTGCCTACAGGGATCAGAGCCTGCCGCTGTCGCAAGAGGCGAAACGCTTCTACGATTCGGGGCCGCCGTTCCTGCAGCGCTATCTGCCGTTCTGGGTGGCCGTGCTGGTCGAGCGCCTGCTCGTGCTGATCGTGCCCGTCTTCGTTCTGCTGCTGCCGCTGCTCAAGCTGGCGCCGAGCATTTACGCCTGGCGCGTGCGCTCGAAGATCTTCCGCTGCTACGGGGACCTGAAATCGCTCGACAACGAATTGCGTCACGAATACGACGCCTCGAGGCAGGCGGAATACATGGCGCGGCTGGACCGTATCGAGGAGGACGTCAGTTCGCGGAATATCCCGCTGGCCTTCAGCGATCTGTTGTACAACCTGCGCGAGCATATCAATCTCGTGCGCGACAAGCTGCAGCAGGAATCGGCTCCCGGCGTGAACCCGCCGGCGGAAAAAACGTCATGAAATCCTTTTTGATTGCCAACCCGAAAGGCGGATCGGGAAAGTCGACGCTGGCCACGAACCTGGCCGGATACCTCGCCTGGTGCGGGCATCGGGTGATGCTCGGTGACACCGACCGCCAGCATTCGACGCGCGAGTGGCTGAAAATCCGTCCCGCGGGCCTGCCGACGATCGGCGGCTGGGTGTCCGAGAAGGATGCGCCGCTGCGTCCGCCCAAGGATACGACGCACGTCGTCCTGGATACGCCGGCCGGCCTGCATGGAAAGGCGCTGGAAAAAATGCTGCGGCAGGTCAACCGCATCATCGTGCCGGTGCAGCCGTCGCTCTTCGACATCCTGGCGACGCGCGATTTTCTGGAAACCCTGCTGGAGGAAAAAGCCGTCCGCAAGGAGCGCGCCTTCGTCGCCGTGGTCGGCATGCGCGTCGACGCCCGGACCCGGGCCGCCGGCGAGTTGGAGCGTTTCCTGTCGTCATACGATCTGCCGGTCCTCGGCCATATCCGGGACAGCCAGCTTTACGTGCAGCTGGCTGCCGCCGGCATGACGCTATTCGACCTCACGGAGGCGCGCGCCGAGCGGGACCTGGAACAGTGGCAACCGATCCTCGACTGGGTGAACGCCTGACGCCCCGGCTTCGAGGCGTCCCAGGTTTCCCGGTTTTCAGAATTTCGACATGGGGCTGACGGGCAGGATGTCGCCCTCGCTCTGTTCGATTGCGGGCGGCGGACGATGCCGGATGGAGACGACCAGACGCGGCAAGCCCGAAACGAAGCGCACGCGCACCCCGCGGTATTCGGCGAGGTAGCGCAAAAGGACGTAGGCCGCGGCGATGCCCGATGCGGCGCCTACGCCAAGCGCCCAGCGTGCCCCGAAAGTATCCGCCACCCAACCGACGAGCGGTGCGCCGAGCGGCGTGGCGCCCAACTGGATGGCGAGCAGGATGGCGATGACGCGGCCGCGCAGGGCTGGTTCGGTGGTCAGCTGCACGAGACTGTTGGTCGAGGTCGTGACGGTCTGGGCGGATACGCCGACGGCGATCAGCACGAGGCCGAACAGAATGTAATGCGGCATCACGGCGGCGACGGTGCAGCCCAAGCCGAACCAAAAACTGGCTGTCATCAGCAGCGCGATGCGCGGACGCACGCGGCTCGCGGCCATCAGGGCGCCGGCGACCGAACCGATGGCCATGGCCGAGGACAGCAGGCCGTATTGGCTGGCTCCGCCATGGAAGATGGAAACCGACATGGTCGAAATGTAGATCGGGAAATTCAGACCGAAAGTCGCTACCAGGAATATGGCCAGCATGGCGGCGCGCAGGTCCGGGCGCCCCCACACGTAGCGGAACCCTTCGGCGAATCCGCCTTGATGCCTGGCCATGGCGCGTGGACGCAATTCGTTCAGGCGCAGGTAGCACAGGGAGATGATCACGGCGACATAGGAAACCGCATTGATGAGGAACACCCAGCCCGAACCGATCGCCGCGATCAACACGCCGGCCAGCGCCGGCCCGACCATGCGCGCGGCATTGAAGGAGGTGGAATTGAGCGCCACGGCGTTGGACAGATCGTCCTTGCCGACCAGATCGCCGACGAAAGTCTGGCGGGCCGGCGCATCGAAGGCGGAGGCGCAGCCGAGCAGGAAGGCGAAGAGGTATACGTGCCACAGTTGCACGAGGCCGGTGATGGTGAGAATCGCGAGGCCCAGCGCGAGCAGGCCCATCGTGCCCTGCGTGACCAGCAGCAGCTTGCGCCGGTCCAGCCGGTCCGCCGCCATCCCCGTGAGCGGCAGCAACAGCAGCTGCGGGCCGAACTGGAGGGACATGACGATGCCTACCGCCGTGGCGTTGTGCTGCGTCAGTTCCACCAGCACGATCCAGTCCTGGGCGGTGCGCTGCATCCACGTCCCGATATTGGAAACGAGGGCGCCGCCGGCCCACAGCCGGTAGTTGTGGTTGCGCAGGGAACGGAATGTGGTGTTGTTCATGTTGCCTACTCTGTTGCAGGGGTTTCGTCGACGAGGCGTCTGAGCAGCTCCACGCCTTTCGCCAGCTGCCGCCGTTCGGCGGGGGAAAACTTCGATTGCATGGTTCGCGCCAGCCAGTCTTCGCGCGCGCTGCGGACGGCCAGGATGGCTTTGCGCGCCTTGGCGGTCAATGACAGAATCGTCCGCCGGCCGTCGTTCGGATCGGGGGTCCCGCTCACGAGGCCGGCTTCCGACAGCGCGGCGACGATCGCTCCCATCGACTGCGGACGCATGCGTTCGGCCTGCGCCAGTTCGGTCACGGTGGACGCATCCTTCCGGTCCAGATGCATCAGCACCGCGCATTGCGCATCGGGCAGGCCGTGCGTGTAGCTCGCTTCCCGCAGGCGTCTGCGCAGCTTGCCGAGCATGGCTCGGATTTCGACGGCGACAGTGTGCGTGTCTTCGGCCGGATCGGCGTTGTCGGATTGTTCTGGCATGTGATTTCCCGGAAGGCGATAAACAGTTTAACTACAAAGTTAAACTTCATATCGTGATGGTACGCCGGGTTCGGTTTTCTGTTTGTAACCGAATGTGATGCTCTGTCGTTGCGTGCCGGTTCAGGCAGTTTCTTGGCGATTGTATGGCCGGTGGGCTGAATTGGAGTGTGGCAAAGTGCCGGTTGCGGCCGATGGAACGGCCATATTTTCAGCGCTTCGTTTTCTGCTTCAGCTCGGCCAGCCTGTCGGCGATGTCTTGCCGGTCCGGATATTTCCGGGATGCCTGTTCGAGAATCTCCATCGCCTGTTTTTCCCTGCCGTAGGCCAGATAAACGTCGGCTTCCGCAAGGGGGTCGGCTTCATTCGATTTTCCCTTGGCTATGGCGCGCGGGGCGGCTTTCTGCGTTTTCCCGGAGGGCTTTCTGAAGACGAGCAGCAACAGCAGCAGGACAACGAGCAGCACGGCGGCAATGGCGATGATCTTTCCCATGGATCCTTGTCTCCCCGGTATAGTTTTTCGTCAAAAAGGATGATGCTCGGTCAATGATGATGGAGGTACAGCTTGCCGAGGGCGACGACCGCGACCCCCGCGATCAGCAGCAGGCTGTGCCAGCCGATCGAAGTGTTTTCCCGCTTCAGCCGGGGCATCAGGTCGGCGATGGCGACGTAGAGGAAGCTGGACGCGGCAACGGTGATGATGACGGGCACCAGTCCGTGGGCACGGCCCACCAGGAAATAGCCTGCCAGGCCCCCGACGATGGCTGCCAGGCTGGAGACGAGAACCCAGAACAGCGCCTTGCCGTGCTTCCAGCCCGCGGAGAGGAGAA
Organism: Propionivibrio sp.; assembly: GCA_031547245.1. Taxonomy (GTDB): domain Bacteria; phylum Pseudomonadota; class Gammaproteobacteria; order Burkholderiales; family Rhodocyclaceae; genus Propionivibrio. The sequence goes on from JAVBSG010000011.1 coordinate 15,643, forward strand.
CGGCGAAATCCCCGGCCTCCCGCGGCACTTCGTGGGCGATGATGGCCAGCGTCGTGCTCCAGCCCAGCACGGGATCGGCAAGGAAGGCCGCGGCGATGAGCAGGCCGTCGGTCAGATTGTGGAAACCGTCGCCGATCAGGATGGTCAGCGTGCCGTCGTGTCCGGCGGGCAGGTGATGGTGGCTGTGGGTATGGTCGTGGCAGTGGTCGTCGCCGGGATGTTGATCGCCTTCGCCGGCGTCGCTGTGGACATGCCGCCATATGGTGAATTTTTCGAGCATGAAGAAACACAAAATGCCGCCCAGCAGAATCGGAAAGGCGACATCCGGCGACAGCCCTTGCTCCAGCGCTTCCGGGAGAAGGTGCAGCAGTGCCATGGACAACAGGAGGCCCGTGGAAAAACTGACGGTAAGCGGGATCCACCGGCGGGGCAGACCGAACATGATCAGCGCTGCGGCGCCGATGCTGAATACCCCGCGCAGCAGGCAGGCGAGAACGATCTGGATGGACAATGGCATAGAATGTATTGGCGCAACGGAGATGACGAGCCGGTCGGCATTCAAGCACAATCGGTTTATGGATGCAATCGCCGTCATTTTGTTCCGGGTCCGGCAGCCCGTGCAATGGTATATTTGCCGGGAGCACTTCAACCATCCGTGGGGCGCGGTGTTGGCGCCGATGGCGCGTGCTCGGAAGCGCCTGCAAAACGTTTTGAACATCGTCGCCCGCTGCGTGGTCTGTTTGCTGCAGGGCGTTCGGCACGAAACGCTTCGGCTCGTTTTGCCGGCCTTTCTTATCCGATTGAGGCGCGTATGTGGAAGTCGATTTTAGCAATTGCCGTAGGAGCCGCGCTGGGCGCGTTGTTGCGCTGGTATTTGGGCGAAAGGCTCAACAGTCTGCTGCCGAATATTCCGCCGGGGACGTTGGTGGCCAACCTGGTCGGTGCATATGTCATTGGTTTGGCCATCGCGTTCTTTGCCATTTTCTCGACAATTTCACCGGAATGGCGGCTGCTGGTCATCACCGGTTTTTGCGGAGGCTTGACGACGTTTTCGACCTTTTCGGCGGAGATCACGACGCAGCTTCAACACGGGCAGTGGCTATGGGCACTCGGTGCGGTCGCGATACACGTCATCGGATCGGTGGCGATGACCCTGGCCGGCATCGGCACGGTTTATGGGCTGAAAAGCATTTTGTAGGATGAACGGATCCGAGGAGGACAGATAATGCAAGGATCATTTCTCAGATTTTATGTCATGGAGAACCAGCGCCACAATGACGCCCCGCTATGGGAGTGGCTGCTGGAAACGGCATGCGAACTGAAAATCCGCGGCGGCTCGGCTTTCCGCGCGATCGGAGGATTCGGCCGGCATCATATGCTGCACGAAAGCCGCTTTTTCGAGTTGGCGGGAAGCGACGTCGTCGAAGTCGAGTTCATCGTTTCCGAAGAGAAGGCAAGGCGTTTGCTGGAGATCGTGCAAGCGGAAAAGATCCGTGTTTTTTACGCCAGCATCCCGGCGACTTTCGGCGTCATAAATCCCGACGGCGACGATTGATTGCGCAGAGCGCATTGCAGTACGCGGCACTTTTGCAACTTTTTTTTGTCATTGCCTTGTTTTTATTGGCATAAGAAGTTCCATGCAAAGTTTTTCGTTATACAATCGGCGCCCTGCATATTCTTTCTTCAACTCTTCTGTAATGGAGCCTTAAAATGGCCACTGTCGCTAAAGCTGCTACTCCCAAGAAAGCTGTCTCTCCTAAAAAGCCTGTTGCCGTAAAAAAAGCGGCGCCTGCTAAAAAAGCTGTCCCCGCCAAGAAGGCGGTCGCTGTCAAGAAAGTTGTCCCGGCCAAGAAAGCTGCTCCGGCAAAAAAGGCCGCTCCGGTCGCAAAGGCAGTCAAGGCAGTGAAGAAGGTTGCAGCAGTCAAAAAGGTTGCCGCAGTAAAGAAGGTTGTCGCAGTCAAGAAGCCTGCAGCAGCGCCGTTCATCAAGATCAGCAAAGTCGTCGGGCGCCAGATTCTGGATTCGCGCGGCAATCCCACCGTTGAAGTCGATGTCGTGCTGAGCGACGGTTTCCTGGCGCGCGCCGCCGTTCCGTCCGGAGCATCCACGGGCGAGTTCGAAGCCTGTGAACTGCGCGACGGCAACAAGAAGATTTATCTCGGCAAGGGCGTGCTCAAGGCGGTTGCCGCCGTCAACGGCCCGATTGCCCAACTGCTCAAGGGCAAGAATCCGCTCGATCAGCGCGCGCTCGACGAAGCGATGATCAAGCTCGACGGCACGCAGAACAAATCGAAGCTCGGCGCCAACGCGCTGCTCGGCGCATCGATGGCGATCACCGTCGCGGCGGCGCACGTCAGCAAGATGCCGCTGTGGAAGTACATCGGCAAGCTGCACAAGAACCGCGAATTCGTTCTGCCGACGCCGATGGCCAACATCATCAACGGCGGCAAGCATGCCGACAACCTGATCGATTTCCAGGAATTCATGATCATGCCGGTCGGCGCCAAGACCTTCTCGGAAGGCCTGCGCTGGACCACAGAGATCTTCCATGCGTTGAAGAGCATCCTGAAGAAGGGCGGCCACGTCACGGCCGTCGGCGACGAGGGCGGTTTCGCTCCGAACCTGTCCAACGACGAAGCGCTGGAAGTCATCATGCAAGCCATCGAAGCGGCGGGCTACAAGGCCGGCAAGCAGATCGCCATTGCGCTCGACTGCGCTTCTTCCGAACTGTTCGACGAAGGCAAGCGCGAGGGCTACAAGTTCTGGAAGTCGAACCCCGAGAAGCTGTTCAATGCCGACGACATGATCGCCAAGTACGAAGAGTGGTGCAAGAAGTATCCCATCGTTTCCATCGAGGACGGCCTCGACCAGAACGACTGGGAAGGCTATGTCAAATTCACGAGCGTTCTGGGCAAGAAAGTCCAGATCGTCGGCGACGATTTCTTCGTGACCAACCCGGGCCGCCTGAAGAAGGGTATCGAGATGAAGGCGGGCAATGCCATCCTCATCAAGGTTAACCAGATCGGCACCGTGACCGAGACGCTGGACGCCATCAAGATGGCGCAGAAGGCGGGCTACGGCGTGATCTCCTCGCACCGCTCTGGCGAAACCGAAGATTCCTTCATCGCCGACCTCGCCGTGGGAACCGGCGCCGGCCAGATCAAGACCGGATCGCTGTCGCGCACCGATCGCATCTGCAAGTACAACCAGCTGTTGCGCATCGAAGAGCAACTCGGCGCCAAGGCGGTTTATAAGGGGCTGAAGTCCATCAAGGGCGCAGGCTTCTGATAACCCGTAGGTCATAATGAAAAAGGCGCCGCACGGCGCCTTTTTCTTTTATGCATCAGACACCGATTCGTCTTTCGCGTAATTTATACGGCATATTTTTTCGCCCCCGCAACGCAGATCACCGCGGCCAGCGTCACGGCCAGCATCATCCAGCTCACCTCTTCGTGAAGCAGCAGCGCGGCCAGGCCGAAGGCCATGAAGGGCTGGATCAGCTGGAGCTGCCCAACCGCCGCGATGCCGCCCTGCGCCAGACCGCGGTACCAGAACACAAAACCGAGCATCATGCTGAAAAGCGAGACGTAGGCGAGGCCGACATAGGCCGGCATGCCAATATGGTCGAACGACGCGGGCATGGTCAGTAGGGTAATCGGCAGCATGACGGGCAGCGACAGCAGCAGCGCCCAACTGATGACCTGCCAGCCTCCCAGCGTGCGGGAAAGGCGCGCGCCTTCAGCATAACCCAGGCCGCAGGCGACGACGGCCGCCAGCATCAGCATGTCGCCGGCAAGCGAAGCCTTGATGCCGCCCATCGCTGCGTAACCGGTGACGCAGGCGGCTCCGACGATGGAAAACAGCCAGAAAGGCGGACGGGGGCGTTCTCCGCCCCGGGCCACGGCGAAGACGGCTGTGCAAAGCGGCAGCAGCCCCACGAAGACGATCGAATGGGCGGAAGTGATGTGTTGCAGCGCCAGCGCGGTCAGCAGCGGGAAACCGACCACGCAGCCGAGGGCGCTCAGCGCGAGCGAAGGGACATCGGCTGCCTGCGGCCGGGGCTGCCGCAGCAGGACCAGAAGCGACAGGCCCAGCAGGGCGGCGATGGTCGCCCGCGCGCCGGTCAGAAATGCCGGGGCAAAATCGGCGACTGCCACGCGGGTCGCAGGCAGCGATCCGGCGAAGATTGCCACGCCGATAAATCCGTTGATCCAGCCGCTTGTCGTTTTTTCCATCGCGAACTCCTTACTCCATTTCCATATTGCCAGCGACTTTGCCGCCTTCGTACGGCTTGCGACTTGTCGATGGAATTGTTGAAAGGCCTCAGTAGAACACCGGCGGTGCTGGTCAAGCCAGACACAATACAATACAATTTGAAAAAACTGTTATGTATATAAATCCAATACGGCTGGAGTGAAAAATGCAGCGAAGCGGTACGCGGATCGATGCGGTGATGACGGAAATCCAATCGCGGATCGTTTCGCGCACCTGCCTGCCGGGGACGCGCCTGCCTTCCGTGCGTGCGCAGGCGCGAGCCATGCAGGTTTCGGTTTCGACCGTGGTCGAAGCCTATGAGCGGCTGGCGGCCGCAGGTGTCATTGCCTCCCGCCCCGGATCGGGGTTTTACGTGGCCGGACCGGCCGCCCCGCTCACGCTGGCGCAGCTTGGCCCCAAGATCGACAGGGAAGTCGATCCGTTGTGGATTTCGCGCCAGTCGCTGGAGACGGACGCCACCGTGCTCAAACCGGGTTGCGGCTGGTTGCCAGCCGCATGGCTGTATGAGGCGGGGATGCGCCGTGCTCTGCGCGCCCTGGCGCGCGCCGAGACGCTGGAACTGGCCGAGTACGCCACGCCGCTGGGCAACCCGGCGTTGCGCCAGTTTCTCTCATGGCGGCTGGCCGGCGCCGGCGTCGAGGCGGCTCCCGAACAGATCATGCTCACCGAGTCGGGGACGCAGGCGATCGACCTGATCTGCCGTTTCCTGCTGGAACCGGGCGATACCGTGCTGGTGGACGACCCCTGCTACTTCAATTTCCATGCCTTGCTCAAGGCCCATCGCGTTCGGGTCGTGGGCGTGCCCTATACGCCGAACGGGCCGGATGTGGAGATGTTCGCGGCCGCCCTGAGCGAACACTCGCCCCGGCTCTACATCACCAATTCGGGCATACACAATCCGACCGGCGCGGTGCTTTCGCCCGTCATCGCGCATCGTCTCCTGAAACTTGCCGACAGTTCCGATCTGGTGATTGTTGAGGACGATATTTACGCCGACTTCGAGGTCAATCCGGCGCCGAGGCTGGCCGCCTTCGACGGCCTCTCGCGGGTCATCCACATCAGCAGCTTTTCCAAGACTGTTTCGGCCTCGCTACGCTGCGGCTACCTCGCGGCGCGGGCCGACTGGATCGAAAACCTCGTCGATTTGAAGATCGCCACCGCTTTCGGGGGCGGGCGGCTGGCGGCCGATATCGTGCGGATGACCTTGACCGACAGCGGCTACCGCAAACACATGGAAACGGTGCGGCTGCGGCTGGCGGAGGAAACGGCGAAAACCGTCACCCGGCTCGACGCCATCGGCATCGAGCCCTGGCTGGTTCCCCGGGCGGGCATGTTCCTCTGGTGCCGGCTGCCGGAAGGCCTGGATGCCGCGGCCATTGCCCGGTCATGCCTGAAGGATGGCGTGGTGCTGGCGCCGGGCAACGCCTTCAGCCAGTCGTTGAGCGCAGGCGACTTCCTGCGCTTCAATGTCGCGCAATGCACCGACGGCCGGGTTTTCGACGTTCTGGCGCGCGCGCTTTCCGCATAGCAAAGCACGGAAGGCGGGTTGTGCCGCCCTATGCTGCGCCTGGCTTCACGAGCGCGACGGCTGATGCGGGTCCAGCGCCGGGTCGAGCAGGGCGCTGACGTAGCGGTCGCCCAACCCGGCATCGACGGCGCGTTTGAGCGTGTTGCGCACTTCGTTGGCGACGGCGCTGGGGCCGCGTTCCGAGTTTTCCGCCATCGCGCAAAAGTAGCTGTAGTCTTTGAAGGCGTTCTGGATCGAAAAACGGCTGCCGTCGTAATCGCCGTCGAGCGCCGGCTTGACCATTTTTTCGAGCGAGCCGGAACGCGCGGCGCCGGTTTCCATGATCGAGTAGAGCGCATGCCAGTCGATTCCGCTGTCCCGCGCGCGGCGGTAGGCCTCGATGAGCAGGGCGCAGGTGCCCTGGGTGACGAAGTTGTTCAGGAGCTTGGCCTGGTGTCCGGTGCTGATTCCGCCGATCCGATGCACGACTTTCGAGTAGCACGAAACGATTCTTTCAACCTGTTCGAAGTCGCCGTCCGCACAGCCTACCAGCGATGCCAGTTTCCCCGCGGCGGATTCCCTGGGGCCGCCGGTTACCGGCGCATCGGCATAGCGGACGTTCATTTCATGCAGCTCCGCCGCAATTTGCCGGGTCACGTCCGGATGCGATGTCGTGGCGTCGATCACCAAATGCCCGGCGCGCAGCCCGGGCGCCAGTCCGCCGATCACGGCGCGGACCGTATCGGCATTGCTGACGCACATGACGATCACGTCGCTGTGCGCGGCCAGACTCGACAGGCCGTTCGTTTCCTTCGCCCCCTGGGCGATGAGCTGGTCGATGCCCTGCCGGTTCCGGTGTACGTATACCGTCAGCGGGTAGCCGTTCCCGAGCAGGTTCCCGGCCATGCCGCAGCCCATCAGGCCGGCGCCCACGAAACCGATCCGCTCCTTGCCATTTTCCATTGTTTGCATCGCTATTCTCCCTTGAATTCGCACCCTGCCGGCGATCGTATCATGGACGGCTGAGCGGATCGTCCGGGAACCGCTATACTTGCAGTGTACTTCGGGTACGGAGGCCGTCATGAACCCGCGGATCGTCAGAGTCCTCGCGTTGCTGTCATTTGTTCTTGCCTGTTCGACCGGGCTCGCGCAGCAGGGCGTGTATGTCACGCAAGGCGAGAAAGGCCCCACGTTTTCCGACAAGCCGCAGGCCGGGGCCAAGGAAATGAAACTGAAACCCTTGAGCGTCGTGCCGGCCGTGCCCGTGCCCCCGCCGGACAAAAAGGCCGGCGCCGGATCGCCGGAAGCAGGTTTCGGGCAGGGCGACCGGAAGGGGGGCGATCGGCGGACGAATTCGCCTTACCGCAGTTTTTCGATCCTTGCCCCGCAGGACAACGGCAGCATCGCCGGGGATACTTCCACGTTCGAGGTGCGCCTGGAGGTTGATCCGCCGCTGGCGCTGGCCGAGGGGCATGCTTTCGTCGTGCGCGTCAACGGCCGTTTCGTGGAGCGGCGTTTCATCTTGACGGACTTCCTGATTCCCCCGGAATTCTGGGAGGATGGCTATCTGCCTGCCAATCAGGGCATGGAACTCGAGGCAAGCATCGTCGACGACAACGGGCAGATCGTGATGCGCGCAGCGCCCGTGACTTTCCGTACGCGCCAGCTCGCGGTTTCTCCGGATTATTACCGCTATCCCGGCCAGCCCGCCTATGTGCCGTTCCCCATCGTTCCGGGCCATCCCGAACGGCCGCCGAGGCCGGGGAGCAAACCCAAACCTGCCGGATCGACAAGCGGGGAATCGCGGCTGGCGGTGGAGCCCAAGCCGGGGAAAAACCCACCATTCGCCACCACCGGCAAGGACCGGCCCGCTTTCAGGAAAAGCCCGGAAGCCAAGCCGTCTGGTGCGGGTGGGAGGCGGGCTCCAGCGTCCCTTGAAACAGCGCCTCGATAACGGGAGGTTCGCGCCAGGGGTGGTCCAGGAAGCGCAGGCCGATTTCCTCGACCAGCGCCCCGCGCCAGTAATGCCCGGAAACTTCGTCGAGCGTGGCGAGGTTCAGGCTGTGCGGCAGCCGCAGATAGTCCAGCCAGCTCGAATCGTGGAACGAAACGACGTAATCCCCCTTGCTGCGCGCGGCGACGAGGTGTTTGCCGAAGACGCGGTGCGGATGCTTGGCGCGGAAATTTTCGGCGTCGATGCGCGTGGCGAAGAACAGCAGCGCGTGCAGGCGGCTGGGAAAATCCCTGAAGAGGCGCTGCCGGTAATACTCCAGATGGTATTCGGCAAAGTAGTTCTGCACCGTCGTGAATTTGTCTTCCGGCAGGGATTGTCCGAAAGGACTGGTAGACAGGATGTCCCAGCCGGAGATTTCGGCGTTCGGATCGAGCCAGGCATAAAGCTCCAGGGGGATGGAGTCCTTGATGATGTGATCCATGGCGTTTGGGCAGTGAGAAGGCATGACTCCAGCCTGTCCGATGGCAAAGGCCAATATTGCATCAAACAAGGTGACAAGGGTGCTTCTGTCGGCCGGAATTTCGTCTTTTTTCGGTGTCGGCGGGGCTAGGTGTTCTGCTTGATTACACACCATTACAAAACCCCTGTACAAATGCACAAACAAAAAGACATTAGTGGCGTAATCTACACCCATTGCTTCAGCGTTCTCCGCTGACAATGTTTGACCCTCCCTGACCCATCGCCAATGATGGGATTTCAATCCCGAGCCCAACCGGCTTGGGATTTTTTTTGG
>JAVBSG010000131.1:0-16382 GCA_031547245.1 Propionivibrio sp.
TCTGGCCCAGAAGTGCTGACCAACAAAGTTGCGCTTGCGCTCCCCATACACCCGAGCCAAATGAATCGCGCTTTTGCCCTTGATAAAACCAATTACTTGCGACACCGCATACTTCGGCGGTATCGCAATCATCATGTGCACGTGGTCCGGCATCAGATGTCCTTCCACGATCTCGCTTTCCTTCTGCGCCGCAAGCTTGCGGAACACTTCTCCGAGATGCTTGCGCAACTCTCCGTACAACGTCCTTCGCCGACACTTTGGGATGAATATCACATGATATTTGCACTCCCACGCCGTGTGGCTCAAACTTTCATACTTGTCCATCTGGATTCGTCCTTTCATGCGCTTGGCGGCTCACGATTGGAAGTCTCTACGATGGACAACCCCGAATACGTCAAACTTCTACTGCCTCCCCGGCAGAGCCGGGGGAACTCCTTTGGGTGTTAGGGAGCAGGCCACTATTTATCCCAAATCATCTAAAACAATTCCAATTTCTCATTGAATAATCGTGTTTGGTCCCCGTTTACGTGGATTTCTCGCTCATTTATATTGCGGGTGATCGTAGCGTTAAACGCCCGCGCGTTGCCACGGCCCCAAGGGCAAGAAATCCCAGCGCAACGAGATTAAAGGCGACTAAGCGATCCTGCGATGAGAAAAATGTGTCCAAGTGGATGCCGGATATGAAGGCCCAATTGAAAGTTGCCGAGTTATACCTGACCAATTGCACGGCATAGAACGCGAGTCCGGCAATATATGCCCAGAGATGATTGCGAAGGACAAAGGGGCCGGTGACTATGCCAAGGACCGGAGTCGTTAGCGCAATAACGGCGAGGAGCATCGTGACGCCCGAACCCACCGACAAGGCATAGACAATCGACGCGAATCCAATGGCGCCGTTGAGCAAGAGGGACCATGCGTATATGCGCGCAGAGGTGGATAGCGGCCTGGTTTCCGTCATGGGGAGTGGCGCCTAACGTATGGTATCCAGCGCACTCTATCGCCGCTGAATATCCGTCGTCAACATGACGAATGCAGTATTTCACATGCCGACGCGGTAACGCAACACGCCTCCTGCCCCTAACGTGCCCGTTTAGACACGCGGTCGAATCGGGAAAACGTCAAACCGCCTCAAGCATCCGGCTTGGGAAACACCGGCTGCCATGCCCCCTTGGCATACCATGGGCTGAACGTCGCTTTTTCCTCGAAAACGAAGCCGCGGATTTCCGACGGCGACATCTCGGCCAGGGCTTGCCTCGCCAGCAGGACCTGCCAGGCCGGTTCGAGCAACGGCATGGTTTTGGGGCCGCATTGTTCGACACGGTCGGAGGGCCACCGAAAATCTTTCGCGGCATGCCGGGACAGAAACAGCAGCAGTCTGGGCCTGCGGTTTTCGCCCCCGGCGTCGGCGCCGACGACGGGATAGCTTTTCCGGGTGAGCTTCACGTCATTCGGAAAACGCGCCGTGACGTTCTCGCTCACATCCTTGCCCAGCGAGGTGACCTCGATGACGTTTGCCGCCAGTCCGAAAAAAAGCGGACTCATCCGCTGCAGGGGAATGGCCAGCACGCAGGCGAAGTCTGCTTTCCCCGTCAGGCGATCCGCAAGGCTGCCCAGAGCCATCATGTCCAGCGAGGCCTGCCGCAGAGAGAGGCGCAGGGTGCCGGCTTCCTCCCCGCCGATGGTCACATCGGCTTCCGCCGGCAGTGCCTGTTCGCCCTGGGTTCCCAGCGTCAGAATTTGCCGCAGCCACCGGGCCTTCTCAGGCGGAAAGGCCTGCCCGGTCACGAGGATCAGCCGCTGCCCGTCCTGCCATTGAAAATATGCAGGTATCGTATCCTTCTCCACATGGCTCGTGTGGCTGCGCAGATTGGCCACGCGGTAGCGGATAACCTTGAACGAACTCGCCAGCAGAAAGTCCAGTCGCTCGATGACGCGCCCCTGTTCTTCCGGCGTCAACGGCGGAAACTCCAGGGTGAGCCGCGAAACAGAGTAACCGAACAGCTTTTTCGTCAAATGCTCGAATTGCGCGACATTGCTGGGGAACACCCAAAAAACGGCGATTGTGGCGGCCACGGGCAGCAGGAGCGACAGGATGAACAGGCACAGCATGGGCCAGTAGTCTATCGGGGCCTTCCCGGTCAGGCGGGTGTATCGATGAGCGCTGGCGAGCCACAGCTTCGATGTTCCAAGCCCCGTCAGGATAAATACCCCCAGGAGCAAGGCGAGCAGGCTGATAAAATGGAGAAACGACATGAAATCTCTTCGTCTATGGCGTCGCCAGAATACTACAATGCTACATCGCCCAAAAAAAATCCCAAGCCGTTTGGGCTCGGGATTGAAATCCCATCATTGGCGATGGGTCAGGGAGGGTCAAACATTGTCAGCGGAGGACGCTGAAGCAATGGTTGCATTATACGGGGCCGGGGCCGCCTCGTCTGTTGTGGTTTTGCAATCGTTTTGTAATAAAGTGTAATCATCCGGCCGCCCCCGCTGCATGTCGAATTCATCGCCGGGTTCGCCGCGCCCCGTTTTGCGTTCCTCATCAAAGCACAGCATCCTCGAGCGCGCGCCGCATGCGCACGTAGTTTTGCCGGTAGCGCACGGCCAGGAGGCTCTTCTGCGTATTGGTGAGAATTTTCCCGGAAACCTGAAAGAACTTCTTTTCTTCCTCTTCGAGGTGATGCAGCACCGTTTCGGTCAGCTTTTTCGCCTGCTCGAGCCAGCCCTCCGCCGAAATATCCAGTTCCGCCAGCTTCTCGACGCATTCGTCGATCTCATGGTGTTCGGCCAGGGCATGGCGGGACGATAGCAGCCCCTTGTCATCCATCAGCATGGGAGCATAAAGAAAGCGCTCCTCCGCCGCCGCATGCGCGGCAAGCTCGATCCGCAGCACGTCGAAGACATCCTTGCGCCGCGGATCGCCGGGTTTGGTACGCAGCAATTTGCGGCACAGCAGGCGCTGGGTTTCATGGCTTTCGCCCAGCGCCTGGTAGATGTTATCGGGCATGGTCGGTCTCCAGATGAGCAATTCTCTTATGACGTTTCTCAGCGCTCTCCGATGCGCCGAGATGGATTCGATTGCGAGCGAGGCGGCCCGGCTCTTCTGCGCATGCATATTCAATGGATATTCCTCCACACCAGAGAAGCCGGGGCAAGATGAAGCGAAGCTTTCCCGCCAGGATGCGCCGCCTGCACGCATCCGCTAGTCGGAGTTTTTACCGTAGTAGGCACTGACTTCGCGCACCCAAACCGGGTCCGCCATCGTCGGCCAGTTGTTCTTGTCGAAGCCCGGAGCAGCCTTAAACCGCTCCATGTCAACGTCAAGGACAAAGCACTCGCGCGCGGTATCGAGTCTCAGAGCCCGCCAGGGGATCGCAAACAGCTTCTCGCCAATACCGAGCAGACCACCCGAAGCGAGCACCGAATAGGCCACGCAGCCGCTTGGCACATCGATCATGATCTCCTCGATCGTGCCCAGAGTTTCACCGAGCGAGTTCACCACCTCAGTGCCTTCGAGCGTACTGGCCGCCATGATCCTGGGGCCGGGGCCGCCGCTGTTCGCCTTGACGCCTGCGGCGAAGTTGCCGCCTGCAGGTTTTTCGTCCGCGTTGACGCCTGCGCCGAAGTCGCCGCCCACAGGTTTTTCATCCGAGTGATGATTCATTTCGATTTCTCCATTTCCGAGTTGCCGCAAAGCGCGGCGGGCATTCGTGCCGTTGCACGCCGGTGCGCAACCGCAGCAGAAACCGACGACTGGCGCTGACAGCCTGACCGCAGTCCGTGAAGCCCCAGGCCGCCATCCTCGCAAATCCTGCGCCCGGCGATCGGAAATCCGCTCCGATTGCGCGGTTACCACTGTAGCGGGCCGGAATCAGGATGCGTATCGGTAGACCAGAAATGCCCGCATAGGAAATTGCCGCATGGGCGGGTAGGCAAGAGGCGCACGTCCTCCTCCGGACAAGGAAAAACCTGTAGGACACAGCCGACCTCGCGTTCAGCGTAATCCTGACAGCATTTCTTCAGCGTACTTCGTACGATGCGATCATCGCCCAAGGCTTCCTAGCCTCAGGGCGATTGTTTCGTCATTTATCTGCAAAGGAGTTTTTCATGAAAAGCACCAAACTGGCGATCGCATCGCTCACAACGATATTCGTTTCACTCACGGTCGCCTGGTTATTAGTTATGGGTCCCATCGGGAACGCCGATGCAAACGACAAACCAAGCAGCAAGCCGACCGTCGGGGAGACCATCGACGACTCGACGATCACCGCGCGGGTGAAAGCAAGTTTCGCCAAGGACAAGGAAGTCAGCGCCGTCGCCATCAGCGTGGAAACGCTGCGCGGCGAGGTACAACTCTCCGGATTCGCAAAAACCGCCAAGGAAAAGGCCAAGGCGGAAACCATCGCCCGCGAAACCCCCGGAGTTAAAAGCGTGCATAACGACATACTCGTCCGCCCGTAATCCCGGAGCGCACTCTTGAGGAAGCGCCGGCAAATCAAGCCCGGCGCTTCCAGGCCATATAGGCAGGCATACCCTGCCTCACCCAAACAACCGCAATGGGAAAGGAAGCACCGCGATGAAACCGGTAACCGGGGAATACGATATCGACATAGTCATTACCACACGGCTAAGGCTGAAGCTTGCCGATGCCGCCTATGTCAGCGCCACGGCAATAGACGTGGAAACGACGCGCGGGCGGGTCCAGCTCTCGGGCTTCGTAAACACCGCCGAAGAGCGAACCCAGGCCGAAGCCATCGCGCGCTGCACGCTGGGAGTCAAAGGCGTGCAAAACGACATCGTTATCCGCCTGTAACATAAACCCGGCGCGGCAACTCAAGAACCGCCGCCCGCGAATCGACCCGGAGGCGACCGGGTAGAGCGGAATGCAGACGAGGATCAATACTACCCGCCTGTTTTGCAGCCGAACGCGATGGTCCGGATGCAATTCCGATCCGATCTTCTGCCCATTGCCAGCATAATGGCTCGGTGCCTCCCGGCGCCGCAGGCCGCAGCCGATGGATTTGGCCGTCAGCCGCTTATTCTTCAGACGGGCCGTGGATTGCGTTCACTGTAGGTTTGGCGTTGATGCCAGTAGGGATAGACAGGCTCCGTTGCGCTGGCGTCGTCCAACCTCGCCATCTGCTCCCCGGAAAGCATGAAGGTCGCCGCGCCCAGATTCTGGCGGAGCTGCTCCTCGTTTCGGGCGCCGATGATCAATGTGCTTACGGTTGGCCGGTGCAACACCCAATTCAACGCGACTTGCGGTACCGGGCGCTCGGCTTCGGCGGCAATTTCCTGGAGAACGTCGATCAGATTGAAAAACTGCTCCTGCGCCATGACCGGACCACCCGTTTTTTGAACCGCAGCGCGCGACCCCGCTTGTGCCGGGCTGTTCCTATTGATGCGGCCGCTCAACCGGCCGCCGGAAAGCGGACTCCACACCAGAGTCCCCAGCCGCTGGTCAATTGCCAACGGCATGAGTTCCCACTCATACTCCCTGGCCAGCAACGAATAGTACGCCTGATGGGCAACAAACCTCGGAAGGCCGAGACGCTCCGATAGGCCGAGGGACTTCATCAGGTGCCAACCCGAATAATTGGAGCATCCGACACTGCGGACTTTTCCCGAACTCACCAGTTCTTCGAGTCCACGCAGCGTTTCTTCGATAGGCGTCAGAGCATCGAAAGCATGCAACTGGTACAAGTCGATATGGTCCGTACCCAGCCGGCGAAGGCTGGCTTCGCAACAGGCAACCACGCGCTTGCGAGATCCCCCGATCTCCTCCGGCCCGGTGCCGGTGCGCATACCCGTTTTGGTTGAGATCAGAACTTGGACACGCCGGCCCCGAATGGCTTTCCCCAGGATTTCCTCGGCAAGCCCGCTGGAATAAGCATCGGCCGTATCCAGCAAGTTGACCCCGGCCTCCAGAGCGATGCTGACCAACTCGGTCGCCTCCTCCACCTGGGTGTCGCCCCATGCTTTGAAAAAGGCGTTGCCGCCGCCAAATGTGGCTGTTCCAAGGCTCAGGACGGAAACATTCAAATTCGTACCAGGCAATTCACGATATTCCATGGAATACTCCCGACAACTGATCGAAACGGGACGCCGATCCGTGACAAATAGACTGGAAAAACAGAAAGCCAGCGGTTTCGATTTCGATCCCCGTCAGACCGTTCTGCCATCTGAGTTTTCACGGACATTGTATGGGGAATCCATGTTGCATAGGGAACGTTAACTCACGAATTGCGGATGCGACCCACCGTATTGCCGTAGGCGTCCTCCTCGTACTCGATCCTCTCCGGGCCGTGCATGGCCGGATAGGCACGACAGCAGGGGACGGCGTGTCGAAAACCCATCGTTTGCCATTTAATGACAAACATGAAACGCGAAAGGCTTCGCTGCATCGGGTTGTCCGTGCGCATATCCTGTGCGTATGTATATACAATCAATAATGTATGCGTTAAACTGATTCAACAAGGAGT
Organism: Propionivibrio sp.; assembly: GCA_031547245.1. Lineage (GTDB taxonomy): Bacteria > Pseudomonadota > Gammaproteobacteria > Burkholderiales > Rhodocyclaceae > Propionivibrio. Next base: position 6,483 of record JAVBSG010000131.1, read on the forward strand.
CAAATACAAAAAAGGGAGTTTGTCCAATGCTCGGAATAACGAAGCTAATCGCATCGGCCGTTGCGTTATGCGGCGCCACGGAAGTTCAAACCGCCGCCTTGGCGCGAATGACGAAGAAACTGGCGGCCTGATGCCACTGGCGCAACTGCGCAAAGTGGACACCCCGAACCATGGCATAAAAGGCGCTGGTATCAGGAACCAGCCTGTCGAAGATATCAACCTCGCGCCACTTGCCGTCGCTGACAGGGACGAAACGCGGGACATCGCCCCGCTGCTTGAGCAGCGCGTGCCTATTCACTGCCGCTTTGGTATTTCGCAACGGCGCCCACGCAAATTATCCCACCAACCCCGCTCGCTCAAGGAGGACTCACCATGAAACCGACCCCGCGCTTTACCACCACCCTGATACGCTTGGCGCTACTTGGCACTCTTGGCCTGGCCGCCTGCGGCGGTGGTGGCGGCGGCGGCGGGGATGAGATACCCGTCGATCCGACGCCCGTCGATCCGACGCCCGTCGATCCGACGCCTGTCGATCCGCCCCCCGTCGACCCGACGCCCACGCCGATAGAAGCCGGCCCCGCCCCGGCCAAAGTCTGGATCGGATACAGCGCCGAGCCGGGCCAAGGCACCCAGATGTACGACGCCGCTACCGGCCTCTGGACCGCGGCAGGCAACGACAACTGTGCCGACAAGCCGGTGGCGATGGATATCTACGCCGGCGGCGACGTGGAGACGCCCATCGGCGACGGCGTAACGCTCAAGATCAAGCAAAACGCGCTGATGGGGATGAGCGCCGGCCGCAAGCTGATGGCGATCGATACGGTGACCGGCACCTGCCACCAGATTCCGCTGGGCGCACTGGAAACGGCCATGAACAACCAGGCGGTGAAAGGCTTCGCGGTGAATGCCACCGGGGTGCATGCCGTGCTGCTGGACGACGGCGCCATGGGCCGGGTGGTGACCTTCAAGCTGGGCGATGCCGCGCTGGCATCCGATACCACGCTGTGGACGACACCGTACGCAGCGCCGCTGGACACCACCGCCACTGCCTATGCCATCGATTTCAAGATGATGGACTACTCCACCATGACGCCGCCGGAGGCGGAGGCGGCGGAACGCAACAAGTTGATCGTCGTGGCGCATACCGCGTCGGTCGAAATGTCCCACATCCTGACCTACGACGGCACCACGGGCGCGCTGACCGGCGGCACTGCGGGCGCCATGCAGAACGGTACCGCCACCAACGTGCACCAGGGCGACATCGTGGTCAACGGGCTGCCGGCCGCCGCCGGCGACCGGATCTATGCCCGCACCGGCTGGGGCCCGGTCACCCCCGGGTCGATCGAGGCGTTCAACTACGTATCCAGCATGCCGAATTTCCTGCTCGAGCCGTATCGCTTCAACGGCGTGACCACCAGCGGCGCGAAGCAACTGGTGCTGAACGGCGATCTGAACCTCACCGGCGCACTGGCCGCCCGCTAAGCGCAGCGGGTACCGCCTCATCCCGGTCCTCGCACTGGCCGACCGGCCAGCGGGTACCGGGATCGGGTCTAGTCCTCGCTAGTCATACACAAGTCACAGCAAGGCATTGACTGAAGCGTTCGGAACGACATCGCCATTCTCCTGTGACACCGGCACGGCGACTCAAGGCCGCCTGCCGAAAATCGCGGGCAGTTTCGGGGCGAGAGAAATCCACCGCCGCCCCGAAACCATCGAACATCGGCACTTGCAGCCGGACCAGCCGTCAGTTCGAGAGAATCTGAAGCTCCAGAACCTGGTCCTTGAGAATGTCCGCGTCATCGCTCAGGATCATCCGGTTTTTCACCAGCTTGTCGATTCCCTCATTGAACTTTCTCACGAACGTGAAATTGTCGCCGTAGAGAGCGGATAGCTGGGACTGCGTGAACATCACCTTGGAGTTCCTCGTAAACTGCCCGCTGCCGGAAATGTAAGGAACGTTGTATGCATGGGGAATCCAGGTTGCATACGGAACGTCGACCCACGGATTGCGGACGCCGCCGACCGTGTTGCCGTAGGCATCCTCCTCGTACTCGATTCTCTCCGACCCGTGCATGGCCTGATAGCTTATGCGCGGCAGATCCTTCGGCGGCGGAACGCCTTCGTTGATCCATTTTTCGAGATTGACGATGCCGGCATGATAGAAAGCCCATCCGGGGAAATCGTTGGTGCTCTCGTTCATGGTGATGTCGGACCATAGCGCCGCCGTGGGCGTCACGCCGATCTTGGCGATCTGCTCCCAATTCGGACTGTAGATGTTCATCCAGATCGTGTTGTGCGGCATGCCGGCGATTTCGTACAGCCGGTACTGGTCCCCGGGAACATCGCTGTCGGCCCGGCGGGACGACAACGGCGGATTGTCGGACGGTCCCATCATATTGGCAAAATCCGCCGAACTCATGATCCGTATGGTGGGAACGATACCCCGAGGAGCAAAGCTATAGGAGGCGGAAGCGGCACCGTTGATCGGGAAGAAATTCGGTCCGATCGTCTGCAGCATGCCGTCGTAGATCGGCTTGCCGTCGGTCTTCAGCGCCAACGGCAGCACGGCATTGAGATAGGTGTTCAGCATCACGCTCGACTGCGAAACGCCGACGGCGATGACGGTCTTGGCCTTGCCGGCGAACGGGTTGGAAGCCGCATCGCTCCTCACCCACGCCGCGGTCTGGCTGAGCATGTCCCAGAACAGGCCGTTTTCCATGGCCGTAGGCGACGTTGGGCTGGTCCAATCCAGCCGGCCGTACCTTGCCGAATCGTACTGCTTGAGTTTCGCCACGCCGCCCGATTGGCTGACCATCTCGACGAAGGCGTCGCCGTTGCGGATGACCTGCTTGTGCGCCGTGCTCCAGAAATTGGGCTTGTCATAGCCGGCCGTGGCGTTCCCGACCTCCACCAGCACGTTGCCGCTGAATTTGCTCAAATCCGCCGGGCGGGTGACGAGCACCTGCGTCACATACGGCGCGCCGGCCGACAGCACGGTCGCCGGCTTCGACGTGTCGGCCCAGGCATAGACATTGGCGGTGCGGGCAATGAAATACTCCTCCTCGATATAGCCGTTCTCCTCCAGGTAGACCGGCGTGAACTTCATATCGTTGGCATTCCACGGAATGGACGTGCCGGTGCGTGGAATCAATTCGGCCGAAGGCACGGCCACCGTCTGCAGGCTCGGCGTGGGATCGGGTTCGACAGGCGTCGGATCGGGCACCGGATCGACGCTCGCGATCCCACCGCCTCCTCCCCCGCCGCCGCACGCGGCTAAGAACACGAACAATGCAGAAACCAGTGACGTCAGTCCCTTTTTCATCTTGACCCCTTTCTTTTATCGATGAGATGCGGTTTGTAATACTCCAGTGCAATGCGCCGCGGCACGGCGGCACCGACGGCACGGCCCCTTACGGCCGGCCGCCGTAATACAAAGACAAAACAAGAAAAACTGCCCTAGCCGTTGGCCTGGCGCTGAATCTGCTGCCGGATCAGCGGCTTGATGCCGCCGCTCGATAGAATTTCCAGCGTGTAGTCGGAGAACGGCTCGGCCTGGGCCGTGGCGCCGGTGGTAACGTTGGTGATCGCCCCCGTGGCGAATTCCACGCGCACTTCGTCGCCCTTCTTGACCACGGCGCTGAAACCCTTGCAGACGATCAGCGGAATCCCCAGATTGATGGCGTTGCGATAAAAAATCCGCGCATAGGAATCGGCGATGACCGCGCCGACGCCGATCGCCTGCAGCGTAACGGCGGCATGCTCGCGGCTGGAGCCGCAGCCGAAGTTCGTCGAGCCGACGATCAGGTCCCCGGATTCGAATTCCTTGACGAGGCCCGGATCTGCCCCCTCCATGGCATGTTTCGCCACATCCTCGGGGTCGGTCAGTTCGAGATAGCGGCCAGGATAGATCTGATCGGTGTCGATATTGGCGCCGAAAACGAAGGCTTTGCCGGCGATGATTTTGTTTTTCATGATGGGCGCTCCTGGTTTCACAGATAGGGGGTCGGGTCGGTCATGACCTGCAGCGATGAATTCCGCCGCGCCATTGAAGTCGCCAGGGACTACGCACAGACCGCCTCGTCGATACTGATCAGCGGCGAAACGGGCTGCGGCAAGGAGCTGTTCGCCCAGAGCTGCCACAATGCCAGCCGCTACCGCCAGGGACCGTTCGTGGCCATCAACTGCGCGGCGCTGCCCAGCCAGATTCTCGAAAGCGAGCTGTTCGGCTACGTCGGCGGCGCCTTCACCGGCGCCAGCCAGAAGGGCAAGCCGGGCGTCTTCGAGATGGCGCACGGCGGCACGCTGTTCCTCGACGAGATCGGGGAAATCGAATACGCGACGCAGGGCCGGCTGCTGCGCGTGCTGCAGGAAAAGAAAGTCATGCGGCTCGGCAGCGACAAACTCATCCCCATCGACGTCCGGGTCATCGCCGCGACGAACAAGAACCTGAAAGCCCTGGTGAACCGGAACCTGTTCCGTTCCGATCTGTACTACCGCCTGAACGTGCTGCAGATCCACCTGCCGCCGCTACGGGCGCGTAAAGAGGATATCGGCCTGCTGGCCGAAACCTTCCTGCGCGAACTGGAGGCGGCGCCGGAGCGGCGGAAAAAACTCTCCCCTGCTGCCGTCAAGGCATTGCAGAGCCACGACTGGCCGGGGAACGTCCGGGAAATGCGGAACATCGTCGAGAGGCTGATGGCCGCCTGCCGGCAGCCCACCATAGACGCCGCCATGGTGGCGCAGGTACTGGCCGACGAGGGAGCATCCGATGCCCCCAGGACGGAGCCGCCCGTCTACGACGAGGAAGCAGAAATACGAAAAGCGCTGGCCGGCGCACGGGGGAAACACACCGAGGCCGCGAGGCTCCTGGGAATCGGGCGCTCGACCTTGTGGCGGAAAATCAAGAAGTATGGGCTGTGAGGATTCCCTCGGCCGGCCGCGGATTGTCCTCGCGCTCCGGCGGACCGGTGCGTTCGCGCCCGGCGCCCGTCACAACGGCTCAAGGTCGCCCGGAAACGCGCTGGCGGCCTGCCACTGCTCGTCGGCAAGCCACTCCTCGGCGCATCGCCCGTTCCATGCCCTGTTGAGGTGCGAGTAGACATGGGCGAGATGTATCTTGAACTCCTCCTCCGAGAAGTCTCCGGAAGCAAGCATTTCCTTGATTAGCTCCGCAAGATGCTCGGAAGCATCCTCAAGCTCGTACATGAGCATCGCCCACGCCACGGGATGTTTTTCTCTGTTGATCATCGTTCGCCTTGGCCAAACAACGCCTTGTAAAAAATTATTTTCATCTTGCCGTGAAACGAATGGAATATCAACAATCCAGTATTCACCGAATTTTGCGGGCGTTGGATGAAAAATCACTCACCAACAGCATGACGATATACTCTAATAGCATATATGACCAATGCGTCAAAACCCAGTGTTCATGCGGCAAAGGAGGGAGAACGCCGCACGGCAAAACGTGAAAAACTTCCTCGCCGTTCCCGAAACAATGTGCCATGATGATCCCTTGGGGCGGGGTTTGAAATCCAGGGATCCCGGTATACTTCCCCAGCAATTCTTGTCACTGAAAAAGAAGAGATGTTGGTGTGTCACAGGCCGCTGCACTTTCCAGATACCGTTCCCTGACCCGGTTCTTTCGGAACCACACGGGCGGCCTGCAGCCAAAGCTTGAATGCCGCCGCTCCCAATTGCCAAAGACCTCGATACATCCGCAAGTGACGGTCCCGATCAGAGCGCGCATGGGTATCGTCCCCATCGGTCAGCATCCCCGTGCGGCTTCCGGCACCGAGGCTGACAGTTTCGTTTTCTCTGCAACTTGCGTCCCGCAGCTAGACGGATGGGGCTTTGAGCTGTGTGTCCACAATCCAAGTGCCGTGAACGATGCTGATCAATAAGATACTGCCCCGGGAAAAAAACGTTCCGCGCAACTTGTTGACGATTGCCGCCATCCTCTCCGTCGTGGCCCTGCTGGGCGGAGTTGCTCTGTACGGATACAGCCTGTTTCTGCATTTCATGTGGGAACAGGTCTCCACGACGCGCCAGTATTACACCCTCGGCTACGCAAAAAAGCAAAAAATCGAGTCTTCCATCGATCGCCTGCACCGTTTGATTGATCCGGCGTCCCAGGCATGGCCGGCGCCGGAGGCCGTTTCCTCGAAGATTGCGGCGGCGTTGTCATCGCTCCCGCCGGGTTCGTCGATGCGCTTGGATTTCACGCCGAACGCGAGGCCGGTAACGCTGCTGGTCAACCGCCCGCTCAACGCCCGCGAGATCGCGGACATCAGCCGGACGATGGCGCGCGTCGTCGATTTCGATCGGGTATTCTGGGGGCTTCGAAACATACAGCCGCGCGGGCGCACCAACCTTATCCTGGCTGACGGTTCAGCCGCATTGATCGTACCGGCCCTCAATGCCTACGATCATCCCAACGAGATTACCGTGCAAAAATTGTTCGATTTCTGGGCGGTGATGGTTGCGAACTACCTGCAAAAAATCAGCGAAGAAGGGAAGGAAACCGTCTGGTCCCCGGCCTATGTCGGCCGCCTCAGAAATGCTAACGTCATTACATACGCGGCGCCTGTCAAGGACGCGCAGGGAAAACTTATTGCCGTCATCGACTTCACGGTATCCGGCGAACAGCTGTTGGGCAATGTTCTGGACAAGGATGATGAGCTCATCACCACCGGCCGACAGGTGGCGTTCTTCAACCGCGACGGCGAATTGCTCTACCGGGGAAAAGACACCTGGGCATACGATTTCAGCGGACTCGGCCAACGGATCAACCAGCGATTGGGCAACCGTGGCCACGCCGAAATATACTGGTTCGAACAGGGCGCGCTGATGATCGGCGGCATGCGCTCCCAGCAAGCGTGGCGTTCGTTGTACATCTATCCGTTGCCGCAGGCGCTGTTCGACTACCGCTGGCCGTTGGCCATCGCCATTGGCCTGTTCCTGATCGGTTCGTTCACCATCTACCGGGGAGTCCAGGTTGTACGCCGCCGCGTGCTGCTGCCCATGCAGCGCAACGCCGAAGAGATAGAGGAAACTGCGCGTTTTACCCGGACGATGCTGCGGATTGCGCCGGTGGGATTGCGTGTGGTGCGCCTGGCCGACGGCCATCCGAAAGCGGAAAACGAACTTGCGCAGCGCATCCTGCCCCACGACACGCTGCACGAAGGCCGCCGCTGGTTCGACTGGCTGCCCATCGACTCCCCCGGCCGCTTTCAGTTGCAGCTTGCCGGCGACGACGGTTCTGCGCGCCATCTGCAGATCGTCAGCGCGCCCGTCCGCTACCAGCATGACGATGTGCTGCTGTGCGTGATCAGCGACATGACCGAAGAGATCCACATCCGCGCCTCCCTGCAGCATGCGCGCGAGGTCGCCGACAACGACAACAAGTTGAAAACGATGTTCCTGGCGGCGATGAGCCACGAAATACGCACGCCGCTGTACGGCATGATCGGCATGCTGGAGCTCCTGATGCTGACCGAGCTCAACGCGAGCCAGCGCCAGCAGCTCGACACCATCCAGACCTCGTCGCACGTGCTGCTGCAGGTGCTCAACGGCCTGCTTGATTACATCAAGTTCGAGGTCGGGCAGATGAAGCTGGAAATATCCGTCTTCGATCCGATCGATCTGGTCGAAACCGCCGTGCGCGCCCAATTTCCGATAGCCCGCCGCAAGAAACTGCGGCTCACCTGCCTGCTCCAGCCCGATCTGCCCTGGGTGGCCGGCGACCCGATGCGCATGCGCCAGATACTGGACAATCTGCTGGGCAACGCGCTGAAGTTCACCGAGCTGGGAGAGGTCAGCGTGCGCATGGCCGCGGAGAAAACCGGCGATCCGTCGCGCATCCGGCTCCGGCTGGAAGTTGCCGACACCGGCATCGGCATATCTCCCGAAGCGCAGCTGCGGCTGTTCGAGCCGTTCTATCAGGGCGAGTCGGCAAGCGGACAGCGCTTCGTCGGCACCGGCCTCGGCCTGCCGATCTGCCAGCGTATCGCCGGCCTGATGCATGGCAAAGTCGTCGTCAGAAGCATCCGGGGCCAGGGGAGCCTTTTTACCTCCGTTCTCGAACTCGGCTGCGAGCAGCCGCGCACCGTCAAGGGCGGTCTGCCTCCGGTAGTCGTGTTGTGCAACCATGCCGGGCAACGATCCAACCTGATCGACATCATCGTCCAGGCCGGCGCTGCCGCCGTGGGCTATGGCGGCAGCGCCCCCCCGCCCGGCGCCGTGCTGCTGATGGCGACGGCGCGGCCGCAGGCCGTGCCGGAAGGTTACGCCGACGTGGTTCGCCTGCGCCCCGACGGTCCGTTGCAGGCCGAACGCCACCTCGGGACATGGGTGGTCAATGCCTATAGCCAGAAAGGCCTGCGCCGGGCGTTGCGGCAGGCGTCGGGGCACGAATACCGGCCGCAGCCGGCGGACGATAAACCAACCGTGCCATGGCTGGGGCTGCACGTGCTGGTGGCCGAGGACCATCCTTACAACCGGCAGATGATCCAGTCGCAGCTCGAGCAGCTTGGCTGCCATGTCCAGTTGACCGGCAATGGCAAAGAAGCGCTGGCGGCGATCCGGCAGGACGATTTCGACGTACTGCTGACCGACGCGCAGATGCCGGTGATGGACGGTTATGAACTGGCCGGCCAGCTACGGGCCGACGGACATACGCTGCCGGTGATCGGCCTGACGGCCCACGCCTTGCAGGAAGAACACCAACGCCTGCTGGCGGCAGGCATGAACAGCGTGTTGACCAAACCCATCCTGCTGCAGGACCTGGCCGACAGGCTGCGGTCGGTGTTGCCCGAACGCGTCGCCCAGCGGCAAGCCGAGTCGCAACAGGACATGCCCCACGCCGGCATCGGCGACGATACCTACGCCTTACTGCGGAACACCTTGATCGAAGACACGCGGCAGCTGCAAGCGGCCTTCGAACGCAGCGACCTGCGGCAGGCCGGGCAGTTGGCGCACCGGATAAATGGCGCCATGACCTACGCCGAGGGCGGCGAAGAAATCGCCGCGCTGTGCGGCGAGCTGGAACAGAAGCTGGCCATTATTCACGAAGAAATGCGAACGCATGTCGATGACATTGCCCTGTACGTCAACGAGTTCATCGATAAAGAAACGTGACTGAAATGCTAAAGGCATTAACAGGCAGCAGTTTACCGGCCCGCCGAGCGAGCCAAGGCGCCTTGATTTCCATGCAGCGTGATGCGCCGTGCGCCTCTCTAGTCGTAGGACACCGTGACGGTCATCGCCGTATTCGCCGGCCCCGCCGTCACCGTAGCGGAGGTCTTGTAATAGCGCGCCTTCATCGGAATGGCGTAGCTGCCTCCCTTGGTTTTATCGTAGGCATTGAAGGTGGCCAGGTTCTGCAGCTTGAACGGGCTGCCCGAGCCGTCCAGCAGTTGCACGCCCACCCCTGTCGCGCTGCCCGCAACCTTGCTCAACTCGACCACCGACTGCGCGCCATCGATCACCGGCGTCGTCGGATCGATCCTGTAGCCGATGCGCTTCATTCCCGCCGGGCAGTTGTTCAGGCGGATCGAGAAGTCGACCATCGCCGTCGTTGCGCCAACAAAGCCGAACTCATTTGAAAAGTGCGATCCGAGAGGAATCGGCACATCGGGGGTTTCGCAGGTTCCGGGGATGATCTGCACCAGAGTCATGCCGAAGTTAAAACGTTGGGCGTGGAAAACGTCGGGAACAAATTCAAGCACCGCGGAAGCCTGCGCGACGATTCCCGCAGGCACTCTCCCGGCGCCGGCCATTCCCGTCTTGACGATGGCGATGGCAACCCGGCCACGGCTGCCGTAGTCTCCGAGGGAATTGCATTGCCGGCCCACCCAGGGCTCAGGCGCGCCATCCGGGTCCGGCGCGAACATATCCTTCCAC
>JAVBSG010000164.1:0-2650 GCA_031547245.1 Propionivibrio sp.
GCCCGGTCATCCTGCGCGATTCCAAGTCGGCCCAGATACTGTCTTCCGAGCGCTACGAATACCTGCGTGCAGAACAGGGACTGTTTTCTGTCAGCAGAGACTTGCCGCCGGTGCAGGTGCCGCCGTTGCCGGGACAGCCGATGAACGGACGGGCGCCGGGAAATTCCGAACCGACCGTTGACGCGCGTCCGGCAAGCCCATCCGCCGAGCGGCCGACACCCGCGCCGGAAAACGTCAATTCATCCGGCGCCTCCCGGAATGACTTTGATCGCAATTTTGTAAACTGACCGGGTGCGGCAACGATCATGAGTACCCCGTTGGTCCCCTACGCTTTCGCCCGGGAATTCGGAGTCATCGATACCGGTGAAGCGAACGGCATGCGCCGGATTCTCTTTCGCCAGGGTGGCGATGTCGGCGTATTGAGCGAACTGCAGCGCCACAGCGCGCTGCCGCTGGATGTGCAGGTCATCGCAACTGGTGATTTCCAGGAACGGCTGACCCGCACCTTCAACGACGGCGGCAACGGCGCGGCCAGCATGGTCGACGATATGGCGGGCATGGACGATCTGGCCAACCTACTTGAAGAAATGCCCGAACTCGAAGACCTGATGGACGCCGAAGAGAACGCGCCGATCATCAGGCTGATCAACACGCTGTTGGCCCAATCCCTGCGCGAAAACGCCTCCGACGTACACTTCGAGCTGTTCGAAATGCGCGCCATCGTGCGCTTTCGCATCGATGGCCAGTTGCGCGACATCATCGAACCCAAGCGCGGCCTGCATGCCGCCATGGTGTCGCGCATCAAGGTCATGGCCGGTCTCGATATCGCCGAGAAACGCCTGCCGCAGGACGGCCGGATAGCCTTGCGCATCGCCGGGCGCCCCGTCGACATACGCGTGTCCACCCTGCCCACCGGCCATGGCGAACGCGTCGTGCTGCGCCTGCTCGACAAATCGGCCGGCCGGCTCGAACTGAAAAAACTCGGCATGCGGCCGAGAACGCTGGAGCGGCTGCAACACCTGCTGCAACAGCCGCATGGCATCCTGCTCGTCACCGGCCCAACCGGTTCCGGTAAAACGACGACGCTTTATGCCGCGCTCGCCGGCATGGACAGCCACCAGACCAACATCATGACCGTCGAGGACCCGATCGAATACGATCTTGACGGCGTCGGCCAGACCCAGATCAATTCCCGTATCGACATGTCTTTCGCACGAGCGCTTCGCGCGATCCTGCGCCAGGACCCGGATGTCATCATGATCGGCGAAATCCGCGACCGGGAAACCGCGCAGATCGCCGTACAAGCGTCGCTGACGGGGCACCTCGTGCTGGCGACCCTGCACACCAACGATGCGCCAAGCGCCATTACCCGCCTGGTCGATATGGGCATCGAGCCGTTCCTGCTGGCCTCTTCCACCATCGGCGTGCTGGCCCAGCGGCTGGCGCGAAAGCTCTGCTCCTCCTGTCGCCAGCCTTATCAACCCGATGAAGAAGAAATGGCCCAGCTGGGATTGGCACACCCCACGACTCTCTACCATGCCGTGGGGTGCGCGGAATGCAACCAGACGGGCTACCATGGCCGCACCGGACTTTACGAGCTGCTGACGGTCGATGAAGCGCTGCGCACCCTAATCCACCAGGGAGGCAACGAACAGGACCTGCGCACGCAAGCCATGGCGAACGGCATGACGCTGCTGCGTGCGGACGGCGTTGCCCGGGTCATCGAGGGAGAAACAACCTTCGAAGAAGTGCTGCGCGTGACCCGGGAAGGCTAGGAACGAATGAAACCGTCGCACCACTTCCCTCTCCTGCGCATCGCGCTGCCGGCCGACGATGACTGGACAAAACTGGCTTGGCTCGGCTTCTCCGCCGAGCGGATGCTGAGCGCACGCGGGGAAAACTATCCGGCGGAACTGCCCTCGGCCGACGAGATGGAAATCCTGCTTCCCGCCCGCTGCGTCTCGGTGCATCGCCTGGACCTGCCAGCACAAGCCGGCAAACATCTCGACTCCCTGATCGGGCAGGCGCTGGAAGACCGCCTTCTCGGCGACAAGACCGACGTTCTCGCCATCCCGGGCATGCAACGCGGCACCGAGAGGCTCGTCTGGGTATGCCGCCGGCAATGGCTCGAAAAGGGGCTGGAGAAACTGACGAAGGCGGGCCGCTTCCCGGACCGCCTCGTCCCGCAATACGGACTCCTGCCCGAAGAACCGGATGCCACGACCTGCGCGACGGTGTCTGGCGGCGTTGTCTTCCGCACCAGCACAGGGCAAATGGGAATCGCCGGCAACGAAGAAACGGCGGCAGCGCTCAGCGGCAGCGTCCCGCTACGGCCCATTGCCGATCTGGATGCCCAACCCAGCCCCGAGCATGGCAGCAGTCCACTGCCCCGCTCGCTGGCCCACTTCGCCAAACAGGGATTCAACCCCCGGCAGCTGCGTGCAGCGGGCGTCTTGCTAGCTGTCTGGGCAGTGCTGGCGCTTCTTGGCGCAACAATCCACTGGCGGCAGCTCGAAAGCCGTACGGACCATCTGCAGCATGAGATCCGCCAGACCTTCGCCACGGCCTTTCCGGGCACGCCGATCGTCGACCCCATCATGCAGTGGGAGAGCAAGCAGCGCGAAGCGCGGCAAGGACAGGGCGACGCCTT
>JAVBSG010000054.1:0-51255 GCA_031547245.1 Propionivibrio sp.
ACGGGTGCTGGCCACCGGCGATTACTTTTTCAACGGCAACACGGTCTTTATCGACCACGGCAACGGCCTGATCACGATGTACTGCCACCTCGACCGCATCGGCGTCAAGGAAGGCGAATCGCTCCGCCAGGGCCAGCCCGTGGGGCTTTCCGGCATGACCGGTCGCGCCAGCGGCCCGCACCTGCACTGGAGCGTCGTACTGAACGGTGCAATGGTCGATCCGGAATTGTTCCTGAACAGAAAGTGATCGGATTTTCAGGTGACGTCAGCCTGAGCTTCTGAAGCCCACGGGCGTGAGTTGTCGGCTGGCCGGCCTGAAGCATGTCGCTTTCAAAACAGCGACAGTTGCGGGTTTTCCGGCGGCGAATCTCCTGAGCATTTTCGCAGCATCGTCGGGTAGTCACGCGACAAGCCGTATTTGCGGAACAACGCTCCCAGTTGCCGGTACAACACCGTTTTGTACTGTTGTCGTTGCTCGCGCTGCTGGTAAAGCGCGATCAGTTGCCGATAACAATCGGCGTATTCGCGGCGAATGAACTCGAAAAAGTGCCCGCGCGTACGGCCGCGCAAGTACAGCATTCCCGGCAGCACATAATCCACCCGCGACTCGCGCGCCATGGCGCACAGCCGGTCGAGATCCGCCACCCCATCGTTGAGATAGGGAATCAGCGGCATCAGGTGCACGCCTACCGAAGCGCCGCTTCGCTTGAAGGCTTTCAGCATGGCGAAGCGCGACGAAGGCTTGGCCGCGTGGGGTTCCATGCGCCGCAGAAAGCTATCGTCGGCACTGATGATGGTGGCGGCGATATTGGCCCCCGCCACGCGCGAAAGCTCATCGATCAGATCGTAATCGCGCAGGATCAACGTCGATTTGGTCGAGATCACCGCGGGAGTGCGGTATTTGATCAGCAGCCTCAGTATCTCCGGCATCAATCGATACCGGGCCTCGGCGGGTTGATAGCTGTCGGTGACGCCGCCGATGTTGATCGTCTGCCGTTGCCAGGAGCGGGAACTCAGCTTTTTCTCCAGCGCCTCGACGATGTTGACCTTGACATGAATGTCGCTGAAAAAATCCAGCGGCCCGGCCAGATAGTCATGCGAATACATCGCATAGCAATAACGGCAGCCGTGCAAGCATCCGCGATAGATGTTCAGATCCCACGAGAACGGCAGAAAGCGGCTGCTCAACGGATTGAGCGCCGTCTTGCAGGTGATTTCATGGTAGCTTGCGCGCCGCACGGTGCCGCCTTTCGCCGATGCATCCAATATTTTTTCCCGATTGTACAGGTCGGGAAAGACATTGATCCGGCTACGCGAACACGTCGTGGATTCGGTGGGATCGACATACCGATTGGCTCACGGCATAACGCCGCCGCAAAGCGGCTTATAATTCGATAATGATTTTCATTCTTTGTACGCCACTTCAGTAGCCTTCATTGCTTCATGTCCACCTGAAAAACTGAAAGGAAAGAAATGAGCGAACTGATTCTGTATACCCACCCCATGTCGAGGGGACGCACGATACGCTGGCTGCTCGAAGAAATCGGCGAACCCTACCGCGTCGAATTGCTGGAGTACGGCACGACAATGAAGGCGGCGGAGTATCTCGCCGTCAACCCGATGGGTAAAGTTCCGGCGCTCAAGCATGGGCAGACCGTCATCACCGAATCCGCCGCGATTTGCGCGTATCTTGCGGATGCCTTCCCAGCGGCGGGCCTGGCTCCTGTAACCACCGACCCGCAACGCGGGCCGTATTACCGCTGGTTCTTTTTTGCCGCCGGGCCGCTGGAAGCGGCCATCGTCAACCAGGCGCTGGGCATCGAATTCTCAGAAGAACAAAGAAGGATGGTAGGGTACGGCCCTATCCCGGACATGCTGGATATCCTTGAACGGGAACTTTCGCCGGGAGACTACCTCCTGGGAAACCGGTTCAGCGCGGCGGACGTTTATGTGGGAAGCCTGCTGGCCTGGGCGACAATGAGCAACATGATCGAGAAGCGCCCCCGCTTCGAGCAGTATATCGGCCGGCTGTTTTCGCGTCCGGCCGCTGTGCGCGCCTCGCAAGCCGACGATGCGCTACTAAAATAAACGCGGGCTCTGCAAAGAAGGCCTCGCCGTTCATTTGTGGCGAGGCTTTTTTTGTCCAGCACGAGTGCCGGCGACAAAAATTCACCCCACAAGCGATGTCATATTTTACTTAAATAACTATATGGCGTATGCTCATATTATTATAATCGGGAAGGGAAGATTCGGGCTGGCAAAGGGCATAATTGCATGATCCGGCAAAGGCAGCTTCGCTACCTTTCCATCGGACTGTCGCTTCGCCCCCCATCTCATAACGTCTCAATTCGCTGTCGATATTCTTCCGGAATGTGATTGAACCGGCATGCATTGCCGGTTAGGCAGCAGATTGTGTAACGATAAACTCACTTCCTCGATTTCGGCCGCCTGCCCAACCGGCAATGCGGCGCGCAAATAACAATAAAACCAAAAAACTGGCTCGCGTTTTTTAACGTAGAAATGAGGAGAAAAGAATGCTGGACGCAAAACTCAAACCACTCGCAATCATTTTCGGTGCGGCGGCTTTCGTATCCGTGGCGTCGTGTGGCGGCGGCGGTGGAGGCTCGGGCGACCTGGCCTCCGGCGTTTCCGCCCGTAGTACTCAAGCCACTAATCAGTGCACTAACAACGGCGGCACCAATAACGGCGGTACTAATAACGGTAACGGCAATAACGGCAAGAATAACGGCGGCACCAACAATGGTAGCACCAATAACGGCAATGGTAACAGTGGCAATAACAACGGAGGCACCAATAACGGTGGCACTAATAACGGCAATAATCAGTGCGAGGAGCAGCCCGTCGATCCACGTTCGCTCAACGCCATCGTCGCAGGCATGGACGACTGGAGCGTTCCCGAGGGGGTTAACGTTCCCATCACCATGATGGGGCAGATGAAGTATCTGTTCGACCGTGTCAAGGCCGAGGGCCTCGATCTCACGATGAGCCTCGGACCCGATCTGGTTTCGGGCAATGACATCAACGTCAAGGTGCTGGGAACGGGTACCGGCGACAAATTCCTGCCAGGCAAACTGGCCTTGGGCCTGTCCTATGTCCTGATCGACATGAAGGCGAAAGGCGACCCGGCTTACGCCGAATATCTGGCCGTTTACCAGGACATCACCAAGAAGATGATGGCCAAGAATGACCAGGGCAAGTACATCTATGACAATACTTCGTTCGGCGAGTACTACTATCTGCTGGCATTGAACATGTTCAAAGATAAGGGCATGCTCGACGAGGTGTTCAGCGATACCGCGCTGATGGATACGCTGAAAGAGCGCCTCAAATACGATGATATGTTCACTCAGCCTTCCGCGCCGAATTTCAACATCAATACGGCGTTGAACTACTACGGCGTGGCCTACGCGATTGCCGGCCTGCGCGACAAACTCGGCTGGGGCAATGCCGACGACGCCGGGCGTGGTGCCAACTACGCACGCAACGCCATTCTCGAAAAGCTGCTGGATCATTACCGGAACGACTCGAGCGGCGGTTTCAACGACGATGCCGACGGCAGAAACGGCGGGCGCTTCGACCGTTACAGCGTGCTGCTGATCGGCGAGGTTGTTGAGCGCAGCATCGAAATGGGTAACGAGGCGGCCATCACCGACGAAGTCAAGGGCTACCTGCGCAAGTCCGTCAACGCCATCCTGCCGCAGCTGACGACCGAAGGGCTGGGGTTCAATTATGGCCGCTCCATCGGGCCGTATGGCGACACGGCTTTCATGGAAGTGCTAACGGCGGCGCTCAACGCAGGCATCCTGACAGACGAGGAAAGAAAGATCGCCTACGCCTTCATCGAACGCGTTGCCGACCGGTACGCCAACTTCTGGTACGACAAAGACCTGCGCTCGGTCAACATGTGGGTCAAGGGCCGCGGCACCGACAGCTACCGGGGCACGGCGCGCGCGCTCGGCGAAAACTTCAGCCTGCTGCACCAGTTCCTTTATGTCAACGCGCATTGGAACCGGCTGGGCTACAAGAACGCGGCGCCGATATCCATCGCCGATTTCCAGCAATGGCTAGACAGCAAGCAGCCGCGCTACACGCTCACCTGGTACAACGATCCGAACAATGCCAGCTATCCCAACAACGAAGCGCTGATCACTGTGCGCGACAAGAAACGGGTATTCAACCTGAATCTCGCGCGCGGGGCGGATTACAACCAGACGACGCCTTATTTCCCGGTGCCGTTCGCCAACAACATCACCTACGGCACGGCAGACCAGTCGTACGCATTGCTGCTGCCGCGCGTCACCACCGGATCGAATCATCATGCGCCGGTGTCGTACTTCAAGAACCTCAAGGTGGTGGAAGACGGCGGCAAGGTCATCGTCAGCTACGATGTCGACCAACTCCGCCGGATAACCGCGAAAAACCAGACGAACTTCCTGGCGATCGGCACTCAAACGACATTTACATTCGAACCGGGTTCAATCACCCGCACCGATGTAATGACGCCAACAGCCAACGTCAGCAACGCGACGGTCCAGATGGATTTCGCGACCTTCGCCGACGCGAGCAATGCCGTGATGGGTTCGGATGGTTATTCAGTGACCTACAGCAACAGCGACGTCGCTTCGTACAGTATCGCCGGGCTGGATACCTGCACGGAACCCAAGGCGTTCGGCTCCGTGGCCCTGTCGCTGACGCCGATCGGGCAACTGAAAGCCAACTTCTCCTGCAAGAGCACGGGGGTCAACTTCGTAGCCGGCCAATCCTATACCTACTCCTGGACCTTGAAGTACAACGATCTGCCCTAACCAAGTAGTGGACACACCGACTCCCCCGTAGTCTTCCGGGTGGAGGGCCGAAAATCATCGGCCTTCCACCCGGGAATTTCCTGGCGGGAGCGCTTCCTGCCTCACTCGTTCCCTCAGAACGTCTCGTTGTCCCGCAGATAACGCCATTTTCCGAGCGGCAGATCGCCCAGCCGGATCTTGCCGGTACGCACGCGTTTGAGTCCCGTCACGCGCAGCCCTACCAGCTCGCACATGCGGCGGATCTGGCGCTTGCGCCCTTCGTGGAGAAGGAAGCGCAGTTGATCGTCGTTCAGCCATTCCACCTTGGCCGGTTTCAGTGCCCGCCCATCCAGTTCCAGGCCATGATTGAGCAACTCCAGCCCGTTCTCGATGAGCTGCCCCGCCACGCGCACGAGGTATTCCTTTTCGACTTTGGAATTCTCGCCGATCAGTTGCCGCGCGATCCGCCCGTCCTGCGTCAGCACCAGCAGCCCGGTCGAATCGATGTCCAATCGCCCCGCCGGCGCCAATCCCTTGAGATGCGAAGCATGGAAAACCGGCGTATCCGGGGTGCGGTGCTGGTTTTCCGGGCGGATGAGCACCAGGGCCGGCTGAAAACCGGGTTCCGGCTGGCCCGAGACGTAGCCGACCGGCTTGTGCAGCAGAACGGTCATCTGGCGCTGCTGCGTCGCTTTGGCCTGTTGGTCGAGCGTGATTTTTGCCGACGGATCGGCGCGCGTTCCCAATTCGGTGATCCGCTCGCCATCGACATACACCCAGCCTCGCACGATGTACTCGTCGGCCTCCCGCCGCGAACACAGCCCCTGCTCGGCCATCAGCTTGGAAACGCGGACGCCGCTCTGAGCGTTCGTCCGCTCCGGGGCCGGCTCGCTATTCCGAGTATCGGGAAAACGTTCCCGCTTTGCCTCATCCCTGGGCCTGGAAATCGTCTTCCGTCCAGGGGATGTAGGCGCCAAAGCCTTGTCGCCAGCGCGAGCAGCCCCTTTTCCGGGTTCACTTCGGGTCCGATCCGGCGATGCAGCTCCCGATGTCCCGGGCTTGTTTTTCCGCCAATCCCGCTTGGCTGCGGGATCGGGCTTTTCCGTTTCCGCGCCCTCCGGCTTTCGCCGGGGATTGGCGCTACCACCGCTACGAATCGGTTTGCGGCGCGGATTGACGGGGGTTTCTTCGCCGTCCTTCCTGGAAGGCAGGCGCAAGGTCTTGCGGGGGGTATCGGACATATCAGAGAATTTCGAGCAGCTCGACTTCAAAAACCAGTGTGGCGTTCGGCGGGATGACGCCACCCGCGCCACGCACGCCATAGCCCAGATGCGGGGGAATGGTCAGCCTGCGGATACCGCCGACGCACATACCCTGCACGCCTTCGTCCCATCCGGCGATCACCATGCGCTGCCCAAGGGGAAACTCGAACGGCTCATTACGTTCCCTGCTGGAATCGAACTGGCTTCCATCCGCCAGCCAACCTGTGTAATGAACACTAACGAATTTTCCGGCCACCGCCAAATCACCAGTACCAATCTGCAGCTCCTCAATCTGCAGGCCGGATTCTGTTGTCATTGTAGACATCCTATCTCCTTTGGGAAGACATAGAGTTTAGCCCAGCCGGACACTTCAGACCAGCTTGATTTATCGGCACTGCATCGTGGAAACGCCGGCTTTCGGGTAAACTGCGGCTGGGATAATCTGCCACCGGGGAGCCGCATGGATATTCGATCGATCATCGCGCCGGAAATCTCGGATTTCAAAGCGCTGGAAGAATTCATCGAGGCTTTGTACAACCATGCTCCCGATATCGAGCGGGATATTTCGCGTCTCAAGCTTTTGCCCGACAACCGC
The DNA here is from genome assembly GCA_031547245.1 of Propionivibrio sp. Classification (GTDB taxonomy): domain Bacteria; phylum Pseudomonadota; class Gammaproteobacteria; order Burkholderiales; family Rhodocyclaceae; genus Propionivibrio. Next base: position 6,663 of record JAVBSG010000054.1, read on the forward strand.
GAAATCGTCGGCAGCCTGTTTCGCACGCTGCACAGCATCAAAGGTGATGCGACCTTGTGCCACATCGAACTGGCCGTCGCCATCATCCATCCGATCGAAACATTGCTGTCCCGCCTGCGCAATGACGAAATCCAGTTCAGCGACACGCTCGCCGAAGCCATCCTGTTGGCCATCGATCGCCTGGAACTCGCCGTCGAAGGATTGCGCTCGCACAGGCCGCTGGAAAACCTGAGGCTGCTGGCTTTGGTGCAAGGGCTGGAGAAAGTCGCAGGAGCCCCTCCCGCCGAGCTGGAAACCCGCGTCACCGAGCTGGTCGAAGCCGTGACCGGCTTCCGGACCACGGCAAAGCCCGCCCCAGGCCTGAACCGCGAGCAGGCATCCAGCTCCATCGACCAGCAGACTTCCCGGGTCAGCGAGGATCTTCGGTTTTTCCGCACGCTGGCCGAGCAGTTGGAGGCGCGCTCGCCGCTGTTCAAAGGGCGGACCCTGCGCCTGTTGCGCCTGGCCGCGGAAACCAACTTATTGCGCGACAAGACCATCGATCCGATACAGCTGGAAGCAGCCATTTACATGCACGATATCGGCATGATGTTCCTGCCGGAGTCGATCTGGCTGAAAATCGGACGCGTCACGCCCGAGGAAAAACGCGCCCTGCGCAACCATCCCGAGTATGCCTCGGGGATTCTGTCGCGCATGGAAAGCTGGCAGGAGGCGGCCGATATCGTGGCACAGCACCATGAGACACCGGATGGACAAGGGTATCCCATAGGCCTTTCCGCAGACCGGATCCACGACGGGGCAAAACTTCTGGCCATTATCGACGCGTTCGAAGCCGTCATGCTGAAACACGCCCATCGCGGGAAAAACCGCTCGGTCCTGCGGGCCATCGCGGAAATCAATGCCTGCAACAATCAGTTCTTCCCGGAATGGATCGAACCGTTCAACAAAGTGATTCGGCGGCTGGTGAACTGATGGCGAGCGTTGCAGCAGGCGAAGTTTCCCTTTTGGATATCGATGCCGAGCGCCGCTTCGGCGGTATTCGCCGGCTTTACGGCGCCGGGGCGCTGCAGCGCTTCCAGGCGGCACGGATTTGCGTCGTCGGCATCGGCGGCGTCGGCTCATGGGCGGCCGAAGCTCTGGCCCGCTCAGCTATCGGCGGCATCACCCTGATCGACCTGGACATGATCGCCGAGTCCAACGTCAACCGCCAGATCCACGCCCAGGATGGCGCTTTCGGTCAAGCCAAGGTAGACGCCATGGCCGGACGCATCCGCGCCATCAACCCCGGCTGCCTGATCGAAACCGTCGAAGATTTTGTCACGCCGGAAAATACGGGGGAAATGCTCGATCGCGGATTCGATTACGTCGTCGACGCCATCGACCAGGTGCGCACCAAGGCGGCGATGATTGCCTGGTGCAGCCGCCACGCCCTGCCCGTCGTCACTGCCGGCGGCGCAGGTGGCAAAAGAGATCCGGGGAAAATCGCCGTCGCCGACCTGTCGCGGACCATCCAGGACCCGTTGCTGGCCAAGGTCCGTTCGCTGCTGCGCAAGGAGTATGGTTTCACGCGCGACCCGAAGAAAAAATTCGGCATTCCGGCCGTTTATTCGGCCGAACCGCTGCGCGACCCGGAAACGGCAGCCGGCTGCGACGTTCCACCCACGCCGAGCGGCCTGAATTGCGCCGGCTACGGTTCCTCGGTCTGCGTCACGGCGCCGTTCGGCTTCATGGCGGCCGGCGAGGTTCTGCGCCATCTGGCGCAGAACCCATAGCACAGCGACCCGGCCTGAAAGCCCCCCGGCCGATTATCCGCGCGCCATCTTCGCCACCAGCCTCGCCGCCACCTTGGCTGTCAGATTGTCTCGGTCCAGTTCGGGATTGAGTTCGGCGATATCCGCTGCCACCAGGCGCTGCGAGGCAAGTATCTGGCCAATCAGGATTTCGACGACCCCCAACTGCACTCCCAGCGCTGCCGGGGCGGAAACACCGGGCGCGCATGCCCCCGGCAGAACGTCGAGGCATATCGTGATATAGGCCGCATCGCATTTCGCCAGATCGTCGGCCAAGGCATCCTGGGCGGCCTCCACCCCTTTCTGCATTTGCAGCTCTTCGTCCAGCCAATAACGCGCGCCAATCTCGTCGGCACGGTCGAAAAGGGCCTGTGTATTGGCAAAACGGCTGATGCCGAAAATCCGGTAATTGAACGGTGCGCTCCGTTGTGCGCAATACTCCTGCATTTGCCGAAAGGGCGTGCCGGAGTTGGCGACAGCGGCAAAGCGCAGGTCGAAATGCGCGTCGAAGTTGACTACCAGCAGCCGGCGCGGATCGATTCCGCTTTTGGCAATTCCTTGAAACGTTCCCCACGCCACCTCGTGCCCGCCGCCGAGGACAATCGGACGACTTCCGCCACTGATGGATTCGGCAACCGCCGAGGCGAGCCGTTCCTGGGCTTCCTCGAGCCGGCCCTCTTCACAGCAGACATCCCCGGCGTCGAACAGCGGCGGCTCGCCGTTGAGCGGCAGGCTGGCCAACGCGGAACGCAAGGCTTGCGGACCAGCCGCCGCCCCGGGGCGCCCCTTGTTGCGGCGCACGCCTTCGTCCGAGGCGAAGCCGATCAGCGTCACGCCTCCCGCGGCTGCATCCCGCAGCGCGGAGATTTTCGACATTTTCTGATGCCAACGCAGGCTCGGCCCCACTTCCTCCGTATCCTCGCGCCCCGACCAGACAAAATCATTTTTCAACATCATCCCTAGCTCCATTCTTTCGGAAAAAGGCTGCCGCATGGACCATGCAGGCCCATGCGGCATTCCATTGCATCAGCCTTTGGCGAAGTAGTTGATGAACCAGACAATATTCGGAATCCCGACAATATCGATCAGCACAGCTCCGCAAAGCGGCACGATCAGGAAGGCCTTGCGCGAGACCACACCGAAGCGTTCAGCCACCGCGCCCATGTTGGCCACGGCGTTCGGCGTCGCCCCCAGGCCATGGCCTATCATACCGGCACACATCACTGCCGCGTCGTAATTTCGCCCCAGGAGCGGGAAGAGCAGATAGACACAGAACAGGAACATGAACACGGTCTGCACGGCGAGGATGACGATCAGCGGCAGCGCCAGGTTGTAGAGCTCCCAGAACTTCAGCGACATCATGGCCATCGTCAGGAAAATGCCGAGGCTTACGTCGGCGATCAGGTCAACGGATTTTTCGTGCAGCTTGACGACCGGCATGGCGTCGTTGAAATTGCGGAAAATCACGGCCATGAACATGGCGCCGACGTAGCCCGGCAGAACAAAATCAGTCCACTCCTTGATCTTGGCCGAAAAAACGGCGCCGAAGACCATGGCGATCAGGACTACGGTCATCATGGCGATGACCTTGTCGCTGGTGGCAGCGCTTTCTTCCGTCTGGTTGATTTCGGCCAGCGCTTCCAGATGATCGCCCTGAGTCACGATGGGCAGGTTGTTTCTCTCGATCAGCCACTTGGCCAGCGGGCCGCCGAACAGGCCGCCGGCAATCAAGCCATAGGTCGCCGCCGCAACCGCCACGACAAATGCGCCATTGACGCCCAACTGCTCGGCGGTGGGGCCAAACGCCGAGGCGGCCCCCATGCCGCCCTCCAGCGAGACAGCTCCGGCCATGACGCCCAGCACAGGGTGGATTCCCGTCATATAGGCCGTAGCAACGCCGATGGAGTTCTGCGCAACGGCAAGGACCCAGCAGCCGACCAGGTAAACGATGAGTTCCTTGCCGCCTTTCTTGATCAGTCCGAAACTCCCGCCCAAACCGACCGTGGTGAAAAAGGCGATCATGAACGGCATTTGCAACGTGGTATCCAGCTTGAAGTTCAGCAGCCCGGTCTCCTTGAGCAGCCAGGCCAACAGCGAAAAAGCGAAACCGCCCAGAACCGCTGACGGGATGCAGAACCGAACCAGCGCGGGAAACACTTTCCGCAACCAGGCGCCGAACATCAGCAGCAAAGCCGCCAGCGCCACGGTGCCGATCAGGTCGAATTTCATGATCCACACGCCATTGGCAATTTCAAATCCCATAACGCCTCCCTTTAGAAAAGACAATTTGTTCGGGTGACATTGCAGAGATCGTGCCAATCTAGAACAAAGAGCTGCAAAAACGGAATAACAGATGCCGCCAGTAGTGAACGCCGCTTCACTTCGTTGAAAAGACGGCTTTTTGGCTCATTCGGCAGGAAAGAGCCGCTTCCGCTGCTTGGCCGCTTTTACTGCGTCGGGCGAAAGATGGCTCGTTCGACTGCAAATTTTTCATGCAAAATTTGCAGTACCCTCCGGGTTTTGCTGCTGATACTCCTTGAGCTTGTACCACAGCTTGCGCTCGCTGATTCCGAGCGCCCGCGCCGTTGCGCTCTTGTCCCCCTTGTAGTGGCGCAGGGTTGCGTGAATCAGTTTTTCCTCGACGCCGGACAGGTTTTCTCCAACACGGATCGGGATGACTCCCTCGCCGAAATCTGCTGTGAGCCCCTTGCTCCGGCACGTATGCACTTCCGCCGGCAGGCTGTCGATCTGAAGTTCGCGGCCGTCGCTGAAAACGATGGCCCGCTCGATGATGTTCTCCAACTCCCGCACATTGCCCCGGAAGTCGTATCGCATCAGGGCGGCAAGCGCCTCCGGGGTGATGGACAGTATCTGCCGCCCCATCTCCCGGTTGTATTTTTTCAGGAAGTGCTCGATCAGCAGCGGAATGTCCTCGGGCCGTTCGCGCAAGGCGGGCAGCGCGATGGAAACAACGTTCAGGCGGAAATAGAGATCCTCCCGAAAGGCGCCGGTTTCCAGCATTTTCTTCAGATCGCGGTTGGTCGCCGAAACGATCCGCACGTCTACCTTGCGGCGCTGGCCCGATCCCAACGGCAGGATCTCTTTTTCCTGCACGGCGCGCAGCAGTTTCGCCTGGAGCTTGATGTCGATTTCGGCCACTTCGTCCAGGAAAAGCGTGCCGTTGTGCGCCAATTCGAAAAACCCCTTCTTCCGTTGCGTGGCGCCGGTGAAAGCGCCTTTCTCATGGCCGAACAGCTCGCTTTCCAGGAGTTCCGCAGGTATGGCCGCGCAGTTGAGCACTTCGAACGCCTCGTTGCGCCGGCGGCTGGCATGGTGGATGGCCCTGGCCACCAGTTCCTTGCCGGTGCCGCTCTCTCCCACGATAAGCACGCTGGATTCCACGGCGCTGACCCGCTCGATGTCCTTCTGGACCCGCGCCATCGGCTCGGACTGCCCGATCATTCCGGAAAACTCGTGCGCCTGCCGCAGCTTGCGGTTCAGGTACTGGACTTTCGTCCGCATGGCGAGGAGTTCCTGCGCATTCGCCAATATGACATTCAACTCATCCATGTCGATTGGCTTGGTCACATAGTAAAAAGCGCCGCTCTTGATCGCATCTACGGAGGACTTGATGCTGCCGAAAGCCGTCATCATGACGACGAGAATTTTTTCGTCGTGCGCCTTGATCCGTTCAAGCACCTGCAGTCCGTTTTCCTCACCGAGAAACACGTCCAGAAGGATAATTCCGACGTCATTCTCTTTGAGGCAGGCCAGCGCCTCCTGCCCGGAGTTCGCCGTATGGACGCGGAATCTATCCTCAAGGGCAAAAGCCAGCGAAGTGCAGATGGCTTCTTCGTCATCGATAATCAGGATTGCGTTTGGCACTCGTCGCCCCTTCCAAAAAAACTCAAACGAACTTCCGTCCCCGAATTTTCCTCGCTGAAAACTTCCATGCGGATCCGGTTCATCTTCGCCAGCTCATGGCTGATGAACAGGCCGAGCCCCGTTCCGCCTGTTTTCGTGGAGAAGAACGGTTCGAAAATCCGCTCCAGATTCTCCTTCCTGATTCCTGGTCCGTTGTCGCGGATCGAAAGGCATACGTTCGCGCAATCAGCGGCGGCAATCACGGACAACTCGGGATTTTCGCGCCCATGCAGGGCCTGCACGGCGTTCAGAATCACATTGATCAGCACCTGTTTCAGTTGGTACATGTCCGCCCTGACCAGGCACTCCTCGTCAATCGCCATGGTCAACCCGATGTTTTCCTTGCCGATCGTATGGGCAAAGAAAACCATCGTGTCGTCCAGCAGCTTTTTCAACCGAATGCTCTCCGGCGCGGAACTGCGCGGATGCGAATAGGCCAGGAGATCGGCGACGATGGCGTCGAGACGATCGACTTCCTGCGGGACGAGCTGGCTGATTTTCTCGCGGAAATTCGGATTGTCGTACTTTGCGGGAAGCAGTTCGATAAAGGTTTTGATCGAAGTCAACGGGTTGCGGATTTCATGCGCAATCGAAGCCACCAGCTTTCCAAGCGCCTCCATCTTGTCCTTTTTCGCCAATTCCTGGCGAAGCTTTTTCTCTTCCGTAACGTCCCGGAAGTGGACAATCGTGTCTCTTTTTCCCTCCAGGGTAAGCTCATCGACGAGATACTCGACGCGGGCGGCGCCCAGCATGAACTCGCGCTCCACCGGCTCGGAGAGGCGTGCTTCGCGGCCATCGAGGATGGTCGCCAGCGGTGTCTCGCGATAGGATTTGCCGACCAGAGAATCCTCCGCGGCGTCAAGATAGCGCTCGGCATAATGGTTGGCGAACTTTATTGTTCCACTATCGTCGATGGTCAGCATGCCGCCATAGCCGCTGTTCAGGAGCCCGTTTTGATAGCGGCGGATGCCCTCGATGTATTCGTTATTCTTCTCCAGCCTCAGGTTGTATTCTTCGATTTCCTTGACGCGCTTGCGCACTTCCCGTTTCAGGGAAAAATTGAACACAGCGATGACCACCGCGGCGACGAAGAGAACAACGACGAAACCGATCGCTATGCCCAGGTTTCTTTTGTAGTATTGCGCGGGCTGCCCCAGCATCTCGCCAAACCATTTTTCATACAGTTTGTCGTAGGTTCCGTTGGCGCGGATCTGGCTCAACCCCTGGTTGAAGACCGTCAGCACAGGATCGCCTTTGCGGACGGCGACGCCATAGCGCTCCGTATCTGTCGGGCCGCCGACGATCTTGGCCTCATCCTGCCGCCCGATACGCTGCAGGATGTATTCACCGGTCAGGCGGTTCCCCAGCACGGCGTCGACGCTGCCGCCCAGGAGCAATTCCAGCGCCTGCTCCTGATTGAAGGTCGGAACCAGTTGCACCGCCTGGTTCTTCAAACGGTTATACCCGGCGTCGTTTTTCTGGACCGCGACTTTCTTCCCCAGCAAGTCTTCCTGCGAATTGATCGCGTGGGTATTCTTCAGTACGAAGATCGCCAGTGAGTTGTGCAAATAGGGATCCGAAAAATCGAAGATTTTCTGCCGCTCCCGATCGTATTTCATGCCGCCGACCGCGTTCACATCCCCTCGCTCCAAAGCGCGGATGGCATCGGCCCACTGCATGGGGAAAAACCGGATTTCGTACCCGGTCGTCAATGCGATCGCCTTGAGCAGATCGACATTGAATCCGCGATAGACGTTTTCTCCGTCGATGGTATCGACGAATTCGTAGGGTGGAAAATTCTCGTCCCCAGCCACCAGCAGAGTTTTTTGGTCAATCGCGGACACCGGGAAACCAATGCAAAAGGCGGCGAGGAAAACGAAAAGCGTTTCGGCTAGCCTCGACAACCTTATGCTGCACCTGCATCGGTATCCATTTACGTCATTTCGTTGCATCCCCGATTCCACGGAACGATGATTGCTTTAATTAACGAACAAATAACGGAAAGGTCAAATCCATGCCCAAATTCACCCAGGTCATCACACATTCCGATCAGATTACCACCGAGTGGGCGGGCGGAACCACAACCCAGCTGGCCATCTATCCGCCCGAAGCCCTCTATTCGGACCGCTGCTTCAAATGGCGCCTGAGCACAGCCACCGTCAGTCTCCAGGAATCGCGCTTTACTTCGCTCCCCGGGTTCCGGCGGATTCTCATGATTCTATCCGGCGAAATCCTGCTCAAGCACGAGAATCATCACGAAAAACATCTGGGGGCGTTTGAACAGGATCATTTTGACGGCGCCTGGAACACCACTAGCTTCGGCTGTGCCGTCGATTTCAACCTGATGATGGCAGAAGGCGTCAGCGGCGACGTCGCCGCCATAACGCTCTCGCCGGGCGAGGAACAAGTCGTCGTCGCTACGGGCGAAACGGGCAAAGACGGAAGGAGCACAACCATTGCGCTCTACGTTTATAGCGGTCAAGCGACCCTGCACTTAGCGGGTGAAACCTACCCGCTGGATGAAAAGGACATGCTGCTGATTCATCATTCGCCTACCGCGGGACAGCCCGGTCTTTCCCGCCATTTGCTGAGTGATGCGCCGGTGCAGATCATCCGGGCTATCATCCGCTACTGAAAACGCCTCATTCGGTCTGGTAGCGATAGCCCACGCCGTGCACCGTGCGGATCAGCGCCGGTTCGTTGGGGTCGTGTTCGATGATCTTGCGCAGCTTGGAGATATGCTGGTCCAGTGTGCGGCTGTTCGGCACGTGGTCATATCCCCATGCGGCATTGAACAGCATGTCGCGCGTCACGACCTTGTTCCTGTTCTGGTACAGGCATTCGAGAATCTTGACTTCACGCAGCGACAGTTCCAGGCGCTCGGCGTCGCGCCAGGCGCACAGTTCCCGTGGAGAAACCGTCAGATCGCCGAAGGCGAAGCTGGCGTCCAATCCTTCCGGCTTGCTGCGCAGGCAGCGCTTGGCGATGGCCTTGATCCGGGCGCGGATCTCGTGCACCCCGAAAGGTTTGCTGATGTAATCGTCCGCGCCCAGTTCCAGGCCGACGACGCGGTCGATCTCGGCGTCCTTGGCCGACAGGAAGACGATCGGAATCTGTTCGTCATTCTTGCGTATCTCACGGCAGACCGAGTAGCCGTCCATCTCGGGCATCATGATGTCGAGGATGACGAAGTCCGGCCGCTCCTCCTCATACTTGCGCAGGGCCACCCTGCCGTTTTCCGCGGCGATCAGGCGATAGCCCTCGCGGGAGAGCGCCTCCACGAGGCCGAGGCGAATGTTGTCATCATCTTCGACGATCAGGATTTTCATGTCCGCTCACTTCGCTGTTCCGCCCGCTTGAAGCCGCAGCGTGAATCGCACGCCGGGCTCCGCATGGCTGACGAGAATTTCCCCCTGCAGGCTTTCGGCAAGCTGGCGGGCAATGGTCAAACCGATGCCGGTTCCGGAAACGCCTTCGGTGATGGCCGATTTGATCCGGTAGAAGGGCTGGAAAATCATTTTGACTTCTTTTTCCGGGATCCCCTGGCCGTAATCGCGCACGTGGATGTCGACATGGCCGGCGCCGGCTTCCACCGCCACATCCACCCGCTTGCCGGCCGCCGCGTATTTTTCCGCGTTGCTCAGGAAGTTGCTGACGATCTGCGTCAGCCGGTCGACGTCGCTGTCGACGGTGAGGCTCCCGGCCGCGCTCAGCGTCAGTTCTATGCCTTTGGCCTTAAACGAGGGGGTGAAGGTCTGGACGATCTGCGCGATCAGCAGGTTCAGATCCACAGGCTGGATGTGGATCTTCGGCGCATGGGTGAATGTCAGGATGTTCTGGATCAGCCTCGACAGGCGCTGCCCCTCGGCGATAATGACATCAACATGGCGCAGGCCTTCGTCGCCGGATTCGCCCAGTTCCTCCTTCAACAGTTCGGCGTAGAGCGTGATATTGGTCAGCGGCGTTTTCAGTTCATGTGACACCTGGCTGACGAAATTGACCTGCTGCCGCGCCAGCCGCGCCGTTTGCGTGTATTCCCGATAGAGACGGAACATGATCAGGCCGACCATCGCCAGCAGGGCCAGCAGGAAGACGCTTCCCCACAGATAGACGCTCCGCCCGCCGGGAACCTGTCCATAATACTCGACCGACCAGGCGCTCAGCGGATAAGGCAATTGGATCGCCTGCTGCAGCGATTGCTTTTCGATGGGCACATCGGAGCGGCTTTGATACAGCAGGCGACCGCCTTCCTTCAGGAGCAGCGTGTCGGGGGAGAAATCGAAGGCCGCTGCATTGATGACGTCGGACAGCAGTTTGATGTAGGAAACGCGAAAGCCGATGAACTGGCCGTTGTCGTTTCGCCAGTAGATGAGCGCCGGCTCCTGCGTTTCGTTGATGATGAACCAGCCAGCGCGCGGAATTTCCTGCTCGCTTTTTTCGCCGTGGCTGTACAGCAGGCTCGGGTCGTTGACCAGCGGCGTGATCGTCTGCGCCCAGTTTTTTTCTTTAAGCGTCATCGGTTCCAGCGCGTTGGGATAGAGCATCCGGTTCTTCTGCATGATGAAAACGCCGTCGATGTCATCATCCTTCTCCTGCAGCGCCCTGACCGATTCGTCGTCGCGTTGCGTGAAACTCATCATGGCGTCGAAACGGGCGGCCTTCTGTTGCAGCAGCCCCATGACGAAGGCTTCGGCCTGCGCGGCGCGCGTCTGGGCCAGGGTCTGCGACTGGTAATGGCGCAGCAGCGCTTCGTGCTCCAGCGTGCGGACGCCGAGATAGGCGATCACGCAAAAAATCGCCAGCGTAATAACCGCAAAAAAAGTTCTGCTTTTCGGCATCCGATGAATCACAGCGCTCCCGTCATGGTCGTTGCCGGCGGACGACGCAGATCCTCTGCGCGCCGCCGGCATTTTCTCCGAATCAATAGCCCTTCTTCACATTCTGCTGCGTGTTGTAATTCTGCTCCTTGAGCGCCTTGCGCGAAACGGCTTTGTCTTCCTTCATGATCTTGTCGCTCATGTCCTTGTTCATCTGCGCGCTTTCCGCGGCTTTCGTTTTTGCCTCAGGCGCGGCAACCTTGGATTGAAGGACGTCCAAATCGCCGGCGCTCTTATCCAACACCGCCTTCGCCTCGCTCATCTTGCCTTCGTCCATCAGCTTGATGGCGCGTTCGTTTTCCAGCGTGGCCTTCTGGATCGCCGAATCGACGAGCACCTCCTCGACGACGGCCTTCTTCACCTCGTCGGAAGAGCCGCTGTAGCTTACGGCCAGGGTTTCCTGATAGGTATCCTTGCGCTTGGTCGCCAGATTGTCGTAACTGACGTTCACTTCCGCCAGCGGTTTCGATTCGGATTTGCTTCCCTTGGCGGGAATCACTTCCAGCATGACGTATTTTTCCTGTTTCGAATACAGCTGGTTGAGCTTGACCGTCACCGTGTTGCCCTTGATCTCGCCGTCGCGCCCCAGCAGCCGCACGGGCGTCACATGGCTCGCGGTCTTGATGACCACCTCGACGTCCTGCGCCACGACCGACATCACGTCGCTGAATTCCCGGGCGAAGGTCTTTTCCAGGTCGACGGTCTTTTCCACGAAGGCGTGATTGCCGTCGCTGTAGCCGGCGATCGCCGCCATCAGATCCTCGTTGTAATCCTTGCCGATGCCCAGCGTGGTGATTGCCACCCCCTTCTTCGCCGCGATCCGCGCCAGCCCCGCCAGTTCGCTGATCGACGTCGGCCCGACGTTGGCCTGCCCGTCGGAGAGCAGGATGATACGGTTGACCTGCTCCCTGTCCAGATGCTTGCCGACCTGGTCCAGCCCCTTGCTGACGCCGGCGAACAATGCCGTCATCCCACGCGGCTGGATGTTCCTGCGGATCTTGTCGGCGATCATCTGCTTGTCCCGGACCTTGGTCGCCGGCACGATCACCTCCACGTTGCTGTCATAGACCACGACGGACAGCGTATCGTCGCTGTCGAGCATGTTCACCGCCATGATGGCCGCATCGCGCGCCTTTTCGATGCGCTCGCCGCCCATCGAGGAGGAACGGTCGATCACCAGCGCCAGGTTGATCGGGTTGCGCTTCTTGATTTCCAGCGGATAGCCGACGAGTGAAACCTTCAGGTAGTTCTTGTCCTGCACATTCTCCAGCACGATGGGCGAAGCAAGCTCGGACTTGATCGCCACCTTCTGCGCCGCCGCCTGGGCGTTCATGCCGAACGGGAGAATGGACAGGGCCAGGAGCGTGAATAGGCGTTTTACGTTCATCATGATGATCTTCCTTATTGTCGAATAAACGCCGCCATTGTTCTCCGTTCGCTCCGGCCGGTTGTCTGTTATCTGTATAAAGATGTCAAAAAAATGTAAAAGATGATGCCGGTTGCGTATCGCTGCAAAATCAATCCTGCCCGTCGAACAACGCCGCCAGATCGATTTCGTTCGCCCGTGCGGCGATCAGCCGCACTTTCCGGGCCTGTTTCGCCGCGTGCCCCTGCACCTTGACCGTGTTGTACTGATTGGCGGCGGTGCCGAATATTTTTTCCATGCGCGCAAGGGATGCCTCGGAACCCGCATCCGGGGAGACGATGTCGACTCGGCGCCCCGGATGGCAACGCAGGATGTCGTTGAAATGCTCGTCCGCATTGTTGAAAGAATAGCCGACGACGGCGATGTGCCGTGCCTCCCTTACCCAGCCCGAGGCTTTGCCCCACAGTTCGATGTAGCGGTGCGAGAGGATCGGCTTTAAGCGCAGCGGCGGCACCAGCGCCGGAATCACGTGCCGGTGCATGCTTCGGTCCGCAGGCGCGAGATCCACGTTCGGCGCAACGACCTCGCGGATGAACTGTGCCGGATCGCAGGCGAAAATGTCGTCGACCGGCAGCAGATCGCGCGTATCCATGCGCACGTAATCCGCGAGGCCGCCGTGGAAATGAATCGTCTGCTCCGGCCCGAGGCGCTGCTGCAGAAACGCCGTGTAGTTGAGCGTGATCGCCCGCAATTCCTTGGGTATCCCCCCGTAGAACGGCAGCTCGCCGTTGCCGTGGGCGGCCAGCACCTCTTTCTGCCTGGCCACCAGGTAGGCCCACAGCGCCCAGGAAATGTAGAGGTAATTCTTGATGTCGGACGGTTTGTCGTTGTAGAACCCGAGAAATTTCTCGATCAGCAGCGTTTCGATGTTGAGCAGATCGTCGCCCAGCACGGCGGCCACCTCGTTCCGCTGGCCATTGAGCCCAGTCCGCAAGGTGCGCTTCAAAACCGTCTTGAAGGTATCGGACAAGGACAGTTTGTGGATGTCCAGGATCGAATCGCTGTCGAGCATTTCGCCGGCATCGTCTGGAAACACTTCGCGGATCAGCGCTTCGGTCTCGTCGTCGAGCTGGCTGTGCTCGGCGATCGACGCCAGTTTGTTGAACAGGCGGACGATCAGCTCGCCCTGCCGGCGCACTGGCCCCCGCTCCGCCGGCAGCGAATCGATCGCCTCGCGGACCCGCTGCACCATGGCCTTCTGTTCATGCGGTTCCCGGCCGGCGATCTTGTCGACCGCGCGGGCGATCATGGCGTTGAAATTGAACCTCAGCCCGGGCAGCATCTTGCGCAGCGCCGCCTCCACCTCTCTGCCGGAACCGTCGAGATAGCGCGTCACTTCGGTCAGCAGCGTGTTCGCCAGCGGGAAATCGATGCCGGCGGTGCGGTCCGCTCCCGCGCCGAGGATCAGCAGCTGCTTGTTGTTCATTTGCGTTCCCTTTCCTTGTCGTTCTTGTTTCCGGCCTGACAGTCGATGGAAAATTATACGGGAGAGGGGCATGCCCTCAGTATTTTCGGGACGGCCGCTCTTGAAAAATCGGCGGACAGACCCCATACTTGAGACATGGTTGTAATCCCGGCAATCTGGAGACGTTCTGGACGCGGGTTCGATTCCCGCCACCTCCACCTAAGCACACACACCGGGAAGTGTTCTTAGGTGGGGGTGTACCGGTTTCGACAGGGCGAGCAAAGGTGCGCAGGCAACCCGAGAGGCGACGGACGTAATCCGCGCAAATCCATAAACGCCAACGATGAGCGTTTCGCACTGGCCGCCTAAGGCCGGAGCCGAGGCTGCTTGAGCCTTGTCACCAAAGAAAAGCCGGCGGGGACTTCGGTCCCCGTCGTCATTTCCAGTGTCCGTTTCCGGATGCGTCAGGGCATGTACTGCCCGCCGTTGATGTTGATGATCTGCCCGGTGATGTAACCGCTGCAGGCATGTGAGGCCAGGAACAGGAAGCTTGGCGCCATCTCCTCGGAGGTGCCGAAGCGCCCCATGGGAATGGACGTGCTGATCTGGGCGCGCACGGTGTCGTTCTTGTCCGCATGGAAAGCTGTATCAACGGTGCCCGGGGAGACCACATTGAAACGCACGCCGTCCTTGGTATGCGCGCTGACCCAGTTTTTCTGCACCACATGCAGCCAGGCCTTGGATGCCGCATAGAGTCCGGCGCCCGGACCGCCGCCGTTGTATCCGGCGATCGAACCGACCAGAATGACGGAAGCGGTTTTCCCGCTCGCCTTGGCCGAGGCGATCAGATGGGGCAGCGCAAAGCGGGTCGTCATGAGCGCCGAACGCGCGTTGACATCGAACACGCTGTCGAAGAACTCGTCGTCGATATCCGGGAGCTGCTTGCGTCCGACAAGGCCGCCCGCGTTGTTTACCAGCACGTCGATGCCGCCGAAACGCGCGACGAACTGCTCGATCAGTTTCGAACACTCTTTCGTTTCGGCAAGATCGCCGGCGTAATGCTCCACATCGCCGCCGGCCTGCTGGAGTTTCTTTACCGCCGCCTGCGCGTTCTCGTCTTTCGACCGCGAAGTGATACCCACCCGCGCGCCCTGCTGGACGAACGCCAGCGCCGCCGCCAGGCCGATGCCCTGCGATGCTCCCGTTACCAGAATCCGCTTGCCTTTCAGATCGTTAAACATATTCCACCCTCCTTGAAAAAATATGAGTCGTGATAGCCGCCCGGAAAAACACCTGCCGATGGAACAAACACTCCCCTGAAAAACTGACTATCCGGTACCGCGCTGACGGCTTTTTTCAGGCTGCTGCCACCTTTTGCAACAACATCTCCACCGCACGGTCCGGATCCGACTCGTCGGTAATGAACCCCCTGATTCCGCCTTTTTGCAGGCGTTGATACAGGAATGGGCTCATTCCTGTCGTGATCAGCACATGCACGTCGTCCAGCGGATGATTCGCCCCCAGTTCCGCCGAATGGAAAGTCTGCTCTAACGTCAGCTCACGCAATGTCTTGTTGTCCACCTTGTTCTGGCGGATTTCATAAACCCAGAATTTGCGGCAACGGCCGGCGTGATCGGTCACGGTTTTTTGGTTCTGGCTGGTCACCGCGACACGCAAGGCATCCGCGCGCATCTTGCGGGCAAAAGC
Organism: Propionivibrio sp.; assembly: GCA_031547245.1. Classification (GTDB taxonomy): domain Bacteria; phylum Pseudomonadota; class Gammaproteobacteria; order Burkholderiales; family Rhodocyclaceae; genus Propionivibrio. The sequence goes on from JAVBSG010000054.1 coordinate 21,792, forward strand.
CTCTTCGCCGGGATGGCGCTCATGTCCATGCCCCCCGCAACCACAGCCGCCTTTGCCGCCGCAGCCGGCAGAAGCCTGCGCCCCGCTCTGGCAACCGCCGCCGGCATGCTCGTGTTCGTGGCTATCGTGGCCATGCCCTCCGCAGCCGCAACCGCCCTTGCCATCGCAACTGGCGGGAGCATTCGCTGTTCCGCCCTGGCAACCCCCACCCGCATGCCGGTGGCCATGTTCTTCATGTCCATGCCCGCCGCAACCGCAGCCGCCCGCATGCGAAACATGGTCATGGCTGCCTGGAGGATTCATTTCCTCGAACTCGGCAATCGCCTCCCTCGCCGTCAGCGCATCGGTTCCGAACGCCTGCACGCCTTTCGCCGCCAGCGCCTGTTTGGTGGCACCGTCAACGCTGCCGCACAGAACGACATCGAAGGGAATCTCCTGTCCCGCGCCATCTTGCCGCTCGTGCAGGGAAATCTGCTCGAATTGCCGCGTATCCGTATCGAAAAACAACAAATATTCTGCGTGCGGCAGATGCGGCTCAATGCACGACTCCAGGCCGTTGAGCACACGCACGGGAATACAAAGCTTCATGACAAATCCTTCTGTTTATCGGGTTCCGCATCGCAACAGGGCTGGCCGGCACGGTTAACCGACGGTTCCGTGCCGCCGATCCGCAAAGCCTTGCCTTCGAGGAGTGCCGTCGCCACTTTCTTATGGGCGCGGGCGATGATGCAGCCGAGCGTCTGCCGGGAAATTCCCATTTTCTCGGCGGCTTCCGCCTGATAAAGCCCTTCGACGTCCGTCAGACGCATCGCCTCGACCTCGTCAAGCGCCAGGCCGATCTCCTCAAGACAGCCCATGGGAACCCCTTGCGGCTTGAAATAAAGCACCGGCACTTCACAAGCGACGTTCCGGCATTTCAACGGCCTGGACATTCCCGCTCCGCCTTTGAATCAAAGGCACAATTCTACCATTTACTGGCATATGCCCGTAAACATTTGGCGTAAATAGCACATGCGGTACGGCGAAGCTGCTACGATATGTGCATGGTCGTTAATAATGCACAAGATGAAACCGCCATCGTCATCCGCCGCGACGGACAAGCGGCCGTCGTTTTCGTCCGCCTCAAGGCGGGAAAACTGGCCTGCGAGCGGCTGACCGAAACGGAATTCCGCGAAATCTGGCACGAAAGCCTTTATCCGCAGGCGGAAACCATCGAACGCTTCCTCGAACATGCCCGGATCCACGGCGCCACGCAGGAGGCACTGAAAGGCCTGACGAAACTGCAGGAACGCGACAAGCTTGTTGTCGCCAACCTCTTCTAGTCGTCGGCCAATCCCTGAGAAGCCGAGCTACCGCGCGCGCTTGCCGGTTTTTTCCTGACATGGGCCGCCGAAGGACGCACAATCTTGACGCGATACTCGTCGCGCGCCATCCGGCACAGTTCAACACCCTCGCTGTCAATGGCGGTCACGCCGGACAGATCGATTTCGTCGATTCCCACCTTGGTCAAGCCATGGACGAAATCGTTGCGCAGGCTGCCGTCCAAACCGCCCGTCACGCGCATCACGCGCCGCCCCTGCACTTCGTTGATGCTGAGAATCGAACCGTCGCCGGAAGCCAGCGCGCGCGAAATGACATCGGCGATCAACAGTTCGCTCAACGGGCCTGCCTGAAAACGCGCGCTATAGCGGTCGCCAACCTGGCTTACGACCACGGCCGACATATCGACCAGCGCCGAACCGAAAATGGCGAACTCGCACCCGAAGACCTCGCCGACCTTGAGCTGCAGATCCGTGCGCACCATCAAACCGCCCAATGACAGATTTTCCAGCCTGCCGGTGCCGGAAGCGCCTGCCTGCCCAAGGCGGACAAGCGGCTGCATGAGCCCGAACCGGATTCGCTGATGACGACGCTGTTCCTTCATTCCCGCACCTTGATTTACACTGCATGCTGACGACGACAATCAGGCCGAATCATACCTCCACATTTTGTTCCCTCCATGAGAAAAATTTGCGATTTCATTCCATCTGGAAGTATCCGGGTGTTTTTTACAACGCTCTGCCTCGCTTCTATCGCCTGGGCCGCAGCCCCCTCGGACCTCCCCGCCCCGGTGGTCTCCGCATTGAGAGAAGCCGGCATTCCGCAGCAAAGCGTAGCGGTCGTGGTGCGCAGCGTCGATTCAGGCCAGGCGCTCATCAGCCACAACGCCCGCCAGGCCATGAATCCCGCCTCGGTCATGAAAGTGCTCACGACCTATGCGGCGCTCGAAATCCGCGGCCCCGCCTATACTTGGAAAACCCAGGCCTTGAGCGAAGCCCAACCGGTCAACGGCCAGCTCATCGGCAACCTGTACCTGCGCGGCAGCGGCGATCCGCGCCTGGCGCTCGAACAGTTCGCCCTCTTCCTGCGCCAGCTGCGCACACGCGGCATTCAACACATCGACGGTGATCTGGTGCTCGACCGCAGCGCCTTCTCGCTACCGCCCCACAATCCGGCGGAATTCGACAACGAACCGCTACGGCCGTACAACGCCGGTCCGGATGCGCTGCTCGTCAACTTCAAGAGCCTCGGCTTCACCCTGCATCCCGATCCTGCCCACGGCAGCGTGGCCGTGCTCTCCGAAACGCCGGGAATCGACCCGCAATTCCTGTCCAACCGCCTGACGCTGAGCAACGAGTCCTGCGGCGACTGGCGGGAAAAATTCAAGATCGACCTGACGGGAGATACGATTACGCTGAACGGCAAATACCCCGCTGCCTGCGGCGACAAATCGTTGAACATCGCTCCCTGGGCGGCCGACGCCCAGGTCGGCCGCCTGTTCGGCGCGCTTTGGCAGGAACTCGGCGGGACATGGCGCGGCCAGGTCCGCGAGGGCGTCGCTCCCGCCGGCGCGCAAGTCCTGGCTACCCACGAGTCGCCCATGCTTGGCGAGGTCGTTCGGGAAATCAACAAATACAGCAACAACGTGATGGCCCGCCAGGTTTTCCTGACGCTCGACGATGCCCGGCCCGCCACGTATGAGGGCGCGCAGCGCCGGATCCGCGCCTGGCTGGCGCAAAAGGGCCTGTCCATGCCCGAACTGGTGCTGGACAACGGCTCCGGCCTTTCGCGCAAGGAGCGCATTTCCGCGGACAGCCTGAGCCGCCTGCTGTTCGCGGCCTGGCAGAGCCCGGTCATGCCGGAGCTGATGGCGTCGTTTCCCGTCGCCGGCACCGACGGCACGTTGAAAAAGCGCCTCGGCAACGGTCCGGCCATGGGGCGCGCCCACCTGAAAACCGGCTACCTCGGCAATGTCCGCGCCATTGCCGGCTTCGTCCTGGACAACGGAGGCAAGCGCTGGGTCGTCTCCTTCCTGATCAACGACCCGAAATCGATACAGGGCAAACCGGCAATCGACGCGCTGCTGCAATGGCTGGCCGATCGCGGAGAAACTTCGGCGCTTCAGGCTTCGGTGGAGAAACGCGCAGACCCCTGAGCCATAGACGGTCCGGGGCGAGGAGCTTGGCTACAAGCCAAGTTCCTGCCACATCGCATCGACCCGCCGCTTGACCTCATCGTCCATGGCAATCGGCCGCCCCCATTCGCGCGCAGTCTCCCCAGGCCATTTGTTGGTGGCGTCGATCCCCATCTTGCTTCCCAGGCCAGCAACTGGTGAGGCGAAGTCGAGGTAATCGATCGGCGTGTTTTCGGCAATCAGCGTATCGCGCGCGGCGTCGACGCGCGTCGTCAGCGCCCAGATCACTTCCTTCCAGTCGCGGATATCCACGTCGTCGTCAACAACGATGATGAACTTGGTATACATGAACTGGCGCAGGAAGCTCCAGATGCCGAACATCACCCGTTTGGCGTGGCCGGGATACTGCTTGCGGATGCTGACCGTCGCCAATCGGTAGGAGCAGCCTTCGGGCGGCAGGTAGAAATCGACGATTTCCGGATATTGTTTCTGCAGCAGCGGCACGAAAACCTCGTTCAGCGCCACGGCCAGCATGGCCGGCTCGTCCGGCGGCTTGCCCGTATAAGTGCTGTGGTAGATCGGATCCTTGCGCATCGTGATGCGCTCGATCGTGAATACGGGGAAAGCCGCCTGTTCGTTGTAATAGCCGGTGTGATCGCCGTAGGGCCCTTCGAGCGCCGTTTCGTTCGGATCGATGAAGCCTTCCAGCACGATCTCGGCCGAAGCCGGCACCTGCAGATCGGAACCGAGGCATTTGACGAGTTCGGTTTTGGCGCCGCGCAGCAATCCGGCAAACTGGTATTCCGACAAGCTGTCCGGCACTGGCGTCACGGCGCTCAGAATGGTTGCCGGATCGCAGCCGAGCGTCACCGCCACCGGAAACGGCTGGCCTGGATTCTTCAGGCAATGATCGCGGAAATCGAGTGCGCCGCCACGGTGCGCCAGCCAGCGCATGATCGCCTTGTTGCGGCCGAGCACCTGCAGCCGGTAAATGCCGAGGTTCTGCCGCGGCTTGTTCGGGCCGCGCGTCACCGTCAACCCCCAGGTGATCAGCGGCGCCACGTCGCCCGGCCAGCAATGCTGGATCGGCAGATGCGACAGGTCGACGTCGTTGCCTTCCCGGACAATTTCCTGGCATGGCGCCGAGGAAACGATTTTCGGCGACATGTTGAGCACCTGTTTCATCACCGGGAATTTTTCCCAGGCGTCCCTTAGCCCTTTGGGCGGCTCTGGCTCCTTGAGGAAGGCCAGCAGCGAGCCGACCTCGCGCAGCGCCTCGATCGATTCCTGCCCCATTCCCAGCGCCACGCGGCGCGGGGTACCGAACAGGTTGCCCAATACCGGCAGCGCATGCCCTTTGGGATTTTCGAACAGGATCGCCGGACCGCCCGAGCGCAGCACCCGGTCGCAGATTTCCGTCATTTCGAAACGGGTGTCGACCGGCATGCGGACGCGTTTGAGTTCGCCGCGGCTTTCCAGTTGTGCGATGAAATCGCGAAGATCGTTATATTTCATGACGGCTTGGCTATCGGAATATCGAAAGCCATAACTCTAGCAAGTCGGCACGCAATCGGCACCCCCCGCCTGTTCGGTTGCTAGCGGGGTTCGCGCACCGCGAACATGGCGCCGGCAATCACGATGAAGCCGCCGACGATCACTTTCTGCCAGGTGCTGGGCACGCCAGCCAGGATCAGCACGTTGTTGACCAGCGTGACGAGAACGACGCCCAGCAAGGTGCCGACGACGGTGCCCGAACCGCCGGTAATGCGCGCGCCGCCCAGAATGACGGCGGCAATCACGTCGAGTTCGGTTCCCGACAGATCGAACGGATTGGCCAGACGGTTGCTCGAAACATGCACGACGCCGGCAATTCCCGCCAGCAGCCCGGCGTAGGCGAAAACGAAAATATTCACGATGCGCGAGTTGTAACCGAGGCGCTCGGCCACGGCCAGATTGCCGCCGATGGCGAAAATGGCCCGCCCCATCAGCGTCCGGTTCAGCAGCCACCAGGTTATGCCGGCAGCAACGGCCAGCACCAGAACGAAAGCCGGCAGAACGGCGCGCCCCCCCGCTGCCGGCTGGTAGGTCCAGAGCGCCAGCTTGCCGAAGGACTCCATGGCGTCCGGCACGTTGATGATCAGCGCGGTACCGACAAAGGTCAGCAGCAGACTGCGGATAACGTATTGGGTACCGATCGTGACGATCAGCGACGGCGCTTTGAGCACATGCACCAGCCAGCCGTTCAGCGCCCCGAAAAGCGCGCCGCCGACCGCTCCGGCCAGCATGATGACGGCAATCGGCAGGCCCGGCGCATGATCGATCACGGCAACGGTGATGGCATACATCGTAAACGCCGCAATTGCGGTGAACGACACATCCAGCCCGCCGGAGGCCAGCACGATCAGCACGCCGAGGGCAAACAAGCCGAGGACCACCGAAGAGCGCAGCATGTCGAACAGGGTCGCCAGTTGCCAGAAATTGGGATTGATCGTGCCGACAATGACGCTGACGAGAACGATCAGCATGAAGGTGAACGCTGACGGGTAATGCTGCAGCCACTCTCTGACGGCGGCGGCTCCTGACGGCCTCGCGTAGCTCAACGTCGGGGATTCCTGCCTGGCCATCATGACTCCTTCGCGGCGGCTTCGGAAGCCAGCGCTTCGTAAAGAACATCTTCCGTCAAACCATTCGCATCGAAATCGTTCGTCACCCGCCCCTTGCGCATGACGAGGATTCGGTCGCAATTCTGCAGCAGTTCCGGCAGGTCGTCGCTGATGATGATGACGCCCAGTCCCTGCGCCGTAAGTTTCTGGATAATGCGGTAAATCGTATCCTTGGAACCGACATCCACCCCGACAGTCGGGCCATGCAGGATCAGGAGCCTGGGATCGATGGCCAGCCAGCGCCCCAGCAGCACGCGCTGCTGGTTGCCGCCTGAAAGCGACTGGACGGGGCGTGTGGTGTCCGGTGTCGCAATCTGCAGTTCGGCAACGAACCTGTCCGCGAGCGCCTTGCCGCGGCTGGCGTCGATCATCCCAAAACGCCCGAGCAGACGCTTGAGCACGGCAGCCGTCATGTTCTCCTGAATGGATTTCTCGAGGAACAGCCCTTCCGACAGGCGATCTTCCGGCAGATAACCGATGCCGGCGGCGATGGCTTCGGATGGCCGCCCGAGCAGAACCTTCCGGCCATCCAGTTCCACCTCGCCGGCATCCGCCGGGGCGACCCCCGCCAGCGCATGCGCAAGTTCGTTTCGTCCCGAATCCAGCAAGCCGGTGATGCCGAGGATTTCGCCACTGTCCACCGCAAAAGACACATCATGGAACTTACCCGACTTGCCCAGATTCCTGACCGTCAGCAAGGGCTTGCCCTCTGGCTGCGCATCCCGGTAACGCGCTTCGTCAAGCCGGCGCCCGGTCATCCAGTAGCTCAATTCGGCCTTGCTGAAATCGCGCGTGTCGCCTTCCAGCACCTTCTGGCCATCGCGGAATATGACGACACGCCCGCCGATGGCCTTGCATTCATCCAGCTTGTGGGTTACGAACAGCACCGCCACGCCCTGCGTGCGCAGTTTGTTGACCACGCCGATCAGGTTCTCGACTTCGCGCTTGGTCAGCGCCGTCGTCGGCTCGTCCATGATGACGAGGCGCGCCTCCGTGGCGATGGAACGGGCGATGGATACCAACTGCCGCTTGGCGATCGGCAGTTCATCCACGCGCTGGTGCATGAATCTGCCGTCGGTCGGCAGGCCGACAACCGCCAGCGCACGGGCGGCCGTCTCCGCCAGTTTCGCCCGGTCGAGCCGGCACGCCAGATGGCCTCTGGATTCCACCAACTGTTGGCTCAACGCAATGTTCTCGGCCACACTCAGGTTCGGTAACAGCGACAAATCCTGATAGACCGTTTCGATCCCCGCCGCCAGCGCTTCGATTGGCGAAAGCCGGGAATACACTTTCCCTTCGATGATCAAACGCCCCAGGTCGGGAGGTTGGGCGCCGGAAATGATCTTGATCAGCGTGCTTTTTCCACAGCCGTTCTCACCCATCAGGTGGTAGATCTGTCCGCGCTCGATCACCAGATTTATGCCGCGCAGAGCGTAGACACCGGCAAAACGCTTGTGGATATCGCAGACTTCCAGAAAATTTTCCGCCGCCGGACTCGCGCTTTGGGAATCGGCCGCGGCGGATTCAACCACTATCGGGGTATTCATGGGATAAAACCCTGCACCATCAAAAAACCAATCCTGCGGGAAGCACGGCCGCATGGGACGGCTGCGCTTTCCATGCGGGGAAAACGCAGCCGCCCAGCCGATCCCTGCTAGAACGGATACTGCTTGTAGTTATTCTTGTCGACATCGATCCAGGCCTGGCCGATAACGATGATTCCCTTGCCGGGGCCTTTCTTCACATGCACCTTGTTGTAGCCGGGAACGCCCAAGTCCATTCCCTCGGTGATCTGCTGGCCGTCCAGCAGCATCTTGGCAACCTTGTTCATCACCATGCCGGCGTCCTTTGGATCCCAGAAACCGATCCCCTGGATGGCGCCTGATTCAAGGTACTTGCCCGAATCCTTCGGCAACCCCAGCCCGATCACGCAAACCTTGCCCTGCAAGCCGGCTTCCTCGATCGCGCGCCCGATACCCAGCACGTCAATCGCCGAACCGCCCTGGAAGCCCTTGATGTCGGGATGCTTGCGCAGAATCTCCTTGGCCTTGTCATAAGCCTTGTTGGCGTCGTTGAACGATTCGTTCTTGGCGTCGACCAGCACCATGTCCGGATACTTCTTGGCGTTTTCCGCGCCGCCGTCGGCCCACTGGACGTGAGTCAGGCTGCCGAGCGAACCGACGAAGGACGTCCACTTGCCGGCTTTGCCCATGCAATTGGCCAGGCGCTCGTTGAAGCGCGCGCCGAATTCCTTGTTGTCGAACGCTTCGATATCGACGTGGGTGTTCTTCGCGTTGTCAGCCTCATGCGTTACCACCTTGATACCACGGTCCATGGCGCGCTTCAGCACGCCTTCGAGGGCCGACGGGTCCATCGGCACGACGGTGATCGCATCGACCTTCTTGGCAATCAGGTCCTCGATGATTTTCCCCTGCAATGCCGCATCGGCCTTGGGCGGACCGAACTGGTTGGTAGTCACGCCGGGGGTGGATGCGCCAAACGCCTTGACGCCTTCTTCCATGCGGTTGAACCATGTTTCGCCGGTGATCTTGACGACAGTTGTGATCGTCTTGCTGCTGCCTTGCGCCAGCAAAGAGCCCGCGCTACCCAAAACGGCCAGCGCTACCGCGCCAACAACGGCTTTTTTCACGAACGACATATCTACCCTCCCAATTACTTGCGAAAGACATTGCCCTCTGAATTGCCCGCTGGCGTACGAGGGGATTGCGCCAGCTCCGGCGGCCTTGCCTGAAACTGCGACTGCCACCATGCTCTCACATCGAAGCGCGAAACGGCCAGAAACAGCAACAGCATCAGGCCCCAGGCGCAATCGCGGAAAAAGTTGGAAACATTCAGGAAATTGAACATGCTGGACAGCAGTTGCAGCGTCGTCGCCGACAACACGACGCAGATCAGCCGGCCGTATCCCCCTGCCGGCCTGACGCCGGCGGCGACGACGATCAAAATGGCGATCATCACGTATGAACTGCCATAGTCCCATTTGACGCTCGACGTTCGCGCGGCAATGATGGCTCCGGCCACCGCAGCCAAGGCACCGCACACGGTGTAGGTGATGAAGACGACGCGCCGGTGGGCAATGCCGGCGTAGCGCGCCGCCTTGGCATTGGTCCCCTGCAAATAGAGGTGGATGCCGAACGGCGTAAACCTCAGCACGGCGGCGATCGCCGCGGCGATGGCGAGGAACAGGGCAAAGCAGATAGGAATGCCGAAAACAGTCCCGTTGCCGAAGTTGTCCAGCGTCTCGATGTAGCCGAGGCGCAGCGCGGACCCGTTCGTCAATACGACGGCGGCCCCGGTGAACAGCAGTTGCGTCCCCAGCGTCGCCAGAATCGGCGTCAGCCCGCCCCAGGCAATCAGCCATCCGTTCAGCATTCCGCCCGCCAGGCCGACACCAACGGCGATGCCGAGAAACACGGAGGTGTAGATAAGGGGGGCTTCATCGGGGGAAACGACGAGCGCCGCCAGCAGCCCGGCCACCATTCCCGACAGGTTCGCAAGCGCGATGCCGGACAAATCGATCCCGCCGTTTCCGGAAATCATCGCCAGCATGACACCCAGCGCCAGCAGGCCGAGCTCCGGCACCTGTGCCGCCATCGACTGCAGGTTATACAGACTGATGAAGTCGGTTCCGGCCAGCACAGTAGCCGCCAGCAACACCAGCACATTGGTCAGGATCAGGAAATTCAGCTGCCGGTCGGCAAACAAACGGCGCCATCCGGATTCATGTTCCGTAGTCTCGATCCGACGGAAAGTTGGCGATGTTTCCTGTTTACTCTGCATTACCGTTCCTTGGCCGGGAGAGCTCCGCCTTCAGGCAACGTGCAAGCCGTCCGCCTCCCGCGACGTTGCTGGCGCTGCAAGCATCTGTCATGCACATGCAACGGCAAGGAGAAAGCTGCCGCATCGTTTTCGATGCAGGCCTCTGTTGTCAGTTTTTGTGAAATTATGAAGGGGAAAACGCTGCTCAAAAGTCTCAAACAAACAACCGGCACGGCAACTCCCGATACACAAAAAACTCTACAGCGGAACGTTTTCCGGCTGCGTCAAGTCAACCAATGATCCTGCCGGCCCCCAACCGCGCTCCGCCATCACCGCCACGGAGGAACCGCACCTTTGTCTTTTCTTCAAAACGAATGTCGCATGCAGTCTGGTACATAAGAAAACGGAAGTCAACACAAGGACCGGCCGAATTCAGTCATGCCAGATCTGGTTTTACGGCGAGGTCAATTCGCCGGACAAATGGACCATTGATAGATAATGACTATAAAAGCGATTATGCTAACCTAATTGCTTTACCTGCCTCAAATACCTACACTGTGGACGTTGTTTTCGCATAGTTATCCTTTTTCTGGAGAAATAAACATGAGTGAGAAAAAACTGACAACGGCGGCGGGATGCCCGGTTGTAGACAACCAGAATTCGATGACGGCAGGTCCCCGCGGTCCGGTATTGATGCAGGATGTCTGGCTGATGGAGAAGCTGGCGCATTTCGACCGTGAAGTCATTCCCGAGCGGCGCATGCACGCCAAGGGATCGGGAGCCTACGGCACGTTCACCGTCACGCATGACATCAGCAAGTACACGAAAGCCAAGATGTTCTCCCAGGTCGGCAAGAAGACCGATCTGTTTGCCCGTTTCACGACCGTCGCCGGCGAACGCGGCGCGGCAGACGCCGAGCGCGACATCCGCGGGTTTGCCGTAAAGTTTTATACCGAGGAAGGCAACTGGGACATGGTCGGCAACAACACGCCGGTCTTCTTCATGCGCGATCCGCTGAAGTTCCCCGACCTCAACCACGCGGTAAAACGCGACCCGCGCACCAACCTGCGTAGCGCAAGAAACAACTGGGACTTCTGGACCTCGCTGCCCGAGGCGCTGCACCAGGTCACCATCGTCATGTCCGACCGCGGCATCCCGGCAAGCTATCGCACGATGCACGGTTTCGGCTCGCACACCTTCAGTTTCATCAATGCACAAAACGAGCGCTACTGGGTCAAGTTCCACTTCAAGTGCCAGCAGGGCATCAAGAACCTGACCGACCAGGAAGCCGAAGCAACCATCGGCAAGGACCGCGAAAGCCACCAGCGCGACCTGTACGACGCCATCGAGCGAGGCGACTTCCCGAAGTGGACGCTCAAAGTGCAGATCATGCCGGAAAAGGATGCCTCCAAGGTGCCTTACCATCCCTTCGACCTGACCAAGATCTGGCCGCACAAGGACTATCCGCTGATCGAAGTCGGTGTGATGGAACTGAACCGCAACCCGGAAAACTTCTTCGCCGAAGTCGAGCAATCGGCGTTCAACCCGGCCGCTGTCGTCCCCGGCATCAGCTTCTCGCCGGACAAGATGCTGCAGGCGCGTCTCTTCTCCTATGGCGACGCGCAGCGTTACCGGTTGGGCGTCAATCACCACCAGATCCCCGTCAACGCGCCGCGCTGCCCGGTCCACAGCTATCACCGCGACGGCCAGATGCGCGTCGACGGCAATCACGGCGGCACGCTCGGCTATGAGCCGAACAGCTACGGCGAGTGGCAGGAACAGCCCGATTTCCGCGAGCCGCCGCTGTCGATCGAAGGCGCCGCCGACCATTGGAACCACCGCGTCGACGAGGACTACTACTCGCAGCCCGGGGCTCTGTTCCGCCTGATGACGCCGGCGCAACAGCAGATACTGTTCGACAATACTGCGCGGGCCATTGGCGACGCGCCGAAGGATATCCAGTTGCGGCACATCGGCAACTGCCTGAAGGCCGACCCGGCTTACGGCGAAGGCGTAGCAAAAGCCCTGGGAATTCCCATGAGCGAGGTTGCCAAGGGATAACAGCGCAGACTACCCTTGGTCGTTATTTTTTCTCAACACGGAGCGCTTCAATGAAAGCAAAAAAATTCGATGCTGGCAAAATCGACATCGGCATTTCCGAAAAAGATCGTATCGCCATCGCCAAAGGATTGTCGAAACTTTTGGCCGACAGCTTTACGCTGTATCTGATGACGCACAATTTCCACTGGAACGTGACTGGGCCGATGTTCAATACCCTGCACACGATGTTCATGGGTCAATATACCGAACAGTGGAATGCCCTTGACGTCATTGCGGAGCGCATCCGTGCCTTGGGCGTCATCGCTCCGGGTAGCTATGAGGAATATGCGAAACTCACCACGATTCCTCCCGTCAAAGCAACGCCCAAGGCGCTGGAAATGGTCGCCCTGCTCGTTGCCGCACAGGAGGCGACGGCACGCACGGCGCGCGATCTGCTGCCGCTGGTTACGGAAGCCAACGATCAGCCGACCACGGACCTGCTGACACAGCGCCTGGATGTTCACGAAAAAACAGCCTGGATGCTGCGCAGCCTGCTGGAAGAATGAGCTTGCAACAAGCGACGGCTTAGTCCCTGCGATAAAAGCCGCGCCTGGATTGGGCGGGAAACAAAAACCTCGCCCGTCCCTCACCCGCCCGCCCGCCTCTTCGGCGGGCGTTTTTGTTTCACGTTTTTCTAAAAGCGCCGGCTCTACAACAATTTTCCGGCCGCGCCATCAAGGAACCAGAAAAGCTTGCCCGATTCCGGCTGCACGCGGGCGGCAGGATAACTATCCGCGTACTTTTCCCTATTCCGGACAATCGCCGAGACCTTCTCCGCCTTGCTCTCACCGGTCACCAAAAAAGCAACGTTCTCGGCTGCGTTGATGATCTTTCCCGTGATGCTGATCCGTTGCACGCCCGTCTCGGGATGCGATGCCACCACACAGTTCGCGGCACTGTTCCACAAGCCGATCTGTTCCGGAAAGATCGAGGCGGTGTGTCCGTCGTCGCCCATCCCCAATATGATCAGATCGAACTTCGGTGGAACGACATTGCCGTATCTTTTGGCTTCCGACTCCGGGTCGTCTTCTCCATGGATGCGAAAAACGTTGTTCTCAGGAATTCCAAGCCCATCCAGCAGATGTTTTTTCGTCATCCCGAAGTTGCTCATCGGATCGCCCGGTGGAACACAGCGTTCGTCTCCCCAATAGAAAAACACTTTTTCCCATGGGAGGCTGTTCCTATACTCCGTCGACCAGAGATCGAACAAGGCTTTCGGGGTGTTGCCTCCCGAAAGGCAAATAGAGAACCTTTCTTTGCCATTCAGCAGATCAGCCAGAAAGCCGGTAAAGCCACGGCACAAATCAGCGCTGTTCTCATAGACGTTCAGTTTTTTCATTTCCATCTCGGATTCACAGCTCGCAAAAGATTCCGTCATCCGACAGATTCTTGCAGGGATAGCGCCAGGTCTGCCCCTTTGCCTCAATCAGGCCGTCCGCCTGCTCCGGTCCCCAACTGCCGCAAGGGTAGCCGTACAAGGGGGCATCGGGATTGCCTTCCCAGAAATCCAGAATGGGCTGGACGAAGCTCCACGTATCCTCCAACGCATCGCCACGCGTGTATAACGTGGGATCGCCGTTCATGCAATCGAGAATAAGCCGCTCATAGGCCCCCGGCACGTAGGTGTTGAGCAGGCTTTTGTAGTGGAAATCCATGTTGGTGTTTTGGACCTCGAAGCCCGCCCCCGGCACTTTCATTCCCGTTTTCAACAAAATCCCTTCGTCCGGATGGATGCGCAAGACGAGTTGATTGCCGACGTTGCCTATTTCCTTGTTGTCGATGAACAGCAGGTTGGGGGTCGGCCTGAAGTGGATCACGATTTCCGACACCCGGGTCGGCAGTCGTTTTCCCGTTCTGATGTAAAACGGCACCCCGCCCCAGCGCCAGTTGTCGATGAAAACCTTCATCGCCACATAAGTCTCCGTTCTGGACAGGGGGTTCACACCGGGTTCTTCGCGATAGCCTTTCTGGTATTTCCCTTTGACATTGGACGCCACGTATTGGCCACGAATGACGCTTTTGAACAATTCGTCCTTTTCCAGCGGCCGCAGGGATTGAAAGACCTTCTGTTTTTCGTTCCGGATCGCCACGGCGGAAATTTCGGTGGGCGGTTCCATGGCCACCAGCGCGAGCATCTGCAACAGATGGTTCTGCACCATGTCGCGCAGGGCGCCCGACGTATCGTAGTACCCCCCGCGGTTTTCCATGCCCATGTTCTCGACAGCGCTGACTTCCACATGCTGGATGTAATTCCGGTTCCAGAGCGGTTCGTAAATGCTGTTGGCAAAACGGGTGACCAGCAGGTTTTGTACGGTCTCTTTGCCCAGGTAGTGATCTATCCGGTACAGCTGCTGCTCTTCATAATCTTCCAGAAGCGACTTGTTCAACTCGATCGCCGAGGCCAGGTTCGTTCCGAAAGGCTTCTCGATCACTATCCTGCGGAACGATTCCTTGCTTTTGTTCAACCCCTGCTCCGCCAGAAAGCGTGGAATTCGGGCATACATCGCCGGCGGCGTCGAGAGGTAGAAAACATAGTTCCCCCCGGTCTGGTGGTCCTCGTCCGTCTTCTGCAAGTATGCCTTCAACCCGGCATAATCGCCGCTGCTCTCCGTATCCATGGGCAGGTAGTGAAGCTTTTCGAGGAAAGCGCTCAACCTGCCATCGACAACGCTTTTGAACGAGGCATATTTGGAGATGCCATCCCGCATTTTTCCCCGGAATTGTTCGTCGCTCAAATCACTGCGGCTGACGCCGACGACGGCAAACCTCTCTGGCAGCAGGTTGTTTATATGCAGATCGAAGATCGCCGGGATCAGTTTACGGTAGGTCAAATCACCCGACGCTCCGAATATCACAAGAATCTGTTCCTTGGGTTTATTCATGACGTTTACATTCTCTGAAGAAAATTATTCTTAATGTTATCGCACTTGCTGAAGACTCGAAGCCGTACTGTGCTGGCTGGCCATTCCAGGGATTGGACCGGGGACATGCACTCGAGTTCGTTCTTCGAAAACGTTTTTAGCTGATGAGATGAAAATCGACAAGGATGCCGGCGAAGATAACTCCCCCCAGCCAGTTGTTGTGCAGAAATGCCTTGAAGCATCGCGCCGGCTCGCGTTCCCGAATCAACATGTAGTGGTAAATGGCGATTGCCGCAGCCACGCCCATTCCGGCGTAGAAAGCCCAGCGCGCATGCGCCTGGTATCCGACCCAGGCAATCAGCGCCAGGGTCATCAAGTAGCAGAACATCACGGTGATCACATCGAGCTTTCCGAAGGTGATCGCTGACGTCTTGATGCCGATTTTGAGATCGTCTTCGCGGTCGACCATTGCGTACTCAGTATCGTAGGCCATTGCCCAAAAGACGTTGGCAAGCAACAGAACCCATCCTTCCAAAGGAATTCTGTCGAGATTGACGGCGTAAGCCATCGGAATTCCGAAACCGAAAGCTACGCCGAGATAGGCCTGCGGCACGGCGAAAAAGCGTTTGGTCAATGGATAGGTGGCGGCGAGAAACAAGGCCACAACAGACAGCCAAACGATATACCAGCTGCGTAGCGGTAAAATCAGGAGGAACGAGCAGAGGACCAAAACAAGGAAGAGAGCGATGGCCTCCTTGACGGAAACCGTTCCGGCCGCCAGCGGCCTGTTTTTGGTGCGAGCAACATGCGGATCGAAATTGCGATCCGCCAGATCGTTGATCACGCATCCCGCAGAGCGCATAAGCACGGTTCCCAGCACGAAAATACCGACGATCATCCAGTTCGGTTTTCCCGCGGAGGACAGCCAAAGCGCCCATAAGGTCGGCCACAGCAGCAGCAGTATGCCGATCGGCTTGTCGAGCCGCATCAGCTTCTCATAGCGATCGAGGCGTGCCAGCAAACGACTGTCTTTCAATTCCATAGTCATGACGGGTCAAACGCTAACGAAAATCCCCGCGCAGGGCGTGAACGATGCCCTGCAGATAGGCGGGATCCGCATCCTGGGGCGGTACGAGTTCGCCGGCCACCACTTCGATTTTCCGGAAAAGGCGGATACACGATGGTCTGCGCATGGCCGGGCCGTAGCGCCGGCTGAAGAAACTTCCCCAGAGACCCCGCAAAGCCATGGGCACCACGGGTACCGGCGTCTCCATGGTGATCCGCTGGACGCCGTAACGGAACGGATTGAATTCCCCGTCGCGGGTTATTCGGCCTTCCGGAAACAGCCCGACCAACTCACCCTCTCTCAAGGCTTCGGCGACTTTTACGAACGCCTCCTCCTTGATGACCGGATCCTCCTTGGCTGGCGCAATCGGTATCGTTTTGGCTCCCCGGAAGATAGCGTTGGCGACAGGCATCGAAAAAATCCGGTGATCCATGACAAAACGGACGGGGCGCCTGACGGCCGCCATGACCACCATGGGATCGAGAAAACTGACGTGGTTGAATATCAGCACCGCCGGGCCGGTCTCCGGTATTCGCTCCAGATCCCGTTTTTCCAGGCGATAAAACAGGTGGATAATCAATGAAGCCGCAAACCGTATCATGTGCGGCGTCGTTTGCTGGCATACATAAACCGCCACGAGTGCGTTGAACAATGCGGCAATACCGAACAGCAGCGGAATGGAAACGCCGAGCCAGAGCAGCCCTCCGGCGACAGCAGCGCCAATCACCATAAACAAGGCATTGAGGATGTTATTGGCGGCAACGATCCGAGCGCGAACCTCCGGAACACTGCGCGACTGCATCAGCACATAAAGAGGAACCACGAAAAACCCGCCGAAAGCCCCCATGGCGAAAAGGTCGAAAAGCACGCGCCAATACCCTCCCATCGCCAGCAGTTCCCCAAGTGGCAAAAGGGCACCGGCCGGCGCGGTAGAAGGCGAAGCAATCGCCAGATCCAGGCCGAACAGCGTCAGCCCGAAAGCACCGAACGGCATCAGCCCGATTTCGACGCGTTTTCCAGAAATTTTCTCGCATAGCATCGACCCCAGTCCGATTCCGACGGTGAAGATCGCAAGCATGGCCGTTACCAGTGACTCGCTGCCACCGAGAACGCTTGCTGCATAAACCGGAAATTGCGCAAGCAGCATGGCGCCATAAAGCCAGAACCAGGAAATCCCGATGATGGCGAGAAATACCGTCCGGTTTTCGCGGGCGAAACCGATGCCGCGCCAGGTTTCCGTCATCGGATTGAGATTGATGCGCAGATCGGGCGAAGGAGGAGGCGCGGAGGGGATGAAAAAACTGGCCACCAAACCGCTGAGCGCCACCACCAGGCAGGCCGCGGCAATCCAGTGGGAGGCCCAGCCAGACCCGGCAAGCAGCCCCCCCGCCAGGGTTCCCAGGAGAATGGCGGCAAACGTTCCCGATTCGATCAGCGCGTTACCTCCGACCAGTTCTTCTTCCGACAGGTGTTGCGGCAAAATGGCATATTTGACCGGCCCGAAGAGCGTTGCGTGCAACCCCAGCAGACACAAAGCCGTCATCAGCAGCCAAAGGCTATGCTGGTAAAGTCCAAGCGCCGCTACGCCGACGACGAGCACCTCCAGAAGCTTGACGAAGCGCGACAATACCGCTTTATCATATTTGTCGGCCAGTTGCCCCGCGGTGGCCGAAAAAAGGAAAAATGGCAGAATGAAAATTCCGGCGGCAAAATTGGTCAGAATTTCCGGCGTCATCTTCGTCCAGCTTGCCGCATGGAAAGCCAACATGACCACAAGAGCATTCTTGAACAAGTTGTCATTGAATGCGCCGAGAAACTGCGTCCAGAAGAGCGGCGAGAACCGCCGGCTCATCATCAAGCGAGCGGGTGTCATGCTTTCAGTAACTCCTCACGGTTGCCCAGCCAGCGGGCGAGATGCCGTCGCGCTCGATCGGGCGCTTCGCGCAGCATACATTCGGCCATCGCGCGCGCCGGCTCGACCAAATCGGCGTCAGCTTCGAGGTCGGCATAGCGCAGCATGGGCACCCCAGACTGCCGACTGCCGATGAACTCCCCCGGTCCGCGCAGGTGCAAATCCTGGCGAGCGATTTCAAAACCATCCGTATTTTCGAAAATAACCTTCAAACGCATTCGCGCCGTCTCCGAAAGTGGCGACTGGTAAAGCAGCACGCAAACGGAATCCTGCGCGCCGCGCCCGACCCGGCCACGAAGCTGGTGCAGCTGCGACAGGCCGAAGCGTTCGGCATGCTCAATGATCATCAGGCTGGCATTGGGCACGTCGACACCGACTTCGATCACCGTCGTTGCCACCAGAACATTCACTTCTCCCGCAGCAAATAACGCCATCGCGGCTGCCTTTTCCTCAGCCTTGAGGCGCCCATGTACCAAGCCCACGCGCAACCCCGTCAGTTCCTGAGAGAGTACCGCGTGTGTCTCCAATGCCGTTTGCAACTGCAGCTTTTCCGACTCTTCAATCAGCGGGCACACCCAGTATGCCTGCCTCCCTTCCGCGACGGCTCCTCGGATGCGCTCGATTACTTCCCCACGCCGCGCATCGGAAACCAGACGCGTCCGCACCGGCGTGCGGCCGGGCGGCAATTCATCCAACATAGATACGTCCAGGTCAGCATAATAGCTCATGGCCAGCGTGCGTGGAATCGGTGTTGCCGACATCATGAGCTGGTGCGGAGGCAGCGATCTTTTCTCCCCCTTGCGCCGCAGCTCTAAACGCTGTGCCACGCCGAAGCGGTGCTGTTCATCGACGATGACGAGCCCAAGCCGCGCATAGTCTACCCCTTCCTGGATCAGCGCATGGGTTCCGACGATCAGTTGCGCCGTGGTTGCCACCTGCCCCTGCGAAGCCTGCTTGGCCGATTTTTTCAGGCTGCCGGTCAGCCACGCCACCTGGATGCCGAGCGGATCCAGCCAAGCGCGCAGTTTGAGGTAGTGCTGTTCCGCCAATATTTCCGTCGGCGCCATGAATGCCGCCTGAAAGCCGGCTTCGATAGCCTGGCATGCGGACAATGCCGCGACAATGGTTTTGCCGCTGCCGACATCGCCTTGCAGCAGCCGCTGCATGGGAAAAGGTTGCGCCAGGTCGCGGCAAATCTCCTCGAGAACGCGCTGTTGCGCCTGCGTCAACCTGAATGGTAAGGAACAGCGCAATTTCTCGGCCAAGACCCCTTGTGGGGAAATCAACGGCGCCCCCTTTTCACGCCGGAGCAAGTAAGCGTTGCGCAGGGAGAGCTGCTGCGCCAGGAGTTCGTCGAACTTGATCCGGCGCCATGCCGGATGGGTTCGGTTTTGCAGTTGTGCTTCCACGACGTCGGGCGGTGGCGCGTGCAGCAGCCTGACTGCATTGCTGAAGTGAGGAAAATCTTGGCGCTGTAGCCAGTTTTCGCCCAGCAATTCTTCCAGATCAGCCTTGTCCAGTGCAAAATCGATCCACTTGCGGATAGTTTTCTGGGAAATCCCGGCAGTCACTGGATAAACCGGCGTCAATGCCTCGGGCAACGGCTCCTCCGCCGTTACTGCCCGATAGCGTGGGTGCACCATCTCGGCGCCCAAAAAACCATGCCGAACCTCGCCGAATAGCCGCAATTTTTGCCCTGCTTCGCGGATTCTTTCGAACTGTTTCGTCTGGCTGCCGTAAAAATTCAGGAAGCGTAGCGTCAGTTCATCGCTTTCGTCCGCAACTCTCAGGACAAGCTGCCGGCGTGGCCGGAACTGCACCGAGACTTCCCTAATCTCGACTTCCAGTTGTACCGGCCCGGCGTTCTGCGCCGAGGAGATCGTGGCAATCCGCGTTTCATCCTCGTATCGCAACGGGAAATGCAACGCGAAATCACACGCACGAGAAAGGCCAAGCTTGGAAAGCTTGGCCTTCAGCGCGGGAGGCAGGCTGATTTCGTCAAGCGCCGGCATTGCCTCGCACAGCGCTCTATTTATCCAGCGAAAGAATGGCGTCCATCTCGATGCACGCTCCCCGCGGCAACGCTGCCACGCCTATCGCGGCACGCGCCGGATAAGGCTCCGCAAAGTAACGGGCCATGGCCTCATTGAATCTCGAGAAATTGCCGAGATCGGTAAGATAGACCGTGATCTTGACGATGTCGTCCAACGACCCGCCAGCCCCTTCGGCCACCGCCCGTATGTTCTTCAGGACACGTTCGATCTGCGCATCCACACCGTCGACCAGGCACATGGACGTGGGATCCAGGCCGATCTGCCCGGACAGGTATACGGTATTTCCTACGCGCACAGCCTGTGAATAGGTGCCTATGGCCGCCGGCGCATGCTGGCTATGTATGACTGATTTGCTCATTGCTCGCTTCCTTTCCGTCAGGAAAAAACTTTCGCGCAAGAATGATATAGCGGTTCAGGGAAAAAATTAAACTTTGTCGACGCTGGCTTGCCTTACTATTCGATCACCTATGCATCACAATCTTCCGGGAATGGACGCTACACGACAAAAACGGAATGGTTCCGACAGAGATCGACAAATGACGAACACGATCATTGCCAATCTGGAAAAGCTGCTCGGCGGCCCGCGCGATGGCGCATTGCTTCGCTATGCGCTCGGCAATGAATGGCTGAAGAATGGCGATCCTCGCAAAGCGGCAGATTATTTCCAGGCGGTTGTCACTCTTGACCCGCAGTATTCCGCCGGCTGGAAACAGCTTGGCAAAGCGCTGGCCGAGACCGGCGACATATCGTCGGCGCTGGAAGCCTACCGACAGGGAATCACCGTTGCCGAGGCCGAAGGGGACATTCAAGCCGCCAAGGAGATGCGCGTTTTTGCCAAACGTCTTGCCCGGCAGGCAAGCAATTCGGCCGCCGAAGACCACCCCTGACGAATGCCGCAAAGCCGGTTATCGGCACAAAGGCAGGCAAATGGAGGCAATGCCGGCCACGTTCATCGTTTCCCGCTTTTGGCCATCGACACCACGAGGTCTGCCTCGGCCCGTGAAATACCGCATTGACGCGAAATACTGTCGGCACCCTTGCCATCCAACGCCATATGCATCGCCTCGCCATAGTAAGGCGACATATCCTGCGCTGCGGTAGTGCGAACGGTGGTGGCTGTATCAAGGCTTTTCGCCTCACGCAACGCACGCATTTCCAATTTCAGTTTTTCGATTTCGCCGCGCAACTGAACGAGTTCCTGCCTCAGCACCTTCAATTCACGGAAGTTCGGGGCACCATCCCCCCTTCCCTGATCATACGGAGGATATGGTTTCTCTACCGATGCAACTGCTTTCACGCCAGGCTGCACGGGATTCGATATACGGGAATTTTGTCGCTCCCACGGATCGTGACTCTGCTGCTTTGTCTTTTCCCGCCACAACGACCACCTGGGTTTCAACAGTCGCAACAGAATATAGACCAGCAGCAGCACGACGACTGCCGACAGTAATTCGCGCCAAGTCAGATACGCCAGAACTTCAGAGCTCATCGGATTCCAGGGAGTGGATACTTGGGACGGAGGCCTTGTCCGCCCATATTACAGCCATTCCCAAAATGCAGCGACATTACCGCACAGGCAAGCCATCCGGACCTACGCGGCCACTCCGCCTAGCAGCGGCTACAACGGCTGGGGAGGATCAAATCCGGCCCCGGCAGATAACAGCCGACGGCGGTGCGAGGCGACAAAACAGGCATAAAAAAACCAAGCTTGAAAGCCTGGTTTTTTTGCAGCCCTGTGAAAAAAGATCAGGCGACCTTTTCTTCGTCTCCCGCAGCAATTTCTTCTGCCGGCACTTCGGGTTGATCGAGCAGTTCGACAAAAGCCATCGGCGCATTGTCGCCATCACGAAAACCGCACTTCAGTATGCGCAGATACCCGCCATTACGTGTGGCATAACGCGGCCCAATCTCGTCGAAAAGCTTGATAACGATCTCGCGGTCGCGCAGGCGATCGAACGCCAGACGGCGATTGGCAAGACTCGGCTTTTTCCCAAGAGTAATGATCGGTTCGACGACGCGGCGCAATTCCTTGGCCTTCGGCAGCGTGGTTTTGATAGTTTCATGCCGGAGCAGGGAAACCGTCATGTTTCGCAGCATGGCCAAGCGGTGCGAACTGGTGCGATTCAGTTTACGTAGACCCAAACGGTGACGCATATTTATTCCTTCCTATTTTTGTCCGGGCTGTTATTTATCAAGACCAGCCGGCGGCCAGTTCTCAAGTTTCATACCCAGTATCAAACCACGGGCAGCCAGCACTTCCTTGATTTCGTTGAGCGACTTGCGGCCAAGATTCGGCGTCTTGAGCAGCTCGTTTTCCGTGCGCTGGATCAGATCGCCGATGTAATAGATATTCTCGGCTTTCAGGCAGTTGGCAGAACGTACGGTCAACTCGAGGTCATCCACCGGACGCAAAAGCAGCGGATCCACCTGTGCCGCCTTCTGATGTTCAACCGGAAGAGCCGTTCCTTCGAGGTCCGCAAAAACGGAAAGCTGCTCCATAAGAATACGTGCGGCGTTGCGAATGGCCTCCTCAGGCTCGATCACGCCGTTTGTCTCGATCTCCATGATCAGCTTATCCAGGTCGGTACGCTGCTCGACGCGCGCGCTCTCGACGAAATAGCTGACACTGCGAACCGGGCTGAACGAAGCATCCAGAACCAGCTTGCCGATGCTCTTTCCGCCATCGATGAGTTGACGGAGATTACCCGGCATATAGCCCCGGTTTTTCTCAACCTTCAGCTCCAAAGCCAGTTTTCCGCCCGGCGCGAGATGCGCAATGACATGCTCGGGATTGATGATCTCAACATCGTGGGAGACGGCAATATCGCCCGCGCGGACCACGCCTTCCCCTTCTTTGCTCAGTTGCAGAAGCACCTTGTCGCGGTTATGCAGCTTAAATACGATGCCCTTCAAATTCAGAAGGATATCGACAACATCTTCCTGAACGCCATCGATTGCCGAGTACTCGTGCAGAACACCTTCGATGCCCACTTCCGTTGCGGCGTACCCGGGCATGGAAGAGAGCAGGATTCGGCGCAAAGCATTGCCCAAGGTATGCCCGTAACCGCGTTCAAACGGTTCCATGACAACTCTGGCGTGCACAGGCGACAAACTCTGTACATCGATGATGCGCGGTTTTAATAGTCCACTGCTATTCATATCTTGTCCTTTGCCTGGTTTCAGTCAAGCGCCCTGCGATCACTTCGAATAAAGTTCGATCACGAGGCCTTCATTGATCGTCGCAGACAGCTCACTACGCTCCGGGCGCGCCTTATACGTTCCCTTGGCTTCCTTCACATTGACTTCAACCCACTCCGGGAACCCTCGCGATTCAGCGGCCTCCAGGGCAGCCTTGATGCGCAATTGTCCCTTGGCCTTCGCCACCACTTCGACGACATCGCCAGGGCGAACGTGGTATGAAGGAATATTCACGCGGCGGCCATTGACCAGGATGCCATTATGGCGCACGACCTGACGCGATTCGGCACGCGAGATGGCAAAACCCATACGATAAGCCACGGTGTCGAGACGAGACTCGAGCAACTGGAGAAGATTTTCGCCAGTCACGCCCTTGCGGCGCTCGGCCTCTTTGTAAACCTTGCGGAACTGCCCTTCCAGGACACCGTAGATGCGACGGATCTTTTGTTTCTCGCGAAGATGCACGCCATAGTCCGACAAGCGCTGGCCGGACTTCTGTCCGTGCTGGCCCGGCGCATAGGAACGCCGCTCAATGGCGCACTTGTTGGAGAAGCACTTTTCTCCCTTGAGAAACAGTTTCTCGCCTTCGCGGCGGCACTGACGGCATTTCGGATCGAGATTACGAGCCACTTGTCTTTCTCCTTAAATCCGGCGCTTTTTCGGCGGACGGCAACCGTTGTGAGGAATCGGGGTCACATCGGTAATCGAGGTTATTTTCATTCCGAGGGCATTCAACGCGCGAACGGAAGACTCGCGGCCGGGGCCTGGCCCCTTGATGCGCACTTCCAGGTTTTTCACGCCGCATTCGATCGCGGCCTTGCCAGCAGCTTCCGCTGCCACCTGTGCGGCGAACGGCGTGCTCTTGCGCGACCCTTTGAAGCCTGCGCCACCGGAGGTCGCCCACGACAAAGCATTGCCCTGGCGATCCGTTATGGTGAGGATGGTGTTGTTGAAAGACGCATGAATGTTGGCAATTCCTTCCGCCACATTCTTTTTGACTTTCTTACGAACCTTTGTTGCTGTTTTGGCCATGATCAGTCCTTAGTTATTTCTTGCCGGCGATGGCCTTGCGCGGCCCCTTGCGTGTGCGCGCGTTGGTGCGCGTCCGCTGGCCACGGCATGGCAGACCTTTACGGTGGCGTAAGCCGCGATAGCAGCCAAGATCCATCAGGCGCTTGACACTCATCGTGACTTCACGGCGCAGATCGCCTTCGACGGTAAATTTACCGACATGATCACGCAAGCGTTCCATTTCCGCTTCCGTCAGATCCTTCACTTTCGTTGAGCGTTGAACTCCAGCAGCATCACAAATCTTTTGTGCACGGCTGCGACCAATACCATAAATCGCCGTCAAAGCGATCTCGGTATGCTGGTGGTTGGGTATATTTACCCCTGCGATGCGGGCCATCAATTCACCCCAATTATGCGAAACAGATTAAACATCGATCGTCAGATTATTCAGTGAATTTCTGCGATCAGCCTTGACGCTGCTTGTGACGCGGATCCGTACAGATCACGCGGACAATGCCGTGGCGCCGTATGATTTTGCATTTGCGGCAGATGCGCTTAACAGATGCCAGCACTTTCATATTTAACTCCTAATTGTATGACAGCAGGCGCAGCCAGCCATTTGTCAATTTACAGCCACTACGTAGAGAATTCTTACTTTGCGCGAAAAACGATCCGCGCCCTTGTCAAATCATAGGGGGTAAGCTGAACAGTCACCTTGTCGCCCGGCAATATCCGAATATAGTGCATTCGCATTTTTCCGGAAATAAATCCGTGAACGATATGTCCGTTTTCCAGCTTAACCCTGAACGTTGCATTGGGAAGGTTCTCAATGACCTCCCCTTGCATCTCGATTAAATCTTCTTTGGCCATTCTACTTTGCCGTGATCCCGGCCCCCTTGAAATTCGCTTTCTTCAGGAGCCCTTCATATTGGTGCGACATCGCATACGCCTGCACTTGGCTCATAAAATCCATTGTCACGACAACGATAATCAGCAATGAAGTTCCGCCAAAATAGAATGGTACGTTCCATTTGAGAATCAAAAACTCTGGTACCAAACACACTATGGTGATATACAGCGCCCCCACCAAAGTCAGACGCATGAGAATCTTGTCGATATAACGCGCGGTCTGTTCCCCCGGACGAATCCCTGGAACGAAAGCGCCGCTTTTCTTCAGGTTGTCCGCTGTTTCCTTCGAGTTGAAGACCAATGCGGTATAGAAAAAACAGAAGAAAATAATCGCTGCCGCGTACAACATCACGTAGATCGGCTGCCCCGGCGACAGAACCGAAGCAATATCCTTCAGCCAGCGCATCGAATCGTTCGCACCAAACCAACCGGCAATTGTAGCCGGAAACAGAATGATGGAGGAAGCAAAAATCGGCGGGATGACGCCCGACATGTTCAGTTTCAACGGCAAATGCGTGCTTTGCCCGCCATACACTTTGTTCCCGACCTGGCGCTTGGCGTAGTTGACCAGAATTCTCCGCTGCCCACGCTCGACAAGCACCACGATGTAGGTGACGCCGAAAACCAGTGCAACGATGAAAAGGGCAGCAAGCGGATGCATGGCGCCGGTGCGCACCAATTCGGCCATTCCAGCAACAGCATTGGGCAAGCCAGCAGCAATACCCGAGAAAATGATGATGGAGATCCCGTTACCCAATCCTCGTTCCGTGATCTGCTCGCCGAGCCACATGAGGAACATGGTGCCCGTCAGCAGCGTTACTACGGTAACCAGGCGGAAAAACATGCCCGGCTCGATGACCAGACCTTGCGACTCCACCCCGATGGCGATGCCGATTCCCTGGAAAACCGCCAGGACAACAGTTCCATACCGCGTATATTGCGTGATCTTGCGCCTGCCGGCTTCGCCTTCCTTCTTGAGCGCTTCCAGATGTGGACTGGCGTGCGTCATCAACTGCATGATGATCGAAGAGGAAATATACGGCATGATTCCGAGGGCAAAAATGGTAAAGCGCTTCAACGCCCCACCAGAGAACATGTTGAACATGCCCAGAATGCCACCCTGATTGCTGTTGAAAAACTCGGCAAGCCTCGCCGCATCGATACCGGGCACCGGAATATGCGCTCCGATGCGATATACGATCAACGCCCCCAACAAGAACAGCAGGCGACGTTTGAGATCGCCATACTTGCCGCTCTTGCCAATTTGTCCGGAATTAGTTGCCAAAAGACTTCACCACGCCAATGTTATGCAACGCTGCCGCCTGCTGCCTCAATGGCCGCTTTGGCACCCTTCGTCGCACCAACACCCTTCAAAATCACTTTACGTGTAATCTCACCCGACAAGACAACCTTGGCAGATAGAGCGTGAGCGGAAACCAGATTGGCTTGCACGAGCGTCAACAAATCGATTTCATCGACGGGCAGCTTATTGATTTCGGACAAACGCACTTCAACGTTGCGGGCATTGGTCATGGAGTTGAAGCCGCGTTTCGGCAAGCGGCGTTGCAGCGGCATCTGGCCGCCTTCAAAACCGACTTTGTGAAAACCGCCTGCGCGGGATTTCTGTCCCTTGTGGCCACGCCCGGCCGTCTTGCCCAGACCCGAGCCGATACCGCGCCCGACACGCCGACGTGCCTTCTTTGCCCCTTCAGCAGGCTGAATACCGTTGAGTCTCATCTTAACCCTCGCATTTCACAAGGTAAGCCACCTTGTTGATCATCCCGCGCACCGCAGGCGTATCCTGCAGTTCCGCCGAGCTATTCAAACGGCGCAAGCCCAGACCGCGGACGGTTGCCCGGTGTGACTGCTTGGTGCCGATCAGACTCTTGACGAGAGTCACTTTCACTTTCTTTTCAGCCATTGCTTACCCCAGAATCTCTTCGATCGTCTTCCCACGCTTGGCAGCGATTTCAGACGGCGTATTCATGGACAAAAGACCATTGATCGTTGCGCGAACGATGTTATAGGGATTCGTCGACCCGTAGGCTTTCGCAACGACGTTGGTCACGCCCATGACATCGAATACGGCACGCATCGCGCCGCCAGCGATAATTCCCGTCCCTTCGGGAGCGGGCTGCATCATGACGCTGGATGCGCCGTGGCGGCCAACGACGGTGTGATGCAAAGTGCCATCCTTCAGGCTGATCTTGCACAACTTCCGGCGCGCTTCTTCCATGGCCTTCTGCACGGCGACGGGAACCTCACGCGATTTCCCTTTGCCCATGCCGATACGGCCGTCTCCGTCACCCACCACGGTAAGTGCCGCGAAACCCAGAATCCGGCCACCCTTGACAACCTTGGTGACGCGGTTGATGGAAATCATCTTTTCGCGGAAACCGTCGTCCGGTTTCTCGGCTTGCTGATTTTTCTTGCCCTGCGGTTTTGCCATTGCTTACTCCAATCCTTTTCCGGAGCGGTCAGAATTTAAGACCGGCTTCTCGCGCGGCTTCTGCCAGCGCTTTCACGCGTCCATGGTACTGAAAGCCACTGCGATCAAACGCAACCTGCTCAACGCCGGCCTTGATGGCCCGCTCAGCAATCAGTTTGCCAATCACCACAGCTGCCTCGACATTCCCACCTTTGCCATGCTCCTGACGGATGCTCGGCTCCAGCGAGGAAGCCGACGCCAAGACACGCGATCCGCACGCGGAAATCACCTGGGCGTAGATATGGCAGTTAGTGCGGTGTACCGACAAGCGCACTGACCTCAGTTCGGCAATTTTGGCCCGGGTTTTACGGGCTCTGCGCAAACGCGCCTGTTTCTTGTCAATCATTTATGCACCTTTATTTTTTCTTCGTTTCCTTGAGAACAATCACCTCATCGGCGTAACGAACGCCTTTGCCCTTGTAAGGCTCCGGCGGACGATAAGCGCGCACTTCAGCGGCAACCTGCCCGACTTTCTGCTTATCCACGCCTTTGATGATGATCTCGGTTTGAGTAGGGGTCTCGCATTTGACACCCGACGGCATCTTGTAGGCAACCGGATGAGAGAAACCCAGCGTCAGGTTGAGCGTGTCGCCCTGCGCCTGTGCGCGGTAGCCAACGCCGACCAGCGTCAGCTTGCGCTCGAAGCCCTTGCTGACTCCCGTCACCATATTCGCCAGAATTGCCCGCATGGTTCCAGACATGGCATTCGCATTGACCATGCCATCGACAGGCGCGCAACGCAGACTCTGTCCATCTTTTTCGACAGAAACGGAAGGGTTGGCCGCAAACTTGATCGACCCAAGCGGCCCCTTGACGGTGATAGCTTCGCTATCCAAGGAGACGTCAACTCCTTGCGGCAAAACCACCGGATTTTTTGCAACACGGGACATAGTTTCCCCTTACGCGACGACACAAAGCACTTCGCCGCCAACATTGCTGGCGCGGGCCTTGCGATCAGTCATTACCCCCTTGGGAGTGGAGACAATCGCCACACCAAGACCATTCATCACGCGCGGAATATCGTTCGCGCCTTTGTAAATCCGCAAGCCGGGCTTCGAAACGCGGTCAATGCGCTCAATGACCGGACGCCCTGCGTAATACTTCAGCGCGACCTCGAGAGTCGCCTTGCCGCCGGACTCCTCGCGCACCGAGAAATCTTCTACGAATCCCTCGTCCTTCAGCACCTTGACAATCGCCACCTTGACCTTCGAGGACGGCATAACGACAACCGGTTTGTTGGCCATCTGCGCATTACGGATGCGGGTCAGCATATCGCTGATCGGATCGCTCATACTCATATCGTAATCTCCTGCTTACCAGCTAGCCTTGGTCATGCCAGGGACCTCGCCGCGCATAACGAAATCGCGCAATTTACTGCGGCCCAAACCAAATTTACGGAAGACTCCACGCGGACGCCCTGTGAGCTTGCAACGGTTACGCAAACGAACCGGACTAGCATTGCGCGGCAGCGCTTGAAACTTCTGCCTTGCCTCAAAGCGCTCCTCTTCGGAGCGGTTGTTCACATCTTCGATGATTGCCAGAAGTTCCGCGCGCTTCGCGGCGTACTTTTCGACCGCCTTGCGCCGTTTTTCTTCTCGGTTGATCAGTGCGAGTTTCGCCATTTTCGCCTCAATTCTTGAACGGGAATTTAAAAGCGGCGAGCAAGGCCCGCGCTTCTTCATCAGTCTTGGCGGTGGTGGTAACACTGATGTTCATACCACGCAACGCATCGATCTTGTCATACTCGATTTCAGGGAAAATGATCTGCTCCTTGACGCCCATGTTGTAGTTCCCACGGCCATCGAACCCTTTCCCGGAGATACCGCGAAAGTCGCGAACCCGGGGCAGCGCAACCGAAACCAGACGATCAAGAAATTCAAACATCCTCGGACCGCGCAAGGTCACCATGCAACCGATCGGGTACCCGGTGCGAATCTTGAAACCGGCGATCGACTTGCGCGATTTCGT
>JAVBSG010000214.1:0-16318 GCA_031547245.1 Propionivibrio sp.
GAAGTCTGCAAAGACAGAGAAATCGAAAGAATCCAATCGACAAAAAGCAATAGACGCATTTAGGCAAGCTGAGAAAATTAGACCGTTACCTAAGAACGAGAAACAGATATTTGATGATTTGACAAAAAGTGATGACTAATAACAGCTCCCAACCTGCGGTCTGCTTCCAGCGGGCGGAAAGTGCGATTGGCAAGGCTTGTGCCCCGTGCCACCTTTTGTGTCGGTGGACAGTGAAGTCCACCGCAAACCCGCTCGAAAAGCAGCTGTGGGAACGTTGGCAGCCAACCCCAAGGCGTCAATCGACAAGCAGTTTTCAAGAGCCGGTCGGCCTCAAGCGAACAGCCCCCCCGAACGCTGAATCGCGGTCGAGGCCGCTTCGTCTACGATCCGCCGGTTGCAGGCGCTGATCAGCGTGAACCAGCGCTTGCCCCTGGTGATACCGGTATAGAGCAGTTCGCGCGTCAGCACCGGGTTGTGTTCCGGTGGCAGCAGCAGCGCGCAGTGGTCGAATTCCGAGCCCTGCGATTTATGGACCGTCATGGCGAAGACGGTCTCGGCCGATTGCAGGCGGCTTGGCAGGACCCAGTGCACCGTTCCCGAGCCGTCGCTCGCCGGGAAAGCGACGCGCAGCGTCCATTCGGGCTGGCCGGTGGCCTTGTTGCGCGACGGGAAGCCGAGCGTGATGCCGATGTCGCCGTTCATCAGCCCCAGCGCGTAGTCGTTGCGCGTTACCAGCACCGGGCGGCCTTCGTACCACATGCCGGCGGGCCGGATGAGTCCGTTTTTCCGCAGGCAATCCTCGATGCGCAGGTTCATGCCGGAAACGCCGAAGGGACCCTTGCGCAGCACGCAGAGCAGCTGGAAGCGGCCATGCGCTTTCAGCACCATTGAGGCCCAGGCATCGAAGGCCGGCCTGCCGGCTTCGAGCGCCGGCCGGTTTTTGCCGACGACGGCAAGGTAGCCCGCGAATCCCGGCGGTGCCGTTTCCTGGCCGGCCGAGCCGAGCAGCAGCGATTCCAGCCGGGGATCGTCCAGGCCGGCGAGGTCGCAGTGCGGCAGGTCAGCGTGGCCTTCGCTCCGGATTTGGGCGATGCGGGCGGTGTCGCCGGCGTTGACCGCCGCCGCCAACTGGCCGATGCCGCTGGCGGCGTCGAAGCGCCGGCTCTCGCGCAGCATCACGATGTGCTGGTCGAGCGGGCGGCCCTCCGGGTCCTGCAAGGCCGGGTCCACCGTTTCCCCGGTCGCGGCGCGGACCCAGTCCGCCGTCTGCGGCGTGAAGTGTCCTGCATCCGCCCGGCGGCAGAGTTCGCCGAGGACGGAGCCGGCTTCCACCGAGGCCAGCTGATCCTTGTCGCCCAGCAGGACCAGGCGTGCCGAATCGGGCAGGGCGAGCAGCATGGCGGCCATCGTCTCCAGGTCGACCATCGAGCCTTCGTCGACCACCAGGACATCCACGGGCAAGGGGTTGCCCGCGTGGTGGCGGAACCGGCGGGAATCCGGGCTCGCGCCCAGCAGGCGGTGGACCGTGCTCACCTCGGTCGGGATGGCCGCCTTCAGCGCGGCGTTTTCCTGCACGAAGGCGGGCAGCCGGCCGACAGCGCCGGCGATGGCGTCCTTCAAGCGGGCGGCGGCCTTGCCGGTGGGCGCCGCGAGCCGGATGCGCAGCGGCAGGGCGTCGTCCTGCGCCAGCGCGATCGACTGCAGCAGCGCCAGGAGGCGCACCACCGCGGTGGTTTTGCCGGTGCCCGGTCCGCCGGTGACGATGGAAAAGGCGCTGCGGGCCGCGAGCGCGCAGGCGATCTTCTGCCAGTCGGTCCGTCCGGCGGCCTCATTGGGCGGGAAAAGCGCGTCCAGCATTTCCCCGAATCGTTCGCCGGGCAGTTGCCCGCCGATCCTTTCGCTTTCGGCGAGCCGCCGTTCGATTGCCGCTTCCACGTCGCGTTCGTAGCGCCAGTAGCGGTAGAGATACAGACGATGTTCCGTGATGACCAGCGGGGTCGGCCCGTCGCCGTTGCCGACGATTGCCGGATGGGCCAGACGCTCCAGCCAGCCTTCCAGCGTCCAGCCGGCCAGCAGGTCGCGGGGCTGCGGCAGCGGTTCGTCATCGGGCGCGCCGTCCTGTTCCGGCGGCAGCGACAGCGCCGTGTAACTGTCGGCCAGCGTCGCCTCGAGGTCGAGGCAGACGTGGCCGCGCCCCAGTTGATGGCTCACCAGCGCGGCGGCTAGCATCAGCGGCGGGGCCATGTCCGGCACTTCGCGGCGCAGGAAGCGGACCAGCGCCAGATCGATTTCGCGCACCCAGCCGCGCGCCGCCCAGCGTTCCAGCAGGTCGAACATTTCCAGCGGATCGGCCATCGCGGCGTTCATGTCCCGCCTCCTTCGGTTCTGCCGGCGAAGATGCCGTCGAGGATGTCCATCAGCGCCTTCGGTGGGCGCTCGAAATGCACGCCCGCCGTTGCCGAGGCGATGCCGCGCACGAACAGGTAGGCCGCTCCGCCGACGTGCCGGTCGTAGTCGTAGCCGGGCAGGCGCGATTTGAGCAGCCGGTGCAGGGCGAAAAGGTAAATGGCATACTGGAGATCGTAGCGGTGGGCGCGGATGGCTTCATCCATGGCCGCCGCCGTGTAGTCCTCGTCGGCCGGCCCGAGCCAGTTGGACTTGTAGTCGGCCACGTAGTAGCGGCCGCCGTGCTCGAAAACGAGATCCATGAAACCCTTGAGCATGCCGTTGAGAGTTTCCGGCAAGAGGCGCGGGCGCGGGCGCCGCTCCAGGGTGTGCTCGACCACCGCCGCGTCGAGGCGGGCAAGGTCGACCTGGCGGGCCTCGAACCAGAATTCCATTTCGGCTTTGGCGGCATGCAGATCGGCAAGCCGGAGCGTGTTGCCGGGCTCCGGCCCCAGCGGCAGCGGAGTGGCGAGCAGGCTCTTTACCCAGCGGAACAGCGGCTCGGCCCACGGCTCCCAGCGCCGCACATTGCAGCGGCGGGCAATCGTGTCGCGCAAGGCGGCCGGATCGTCGTGCACCGTCCGAAACCCGCTTTCCGCCACCCATTGCATCAGGTCGTGCAGGAAGGTGCCGGCTTCGGGGCCTTTGGCAAAGCGGTGCATCGGCCCTGTGGGGCGGCGCTCGGCGAGTGCGGGTTGCGAGAGTTCGTGCCGTCCTTCGGAGAGATTCTCCGCCTGCGGCGAATCTTCCGATTCCCCGGCGGCGGCAGCGGCATGCCCTTCGACGGGCAGCGCGGAATAACTGCCGATCCGCCAGTTCTCCCGCGCCGGCCGGGTCGGGCGGCAGGCCGTGCCGGTTCTGCCGGTCCGGGCGGGCGTTTCGAAACGCTCGGCGTTTTCCGGGAGGTCGTCGGTGACCGCCAGGGCGGCGTTGCCATCGGCAAAAGACCGGACGGCCTCGACGTATTGGCCGGCGTCCAGGCCGGCCAGACCGAAAAGATGGCCGATGGCGCCGGGATCGCTGTTCTTGACGGGCGCGAGCCCGATCCAGGTCGCGTAGCCGGCGCGGGTGAAGGCCACGTACAGCTTGCGCAGATCCTCGCCGAGACGCTCCGCGTCGGCGCGCCGCAGCGTCTCCGGATCGGCCTTCAGGGCGATTCTCGGTTCGCCCCGCTCGTCGTGCCACTTCAGCGGCAGGTCGCCTTCCTTGGTTATCCGCGCGGCGCTGATGAAGGGCAGGAAAACGAGCGGATATTCGAGCCCCTTGGATTTGTGGATGGTGACGACCTTCACCAGATCGCCGTCGCTTTCCAGCCGCAGCCTTCGTTCCGCCGAGTCTCCTTGCGGCGTGTCGATCTGTTCGCCAAGAAAACGGATCAGGGCGTGTTCGCCTTCGAGGGTGAAGCTCGCCTGCTGGAGCAGTTCGGCGAGGTGCAGGAGGTCGGTGAGGATGCGCTCGCCGCTCTGGCCGTAGGCGTCGGCCTCAAGCCCGAGCAGCCGTTCGCTGCTGCCGAAGTCGGCGAGGATGCGCCGCAGCATGGGCAGCACGCCCTGCCTGCGCCAGATGTCGCGGTAGCCCTTGAACTGGACCACGCGGGCTTCCCAGGCATCCTCGTCGCGGCCGAGCGCGTCGAGTTCGGCGAAGGAAAGGCCGAGCGAGACCGTCGACAGCGCGGCGCGCAGCAGGCGCTCGTTGTCCGGCTCCGCGCAGGCCGCCAGCCAGTGGCGGATCTCGGTAGCCGCATGCGTGTCGTAGACCGAATCCCTGTCCGACAGGTAAACCGAGCGCACGCCCCGGCGGGACAGGGCCTGGCGGATATGGGCGGCCTCGTTGCCGTTGTTGACCAGGATGGCCGCATCTCCCGGACAGAATGGTTTGAACTCACCCGCCGGGCCGGCGAAACCGGCGCGTCCGGCGTTGCCGCGATTGAGCCAGGCGACGATCCGGGTCGCGCAGATTTCGGCCATCCGGGCAATGTAGGCCGTCTTGGCGATTTCGCCTTCGCCGGCGAGTACCGCCAGCGTCATGGCCGGCAATGTTTCCCCATCGACCTGGAAATGGAACGAACGGCCGTGCGCCTCGACGGGATGGAAAGGCACCGGATTGTCCTCGCCGTGGCGGAAACCGAACGCGCCGTTGCCGCCTTCCCGCTGCTCGGCCTGCGCAAAGCAGTGGTTGACGGCGGCCACCATCGCCCGCGTCGAGCGGTAGTTGGTGTCCAGCGTGTGGATGCGGCCGGCGACGGCGCTGCGGGCTTTCAGGTAGGTGTAGATGTCTGCGCCGCGGAAGGCGTAGATGGCCTGCTTGGGATCGCCGATCAGGATGAGCGCGCTGTCCCGGCGGTTTTGGGATACCTCGTAGACGCGCTCGAAAATCCGGTACTGGATCGGATCGGTATCCTGGAACTCGTCGATCAGCGCTACCGGGAACTGGCGGCGGATGGTGTCGGCAAGCCGTTCGCCCTGCGGTCCGTCGAGAGCCGACTCCAGGCCGGTCAGAAGATCGTCGAAGCCGATCTGCGCCCGGTGTTTCCGCGCCCTGTCGAATTCGCGGGCGATCCAGCGGGCGGCGTGGCTGAGCAGGTCGGCGGCGGGGTCGGGCAGGGCGGTAAGGCCGTCGCGCAGCGTCTCGATGGCGGCGAAGGCCGGATGATCGGGCGGGGGCTCGCCGGCTTTCCAGGCTTCGGCGATGCCCTCTCTGGTCAGGCGCCTCCACGCGGCGTCGGTGAGGCCGGGGTTTTCGCTGTCCGTCGTGGCCCAGGAACGGAGGGCTTCGCACCACGTTTCGCAGGAGCCCTGCCGCAGTTTGCGGCCGTCGACGCGTTTATCCCGTATGGCTTCGCCTAACAGCGCCAGCAGTTCGCCGGCCCATTCCGCCCACGGGCGCTTGAGCCGAGCGAGCGCGGTCTGCCTTGCCTGCGCGCTCTCGCGGAGGATGGACGAGGGCTGGCCGGCGGGATCGGGCAACTGCCCGGTGTGTTCCAGCAGGGGCAGCACGGCCCTTTCGAGTTCGGCCGGGCTGCGCCAGCGGGCGACGATTCCGGCGATTTCCTCCGGCGTCATCGGATAGAAGAAGATGCGCCAATAGTCCCGCGCGACTTCCGCCAGCAGCTCGCTCTGGTCGGTTTCCAGATGCTGGGTGAACAGGCTCTGGCTGTCGAAGGCGTGTTCGCGCAGCATGCGGTTGCACCAGCCGTGGATGGTCGAAACGGCCGCTTCGTCCATCCATTCGGCGGCTTCTTCCAACCGCCGCGCGCAGGCCGGCCATTCCGCAGGCGGGTAGCCGGCGCGCAGTTCGTGCAGCAGATCGAACCCATACGGCGCCGGGAGATCGTCCGGATCGGCGCGGAAGTAGCCGGTGGCTTCGGCGAGGCGGGCGCGGATGCGGTCGCGCAGTTCCTCGGTCGCCGCTTCGGTGAAAGTCACCACGAGGATTTCCGGCGGCGTCAGCAGACCGCCGCCGAAGGCGGACTCGCCCTGATGCCCCAGAACCAGCCGGACGTAGAGCATGGCGATGGTGAAGGTCTTGCCGGTGCCGGCGCTGGCTTCGATCAGCTGGCTGCCGGTCAGGGGAAGCGTCAACGGGTTGAGCGGAGCGATATTCGGGCTCATGGCTGGCGTTCGCCTTTGGACGTGTCTTCGGAACTCTTGACGTAATGCATCAACGGGCCGAGCAGGTCGCTGCACAGCTCTGCGAAACGGCCGTTCGACCAGAGGTGTCCGAAAGACGGGTAGGCGCGTTGCAGGTAGGGATTATGGCCAAGCTCGCCGGCGTTGGCGTAATCGTCTCCTTCGTATGCGCGCCGCGCCGCGACGACGGCTTCCTGGCGGCATTCGGCGAGAGGCCCCGTGGCGGGGATGCCGCCTCGTTCGAGCCAGGCGAAGCCGGTTCGCGGCGAGAGCTGCAGCGGGCTGCGGAGCCCGTCGACGTAGGCCTCGGCAATCTTTGCCAAATGCCGCCGCGCCTCATCCGCATCGAGCGGCGCGATCCGCGCCAGCCCGTTCTTGCCGATCAGCAGCGTCGTCATCGGCCGGCCGTCCAGATGCCCGGCCAGGTGCATCACCCAGGCGGCGAACAGCCTGTCGCGGCGGTATTTTTGCCCGTCCAGGAGGTTGCTCGAACTGATTTCGATGCGGCAGCGGCCGCTGCCGGAACCGTAACGCTGCGTGAGCAGACCCTGCACGGCAATGGCATGGCCACCGGCCGTGTGCAACACGGCGTCTATCGGCTGATCGTCGAGCGGCTCCGGCCAACCCGTGCGAGCTTCTCCGTAGAGGGCGAACATCGCGTCGAGCGGTTCGGCGAGCGTTTTTTCCGTCAGGCCGGCCAGCGCGCCGAACGGCAGTTCGCCGCGGCGGCGGATGCGCGCCATCTGCCGTTCGACGGCGTCTTCCCCCGGCTGGCCGTGCAGGAGCGCATCGAGCCGCGCGTGGATCAGTTGATCCTGCAAGGCCCACTGCGTCAGCCCGTCCAGGGCGAAGGGCTCGTGGTCCTCGCCGGAGGCGTCCTCCGTTTCGTAGCGGACGCCGAGCCGCTCCCGGAAAAAGGCCCTGACCGGGTCCTTGAGAAAACCGGCCAGCTGCCCCAGCGCGAGCGGGGCGTCGATAACCGGGGGCGGCAGCGCCTGTTCCGGACCGCGGCCGGCGGAATCGGCCGCTTCGCCGCGCTCCCATTCGCGGGCATAGGTGAACAGCGGCGAGGACGCTGGATCGTTGCCGAGATACTCGCGGCTGAACGCTTGCAGCGGGTGTTCCACCGTCAGCGCCATCAGCAGTTCCTCGCCCCCTGGGGAACTGCTTTTGCCGCGCCGCCAGCCGGCGGCGATGTGGTCGCGCAACTGGCTGACCAGCACGGAGGGGGGGCGGCCGGAGTTGTCGTGAATGCTGCGGCCGACCCAACTGATGTGCAGCTTCTCGCGCGCGGACAGCAGCGCTTCGAGGAACAGGTAGCGGTCGTCTTCGCGCCGCGAGCGGTCGCCCGGGCGGACGGCGCGGGCCATCAGGTCGAAATCGACCGGCGGGCGCGAGCGCGGGAATTCGCCGTCGTTCATGCCGAGCAGGCAGAGCATCCGGAACGGAATGGCGCGCATCGGCATCAGGGTGGCGAAGGTCAGCCTGCCGGCCATGAAGCGCTGCCCCAGGCTCCCCTGGTCGATCTGCGCGAGCCAGTGCTCGCGGACGACGGCCAGCGGAATGGCCTCGGTCAGCCCGACGGCCCGGCAGGCCTCCGCCCAGGTTTGCAGGGTCGACTGCAGGTGCAGGAGCAGCAGGCTGTCCTCCGCCGAGCCGCTTTGGAAAAAATCCCGCAGAAGGGCTTGCAGGCGCTCGTTCCATTCCGCCGCCGGCATCGGCGTAGCCAGCGTGTCGGCGAGCGTTTCCAGCTGCATGAGCAGGCGAGCCAGCGGCCCGGCCAGGGCGGCTTCCAGGCCGGAGACTTCGCTGTACGGCTCGATGCCCTGCCAGCTGCGGTCTTCGCGCCCCGTCGGGTCGCCGCCGACCGCGTAGCCGAGCAGCATCTGCTTCAAGCCGTGTATCCAGGTGTTCTGCTCCTGGGAGGGGCCGACGAAGCGTTCGCGGTGCCGCGCGTTGAGGCCCCAGCGGATGTGCGTCTGGTCGATCCAGCGATGCAGCAGCGGCAAGTCGTCTGCATCGATGCCGAAACGCTGGCGGACGGCCGGAACGTCGAGCAGGTCGAGCAGGTCGCCGACGCCGAGGCGGGATTCCGGCGCTCCCAGCAGAAATTCCAGGGCGAAGGCGAGCGGCGCCTGATGCCGCTTGGCCTGGTCGGCGATCGAGAACGGCATGTAGCGCTCGTCCGAGCGGTCGATCTGGCCGAACACGGCCTCGATATGCGGCGCGTATTTGTCGATGTCCGGGACCATGACGATCACATCGCGCGGGCGTAGCGTCGGATCGGCGTCGAAAGCGGCCAGCAGTTGGTCGTGGAGGATTTCGACTTCGCGCTGGGGGCTGTGGGCGACGTGGAAGCGGATCGAACGGTCGCGCGCCGGGTCGACGGCCGGCCAAGCCGCAAGGGTTTCCTGCAGCGGCTTGAGTTGCAGGATGTCGTCCTGCAACTGGTTGAGCAGGCAGGATTCGCCCGGCGACTGGAAGAGGTCGATCCGCTCGCCCATCCGTTCGAACTGCCCGCGATATTTCTCGGGTTCGTCCAGTTCGTCCAGGAGCGCGATATAGTCCCGGCCCTGTTTGCCCCACGAGGCGAGGAGCGGGTGGGCGTGCAGGTGCAGCGCCTCGGCCTCGATCGTTTCCGGCATGCCCGCCTTGCGCGCGTGGCGGCCGGAGCGGCGGCGCAGGCGGTCCCTTTCCGACAGCAGGTCGGACCAGTAGTGCCCGCAGGGGTTGTGCACGCACAGGATCACCTGGGAAAAGCGCGAAATGGCCAGCAGCACTTCCAGCGACTGGCGCGGCAGCGACGAGAGGCCGAATACGGAAACGCGCCGGGGCAGGCGGGGAGGGCGCTCGCGCAACTCGGCGGTAGCAGCCAGGAAACGTTGGTGCACGGCGGCGCGTCCGCTCGGGGCGGCCGGCCCGACATCGTCGAGCAGGGCGCGCCAGAGCATCGGCTGCCATAGCTCGGCTTCTTCGATCGGCTGCATCGCCCCGCGCGCGTCGGTCAGCACGTTCCTGCCCTGCGCCCAGGCATCGAGCCAGTCTGCGCGGTACACCTGGTACTGGTCGAACAGGTCGGCGATGCGGTCGGCCAGCTGGTAGCGCTTCCTCAGGTCGCCATCGGCCTCCAGGAAGCGTGTCAGCGGCTCGTAGCCCGCGCGGCCGGCGAGATCTGGCAGCAGGCGCATCAGCCGCCAGACGAGGAAAGACTTGTCGAAGGGAGAGGCGTCGGGAACGCTATCCTGCCCCAGCACCGCGCGGTAGGCCTGCCAGACGAAACGCGAGGGCAGGAGCATGTCGAGCGACGCGGCAATGCCGCATCCGCCGCCGTCCGCATCGGCGGCCAGCGCCAGTTTGATCCACTGGGCGATGCCGTTGCTTTGCACCAGGATGGTTTCGTCCTCGAGCGGGCCGAGGGGGTATTCCCTGAACCAGTGCACCAGCAACTGCCGCAGCAACTCGGGCTGGTTGCCGTGGATGACCATGAAGCCGCTGGTTAGCTCTTGCTCGGGCAAAGCAC
The DNA here is from genome assembly GCA_031547245.1 of Propionivibrio sp. GTDB lineage: Bacteria > Pseudomonadota > Gammaproteobacteria > Burkholderiales > Rhodocyclaceae > Propionivibrio. Next base: position 9,595 of record JAVBSG010000214.1, read on the forward strand.
TTCCTCTCGTCTTGTTCCTGCCGCTGCGCCTCGATACGCAACAATCGCAAAGCGCTGGTTCGATTTACGCGAAAGGTTACAGCGTCCACGGCAGGATGACGATGAATTTCACGTCGCGCTCATCCTGAAAGGCGTTCTTGAACCCGACCCAGCTCGGCAGGTCGGTTTTGTTGTTGTAATGCGTGTAATGCAGGTTGATGCTGGCGTCCTTGAATTTCCCGTCGGGGAACTTGTAGCCCAAGTCGAGCGCGTAGGCGCTTTCCCTCAATGTCTCTTTGAAACCGTAAGCCTTGCCGCCCCAGCCATAGGCTTTCGAGACGGCGGCCGTCCAGCCGGGGATGCCGGTCAGGTCGTCCAGCGTGCGCGCGATGCGCAGGAATACCGCCGATTCCCTGTCGTGGTCCCAGTCGGACCGGTTGTCCCACCAGGGTTCGTAGGCGCCGTTGGCGCCGCCGTACCTGCTGATCAGGCGGTAGGCGAAATAGCCGACGTTCTCTTCGCGGTTTGCGGGCGCGCGGGTATGCAGGAATTCGGCTTTCAGCGCCCACGGGGCCGGCGAATAATTGGCGGCGACGAAGTGCTGGTAGGCCGTGCCGGCAAAGTTGTTGTTGACCGATGCGCCGTCGTTGCTGTCGCCCATGGCATAGAGCTGGTAGGTCAGGTAGAGCGGATGCTTGCCGTCGATGTTGCGGTTGTACTTGATCTTGAGGTGGGCGTTCTTCAGGTAATGCGCCGATTCCCCATAGGCGAGTTCCGCCGTAAACTCCGGCGTGGCCGCATAGCGCGCGCCGAGCGACCAGAGGTAGGCGACGTCCGTCGTGCCGTCGTTCTGGCGAAAGCTGTAGCTTTCCCGGAACCATGGGGCTTTGTAGCGGTTGGCCCAGGCGGCGGCGAAGGTGACCGGGCCGACGGTGCTGCCCGCTTCGGCGCCGGTGTAGGTGCCCGGCATCAGCGACCAGTTGACCCCGAGGACGCCGGGGCCGGAGGGCTGGAAATAGCCTGCCTTGGCCCAGCTTTCGTCGTGCTTGAATTTCAGGTGCGCTTTGTAGATCGAGAGGCCGCTTCTGCTGTCGGTCTTCAACCAGTCGGGCGACCAGGGATTGTCCCATGGGAAAAAACTGATTTCGTGATCGGGAGCGCCGCTGTTTTCGACATCCTTGGTGCCGAAAACGCCGAAGTCGAATCCCACCGATTTGGCGATGAAGCCGGAGTTGAATTCGACGCTGGCCTGGACGGTGCTGTGATGGAGGTTCTTTCTGAACTGCCGGGTGTCAACGTCGTAGCGTTCGCGATCCCGCTGGAAATAGAACAAATTGCCCTTGATTTCGGAGCCGTCCAGAAGCGGCGTCGGAATGTCCTGCGGTTCCTCGGGCAACGGAGTGTCGGCAGAGGCGGGGGGCAGTTTTTCAGCGGCAAGGCAGACGCCCGCCATGCACAGGCACCCTGAACAGCCTGCCGCAAGCAGGTATCCGGAGAGCCGGCGCTTCATGCCGGGCGGTTCTTTTCTGCCGCCGTTTGCGCTTCGGCTTCGGCGTTCTTGAGCAGCGAGTAGGAAAGCGCCGCTTCCCCGGAGAGCGGCTTGCTGAAGAAATATCCCTGGAAGATATAACAGCCCAGTTTGCGCAGGAGGTCGATCTGTTCCTGGTCCTCGACGAACTCGACGACGATGAGGACTTCCAGCGCATTGCACAGGTCGACGATGGTGGCGATGATCTCGTGGCAGGTGCGGCTGGTGGCCACGTCCTTGGAAAGCGCCTTGTCGATTTTCAGCGTGCTGACGGGGAAATGCTTCAGATAGAGCAGCGAGCTGTGCCCCATGCCGAAATCGTCGATCGAGATGCCTATGCCGATTTCGTGTATTTTGTGCAATACGCTATTGTGCTGCGCTTCCGGATCGAGGGCGACGGATTCGGTGACCTCGACGCCGATCATGGGCGCCAGCAACTGATGCCTGTTCAGGCAGTCGGCGATTTTATGCGGCAGGTCGGGGTCGTCGAGCTGGCTGACCGAAACGTTGACCGATACCTCGAAGTCGTCTGGCAAGCCATTCGCCTGCCAGCGCTTGCGTTCGGCGCAGGCCTCGTTCAACACCCACAGGCCGAGGGGTTTTATGAAATCGCCATCTTCCGAAATGGCCACCATGATCGGCGCGGGAATCAGGCCGTAGGCGTGGTGCCGCCAACGCACCAGCGCTTCGGCGCCGACGACCTTACCCGTGATGTGGTCGATCTGCGGCTGGTATTCGAGGTACAGTCCGTCGTTTTTCTCGAGCGAGACGCGTAGATCGTTGGCCAGGGCGCGCGCCAGGGCGCCGATCTCGTCGTCGCGGTCCAGGCATTTCTTGCCGGAGGGGCTGACGGCATTGCCGCAGGCGACTTCCAGCAGCCCTTTCATGGCAACGCGCAGCCGTTCTTCCTTGAGCCGGTCGGAAACGCGCACGAACGGCAGATAGATCAGGGTTCCGATCGTCATGTTGAAGCACTGCAGCAGGCTGCCGGCGATCGAGCCGGTGGCGACGTAGCCGCCGATGATCGGCGGGGTCGTCCAGTCGACGGGAACGGTCGGTCCGGGGACAAGGCCCAGAGAGATCGCAAAGTAGCTGACGAACAGCAATATCATGGGCACCAGGACGAAGGGGACCAGGAAAACCGGGTTCAGGATGACCGGCAGGCCGAACAGCAGCAGTTCGTTGATGTTGAAAATGCCGGGAGCGATGGAGAGCTGGGCCAGCCTGCGGCTGCCGTTGTTCTTGCTGGCGAACAGCAAGGCCAACAGGAGGCAGATGGACGATCCGGACCCGCCCATGTAAACGAAGACGTCAAGCGCCGGCTTGGTGATGGTGTTCGGCATCGGCAGGCCCAGCTGGTGGGCCGCGAGATTGATCTGCATCGCCGCTTCATAGTACTCATGCGTGACCGGATCGAGCACGTTGGCGCCGTGGATGCCGATGAACCAGAACGCCTGGCAGATGAAGACGTAGGCGGTGCTCGTTCCCAGCGTGTCCTTGAAGAGGGAGAAGGGGTAGAGCACCATGTCGTGAACGAGCTGGTGGATGCTGCTCGCCGTCGATGCCAGGATGATGAAGTGGCATGCCGTGAAAAACAGAATGGTGATGATGGCGGGCAAAAGGCAGGCCAGAGCCTGCGGGATCGCCATGTCGGACCCTTCGGCGTGCAGCTCGATGCGTAAGCGGGGCTTGCTCGCCAGCCGGACGAAAAGATGGGTGGAGCATATGGCGATGACGATGGCCACGAAAAGCCCGCTGGAACCGGTCCATATGACCGGCAGCCAGTCGTTGTCGAGTGTCGGCAGCGTGACAACGAAGGACGAGAAGGCCACCAGCGCGGCGATGATCGGGCTGATCGGGTAAACCGGCAGTTCCTGATTGTGCCGGGTGACCAGATGCTGGCTGATGCCGTAGAGCATCGGCAAGGCAATGATGCCGAAAGTGCCTTGCCATATCTTTGCGCCGAAATCCTTCCAGCCGGGACCGAAGATGGCAGCCATGAGTTCCTGGTAGGCGGCGATCGGCAGATTGTTGAGCAGCAGAGCGATGCACGCCGCCATGACGAGCGGCAGGGTTAACAGGAAACCATTGCGCACGGCCAGCATGGTTGGGTTGTAAACCCATCTGGGGGCGGCGATTCTATAGATGCGGTCAAGAATGGCTTTGGGCAGTGACAGCACCTCGATTGATCTCCTGTGGGTCCGACTGGCAAGCATATCCCTCTCCAAGACTTCCGTCATTTTGCCATAAAGCGGGCGGCGCTTTGTTTTTACATGGCATGACAGTCGTAGACTGAAGCGATGGCAAGGAAAACCGATAGGACATATTGGTGAAATAACCTTTATTGATATTAATCGGGACCCGGCGATCCGCTTATGCTATGACCAATCATTCCGGTTTGAGATTCCTCTGTTACAAAATTACCATGTACCGGATCACGAATGCCGTGAAAATATTGGCTGCCGTTCTTCACTTGGCGCGCCGGTTCGATCCTGCGGCGTTCGGTCTGGCGCTGCCGGAGTACGCATCGTGCAAACCTTCAGCCCATAAAAAAACCGGCGATAAACGCGATTTTCACGCGTCCATCGCCGGCGAACCGGGCCGCAACCTGTGGGAAGCAGGCTTTACAGGGTCAGCGCCGGTATATAGGCGAACAACAGTGTGGATCCAAGTGCAACGGCATAGAACGGCCAGAGCTCATTGGTCGCTTTCAATATCGACACGCGGGCGATCGAGCTGCTGATGAACAGCGTCGTGCCGACCGGTGGCGTATATAGCCCGATGGCCAGCGTCAGGACCATCACCAGCCCCAGTTGCGTGAGATCCAGATGCACCGCTTCGGCAAGCGGCACGAAGATCGGCCCCAGCAGCAGGATGGCCGCCGGCAGGTCGATGAACATCCCGGCGATCAGCATGATGACGATCATGGCCAGGATGATCAGCCAAGGGGCTTTCAGCGTGCCCAGGCACCATTCGGCGAACAGTTGCGGCACCTGGGCGTAGGTCATCATCCAGCCGACGATGGCCGAGCCCATGATGACCAGCATCACGACGCCGGTAGCCACGCCCGCGGCAAGTAGCGCCTGGAAGAAGCGCTTGGCCGTCATGTCGCGGTAGATGAACATCCCGGCGAGCAGGGCGTAAAAGACGGCGATCACGGAGACTTCGGTCGGCGTGGCAAAGCCGAAGCGCAGCAGCACCAGGATCATCAGCGGCATGACCAGCGCCGGCAGCGCCTCGACGAACAGCTTTCGGCATTTGGCAGCGTCGAAAGGATTTTTTGCCATGGGAAAGCCGCGCAGGCGCGCCGAGACGTTGCAGACGCCGACGAATCCCGCGGTCAGCATCAGCCCCGGCAGAATGCCGGCGATGAACAGATTGGCGATCGACACGTTCGATACCAGCGAATACAGGATGAACGGAATCGACGGCGGGATCAGGATGGCGATCGTCGAAGCGGCCGAGTTGTTGGCAGCGGTGAATCCCGCGGGGTAGCCTTCGCGGATCTGCCAGGGAATCAGCATGCCGCCCAAGGCCGTCGCATCGGCCACGGCCGAGCCGGAAACGCCGCCGAATACGCAGCTTCCCAACACCGTCACCGAGCCCAGGCCGCCGCGAAAACGCTGCACCAGCTCCGAAGCAAAGCCGATCAGCTTCTCGCCGAGCGTGCCGCTCATCATCAGGCTGCCGGAAAGAATGAAGAAGGGCAGCGCCAGCATCGGAAAGGACAACGTCTGGTTGACCATCTGCTGGGCCACCAGCATTACCGGAAACTCCTGCGAGGCGAGGATGGCCGTGCCCGAAGCGATGACGAGCACGTGCGCCACCGGAATGGCCAGCGCCAGCAGGCAGAAGAAAGTAACAATCAGGATGGTGATCATACGACACTCTCCTCGGCGCTCCCCTGGGGCCTGGCCTCGGCTCCGAGCAGGAATACCTTGATCGATATGGACAAGGCGCCGATCGCCGTGAGCAGGGAACCTGAGGCCAGTGCGTAGAACGGCAGGCTGTTCGGCGTTCCCAGCATCGGGTTGCGTTCCGCCGCAGCGATCCCGGCAACCTCAAGCGCGGTGAACATCAGGTAGATGTAGGCGCCGCAAATCATGAGATTGGTGGCGCTGATCAGCAGGCGCTTGACCGGCGAGGGCAGGAACTGCAGGATCAGGTCGACGGCGATGTGGTTGCCGCTCTGCAGCGCCAGGACGACGCCGGCCATGATGAACCAGGCGAAAAGCTGCTTGGGCAGTTCTTCGGCCCAGTCGACGCCGCCCACCTGGATGACGTAGCGGGCGATCACGCCGATGATGATCGACAGGAGCAGCACTACGCCGGTACTCAGGACGACCGATTTGCAGACCATCCCGATGACCCGGTCCACCCCATTCAGGAGTTGAATGATGGCGGACCGGCCGCTGGCCGTATGTTGAAGTTCGGCCTGCATGGTCATCAGCCCAGGACCGCCGTGCGCAGGTCCTTGACGAAGGCGCCGAAGGGTTTCTCCGCCCATTTGTCGAAAACCGGCGCGGTCTGCTTGCGGAACGCAGCCATGTCGACCTCATTGACGGTCAGCGCAGAATTGGCCTTGAATTCCTTGGCGACCTTCTGGTTGATTTCCTCGGAGAGTTGAATTTGCAGCGCCGTGGCTTCGGCCATGGCTTCTTTCACGATCTCCTTGGATTTTGCGTCGAGGCGGTTCCAGGCCATCTTTGACATCAGGACCGGCGTGCTTTCCCATTTATGGGCCGTCAGGCTGATGAAGGGATTGACCTCGAAGAGTTTCGAGCTGTGGATGTTCGACAAGGGATTCTCCTGCCCGTCGACCACCTTCTGCTGCAAGGCCACGTAGGTTTCGGCAAACGCAATCTGCGTGGTGGCGGCCCCCAGCGCCTGGAAGATGTCGATGGTCATCTGATCGGGCGGCGTGCGGAACTTCAGGCCGCGCATGTCTTCGGGCGTGTTGAGGGAGCGCTTGCTGTTGGTGGTGTGGCGGATGCCGTTATCCCACCAGCCGATGGGGATCAGACCGACCGAGTCGAAGCGGGAAGTAAGGTGGTCGCCGATCTTGCCGCTCAGAAGCTTGACGGCTTCCGTGCTTTGCGTAAACAGGAAGGGCAAGCCCAACGCTGCGATTTCCGGCACCAGCGACGCCGCAGCGCCCTGGCTGTTGGCCGAAATGGCCAATGTGCCGGTGCGCAGGCTGGTCAGCATGGCGGCATC
>JAVBSG010000002.1:0-11331 GCA_031547245.1 Propionivibrio sp.
AAGGCGTGGAAGAACACGTCATTTTCGCTCTTCCGAAAGAGCTGCAAGACACCGAACCTGGATAGCCGAAGGCGATAGAAAGCCGGCCCCGGCTCACTCGCCCGGCTGCGCCGTCACCTCGATCACTAGTTGGCTTTTGACCGCCGCGTCCTGGATTCTCCCCGGATCAAACCGGGCCAGGGAAAAACGCATGATCGCCTCATCCTGAAACGCCTGCGGCAATTCGGAGGATTCGACAAGCACGCGGTCCACCGTGCCATCCTCCGCAATCAGCAGCCGCAACCGCATCGCACCCGAGGGCGCCTCTTCCCCGGTTGCCAATACCGGATAGGAAAGCTCTATGGGTTCGAGCGGCTGCGGCCCTTGGGTAAGCTCGGCGCACTCATGGTATTCGTTCAAAAGCCACGCAAAAGCATTTCCGCTGCCCGGCACGTCATCGCCGAACGAAGATCCCGCCATGCTTTCGGAAGTTTCGGCTACCGGAGACACCGTCGCGGCAGCCGTGTCGGGAACTGTTCTTTGCGCGGAAGGCCGCCGACTGTCCGGCCGCGAATGCCGCGCAGGCCGGGATATGCGGTCTTTCGAGGAAGAATCGGCATGCGCAGGCGCCAAAAAGGCATTCACGAGTTCGGAAGAGCTGCTCTGCCCCAAAATCCGCCCCGGCGACAGCGACACCCCCAACACGGCGACGTGCAAACCGACGGAACAAACGATCGCAGCAAGAAACCCCCGGGAAATATTCCCGGTAGAAATCGGTTGTGGACGGATTCCAGGCAAAAGACTCGACACCGGCAAATTCCTCGAATATCAGAAAACGCTCGCGAATTTAATGAATAACGCCGGAATTTGGAACCGGATGACGACCGATGGCATGTTTGGCCGAATGAACGGATAGGGCAAGCGCCCCGAACTGCCAACAATTTCACGACCAGGCGAACGGGAGCCGCTTTCATCCCGTATTCGCGAATGACAGAGATGTTATCCGGAAAGCTTGCTCGACTTCGTTCTTCAAATTATAATGCGCCGCTTAGTCGCCGCTGTAGCTCAGCTGGTAGAGCAGCGCATTCGTAATGCGAAGGTCGGCAGTTCGATTCCGCCCAGCGGCACCATCAGATTCAAGCACTTAGGCCATCCTCCGGGGTGGCCGTTTTGCTTCCGGCGCGCGCCAAACACGACATGGACGCAACCATGAGCACAGTGGTTGCGGCTTTTCTGCACTGTTCCATCCACCTTTCACGCTGGAGTCGATTCGCAGTCCAGGGTTTAGTTTAATTATTCGGGCATTAGCGCATAATCACGCTTTGAATGCATCTTGCCCACCGAATCAATCAGTGAGGGACAAATGAATACCAGGCCAAAGATAATCATCTCGTCTGTTGATGCAAACAGAATATACGACCTCATCGAGTCATTACCGGGAAACGGTTTCGTGGGAAAAAGCGAACTGGAGGCAGAACTGGCGCGAGCCCATTTGGTCGAGCCCACGGAGGTTCCTCCTTCCGTAGTCACGATGAATTCAACGGTTAAATTCAGCGTCGAATCCTCACAAGAGGAGTTCGAGTTGACGCTCGTATATCCCAAGGATATTGACTCAAGCGGAACGAAAATTTCGATTCTCGCGCCAGTGGGCAGCGCACTATTGGGGCTTTCGCAGGGAGATGAAATCGAGTGGCCGAAACCAGGCGGGGGCGTGTTGAAAGTCAAGATCAAAGAAGTCATCTACCAGCCGGAAAGGTCTGGGGAACACTATCGATAGAATCGCGCGGACGGCCTGAGGAATATTCGGACCGGATGAAGCAGCTTTTTGCGCTCGCAGAGGCCCGGATGGCCGCGAGACGGTTCTTCAAATCAGGCCTACCTGGACGGTATTAGTATGACCCTGTAATTCATGATGGTCCACTGCGGCTGACCGTTCGGCGGTTTATCAGCCTCGTACGTGCATGCGTGCGCGGGCATGGTGAAGGCGACCTGCTCGTCGGTGCCCGTTGTCACGTCGAAGATGGACAAAAAACATCGATCAACTTCACCTAGCGAAACTAACTTTGCTTTGTAGCGATGTGACTCGGATGGCCTGAATTTGGCGGTAATCGCACATCGGCGCGTTTGGGAAAACCTCGCTTCAGAGTATCGGACGGTGAATACGAAGTCCGCTTCGGCGAGGATGAGGACCGGCTCCGAGCCTTCGTGGCTCAGTTTTCCGTTGAGATGGGTTCCATTCTCGTTGGGGCGACAGTCCTCGTCCTGGAAGGCCTGTGCGTATAGCACTCGATACGTGGTGGATGTAGAGTTACTCTCGCCGGCAATAATGAGCTCAGCGCTCTTCGTCCTGTCCTTGAGTTGATAGGTGGATATGCATCCTGCAAGAGCCATCGCCAGTAGCGCTGTGATTATTATTCGAAACATGGGTCGTTGAGCTCACCAGGAAAGAGTGCGATGGAGTCATCTTGCGGTGACAAAAGACAAAATACACCAGTCACACGACGATGGGTGGCGATCCTATTACCCAAGAAACTATCTGTCAATCAATGCATAAAGCATGAAAGGGAGTCCGTACCCGGCGAATTACACTTCATCACAAAACCCACGCAAATCCGCAACAGACGAAACGGTTCCGACTGCGTAGAGTGACATCCATTGCTTCAGCACTCTCCGCTGGCAATATGTATGACCCTCCCTGACCCATCGCCAATGATGGGATTTCGATCCCGTGCCACACCGGCACGGGATTTTTTTATCTGCTGCCGGAAGAAGACGCGTGCTTCGATGCGCACAGCTCTTGTTACGGCAACAATCGGGCATCCACCGCTTTTACGAACCCCTCGCCGATGCAATCCGGCCGGTCAAGCGTGCAACAACAAACGCGCACAAATATTGCTTGAAAATCCGGGCACGACCATCGGAGAGATATCATGAAAATCGATACAAGCCCCCATTTCAACGCCTGGACCCAGTCGACCAATCGTCAAAGAAACGCAGACGGGAAACAATCGGTCAATTCGCCGCAATCGGCGCCCCGAGACACACAGTATCCCGACTTCACCCGCATGACCCGCACGCAGTTGCGGAGCTGGATCAACGACCAGATCGGCAGCGGGAAAATGTCGCTCGACGACAGCACCTCATTCGTCAGCCTGACGGTAAATATTCCGCTATCCGGCCAATCCCTTTCCGGCGCCGACGATCAGCCTGTCGATTTCATGCAGATCGTGCGCAACGGGATCGCAGGGGCGCTCTGGCGCAACGATCATGCGGCCGCGAAGCGGCTGGAGTCCATGCTGGACGTCATGCTGCGGAATCAGAAGCAGGTGTCCGGCATCGATATCGAGGCATGATGTTCCCGTCAAACATTTGCCGCCGAGCGTGAAAAATCTCCTCATTCTTTTCAAAGCGGTGTGCAATGATGGCCTCACTGGATGCAGTTCGGGAGATTTCCCCGGCAATTTTTGCCAGTGGAAGAGGAGGATGTATCGGAACGTGCCATCAGCCATCGCCCGAGTGGTTTTATACAATCCAGTGAAACTCTCTTGACGATTGGGCATAACCCGCCCAAATAGCGACTGACCGACAAGTCGCATATGGTTCAAAAAAAACCCGCCGAGCGCTTGCAAGGCGGGTTTTCATTTGGCTTCTTCCCTGCTCGCGATGCCCTGCCTTATGCTGCGGCGAACGGATAATCGGTATAGCCCGCCGAGCTTCCGCCGAAGAAACGCCCAGTATCGAGTTCGTTCAGCGGCAGCCCCTGGCGCAGGCGTTCGGGCAGGTCCGGGTTGGCGATGAAGGGGCGGCCAAAGCCGATCAGGTCGGCCCAGCCATGGCGAATCGCGGCCTCCGCGCGCTCCAGCGTGTACTTTCCCGCGTAGATCAGCGTGCCGCCGTAGACCAGCCGCAACGCCTCCTTGAACGCAGCCGGCATATCCGGTGCGTCCTCCCAATCGGCCTCGGCGATATGGATGTAAGCCACGCCGATATCGCCGAGCACCTTGGCCGCTCCCAGATAGGTGGCCTGCGGTGTGTCGTCCACCGCGCCCTGCATCGTCGTCAGAGGAGACAGCCGCAGGCCGACGCGCTTGCCGCCGGCCACCGCGACCACGGCCTCGGTCACTTCGCGCAGAAAGCGCAAGCGGTTGGGCAGCGAACCGCCATAAGCGTCGGTGCGGATATTGGCCCGCGAATCGATGAACTGGTTGATGAGGTAGCCGTTGGCGCCGTGCAGTTCGACGCCGTCAAAGCCGGCGTCCAGCGCGTTTTGCGCGGCCGCGGCAAAGTCCATCACTACCCCTGCGATCTCCGGCTCCGACAGTTCGCGAGGCGCCGAATGCTGCACCATCTCGCCCACTCCCGCCTGCGGCCCTTTGTTGTCGGGGTCGATGAAGACCTTGAGCCCATCGGCCACCAACGGGGAGGACGATACCGGCATCGCGCCGCCGGGTTGCAGCGCGACGTGCGAAACCCGTCCGACATGCCATAGCTGGGCAAAGATGCGCCCCCCGGCTGCATGCACGGCATCGGTGACGCCGCGCCAGCCAGCCACCTGTTCTCGGCTGTGGATTCCCGGCGTCCAGGCATAGCCCTGGCCCTGTTGGCTGATCTGCGTTCCTTCGCTGATGATCAACCCGGCTGAGGCGCGCTGGGCGTAATACTCGGCCATGAGCATAGTGGGTACGTTTCCGTTCGCCACACGCGAACGAGTCATCGGAGGCATGACGATGCGGCTGGGCAGTTCCAGATCACCAAGGCGATAAGGCGTGAATAACATGGCTCGTGGCTCCTGTGAGAGGCGCTGTCCGGGAGAGTGCTCAAGGCCGGGCAGCAATGTTTCAAAAAAGGTGAATTCAACGTCGTTTCATGAACGAATAATGAAATAGGAAACCAAATGTGACTAGACTGTTTGTTGGAACAACATTAGTGAATTGAATTCACAAGGAGACCGTCATGGCCCGCCAGGAAATCAACCGATCCGCCGAGCTGGAAGTTTTTGTGCGCGCCATCGAACTGGGCGGTTTCTCGGCGGCGGCTCGCGCCTGCGGCATGACGCCCTCGGCCGTCAGCAAACTGGTCGCGCGTCTGGAACGCCGTCTGAGCGCGCGGCTGATCAACCGCTCCACCCGGCAGTTGCAGCTCACGCCGGAAGGGTGCGCTTTCTATGAACGCGGCGTGCGTATCCTGGCCGACCTGGAAGAGGCCGAGCGCTGCGCGGGTGAACGCGCCATGCCGCGCGGCCGGCTGCGGGTAAATGCCAACATCCCTTTCGGGCACCACTTTCTGCTGCCGCTGGTCCCGGAATTCCTGGAACGCCATCCGGAAATCACGCTGGACATCGTGCTGACCGATGAGGTTATCGACATCCTGGAGCAGCGCGCCGACGTGGCCGTGCGCGCAGGCCCCCTGAAAAGCTCGAATCTGGTGGCGCGCAAGCTGGGAAGTTCGCGCATGGTGATCGTCGGCGCGCCGGGCTATCTGGCCCGCCACGGCACACCGGCCACACCGGAGGAACTGCTCGAACACAACCGCCTGGGCATGAACTTCATGCGTGCGCAGCGCGGCTGGCCCTTATGCCACGAGGGCGGGAACATCGCGCTTCCGGTCACGGGCAACGTCCAGGCAAGCGACGGCGAGGCATTGCGCCGCCTGGCGTTGGCCGGATTGGGACTGGCGCGCCTGGCCGCCTTCCAGGTACGCGAGGACATCGCCGCCGGCCGCCTGCTGCCTGTGCTCGAAGACTGCAATCCGGGTGACGTCGAGGAAATGCACGCCGTATACGTCGGCCAGGGCGGCTACCTGCCCTTGCGCGTGCGCGCCTTCCTGGACTTTCTCGTCGAAAGAGTCGATATCGGAGTGCGCTGATTCCATTTTGCGCACACGCCTTGCGTTACTGGGCAGTCCCGGGTTGCTGCGCACGGCGCCTCGCGAACGGCGCCAGGCTCAACAATCCGGCCAAGGCAAGCGCCACCCCCACCCACAGCGGCGAACGCCATCCGTAGCCGGCGTCAATGGTCGCCCCTCCGGCCCACGAGCCGACGGCCAGCCCGGCGGTGATCAGCGAAGCATGCATGGTATTGACCAGCGACACAGGCGATGCGGACTGCATGACGCGGGCGACCATCGCCGGGTTGAGCGCCACGCCCGTCAGGCCGATGCCCAGAAAGGCCATGACGCTGACGACGGCGTTGTGCGCAAACAAGGCAAAGACGCCGAGGGCCAATGCCAGGATGCCCAGGCCGCCGGCCAGCACCGTCATCGTATGGCGGTCGGCCAGGCGCCCGACAATGAGATTGCCGACGACGTTGGCCAGGCCGTAAACCACCAGCAGCCAGGGAATGGCGGCGGCGGCAAAACCCGTCACTTCGGTGAAGATCGGCAAAAAGTAGCTGAACGCCGCAAAGGTCGCGCCGATGATGAGCGCACTGGTCGCGTAGGCGGCCCACAGCCCGCCATTGACCAGAAATCGAAGCTCCGCCGCCAAGCTGATCCGCCCGTGATCCTTCGAGGCCGGAACGCGCCAGGCCACTACGGCCGTACACAGCATCGACAGCACGGCCACGGCCCAGAAGCTGACGCGCCAGCCGTAATGCTGCTCGACCCACGCCGTGGCCGGCACGCCGAACACCGGCGCCAGCATCAGCCCGCCCAATACGAAGGATGCGGCGCGGCCACGCGCCTCGGGGGCGACGAGGCCAGCGCAGATCGTCAGCGATACGCCGAAGCACGCGGCGCTGGCCACCCCCATCACCACGCGGCCTGCCGCCATGACGCCGTATGTCGTGGCGGCCGCCGACAGCACGGCGCCGGCCACGTAGAGCATCAGGAGCCAAAACAGCGCCGGCTTGTCGGGAATGCGGAGCGCCAGCAGCAACATGGTCAGCACCGGGCCGCCGATCGCCATCCCCAACGCATAATAGGAAATCAGATAGCCGATTTCGCCCGTCGAGACGTTCAGCGCGGCAGCCAACGAAGGCATCATGCCCGCCACCATGAACTCGGCCGTCGTCAGGGAGAAGATCGTCAAACCCAACAGATGGACGACGAATGGGATAGAAGGTGATCTTTTCATACTTGAATGATCGTTCCATAATAGGTTAAACAAAAGGGCCGTAACGGCCCGGACAGGTGCGCGCGGTTATAACCCGGCTAGCGTTCCCTCCATGACATCTTCAAGAAAGGCGCGCTCCGGCATGGAGCGGCCCAACAGGCGCAAACCGTAGTAGCTGGCGAGGAAGGCCCGCGCCATCGTCAGCGCCGGGCGCCCGGAAGACACTTCCCCGCTACGCTGCCCCACGGCGAAGAGATGGCACAGCACCTGTTCCAGGCGGGTGATATAGACCCGGCTGATCCGTTCGACGGCCGGGTCCTTGCCTGAACGCTCCAGCGCAGCGAACAGCGCCATGCAGCCCCGCCGCTTGACGGGATCGAGATCGCCGTCGATGCCCCACAGCATCAACGCGCGCAAGCGCTCCTTGACCATGCCGGGACCATCGAGAATCTGCGCCTGCGCCTGAATGCCCTGCTCCTGATAACGCGTCAGCGCCTCGTGATAGAGCTTTTGCTTGCTGCCGAAGGCATTGTACAAACTGCCCCGGCCAAGCCCGGTGCGTTCGACCAGTTCCTGCGCCGAAGTCGCCTCATAGCCGTTGGACCAGAACACGTCCATCGCCGCCGCGATGACCGCGTCGTCGTCGAATTCCCGGGGTCTGCCGCTCATAGCTTGCTCAAGATCGCTGAGGCCGGAAATCCCGGCCGTTGTTTACGAACGGCTGCAATGTAACCTATATTTTAACGATCGGCCAAATAACAAATAATAACCGCTCGCACACCGCATCGAGCGGCGAATGTAAATGTGGCTTCGCTTCCTCTTGGATTCGGTTCGCACCTTGCGGCTTCCTGCGGCATGGGGAGAACGGCACCTGTTCGCGAACGGCGGACGGTATTCCGCACTGATCGGCAAACGAACGCGGAAAACCATTCCTTACATGGCGCCGCTGGCCGGCGACGGTTCCGAACTTGCGCCCGCAAACGTCACGGTGCGGAAGCTGTTGTAGTATCTGGATCGCTTCGGCGCCATTGACTGAAAACGACGGGCCGTCTTCTTTCAGGAGCAAACGATGGATTTCTACGACGACCTGTCGCCCTTCTATCATCTGATTTTTTCGAATTGGGATGAAAGCATCCGGCGACAGGGTGAGCAACTCAACAACGTCATACAGACCCGCTGGCCAGGCTGCCGGAAGGTGCTGGACGTTTCCTGCGGCATCGGCACTCAGGCCATTGCGCTCGCTGCGCAAGGCTATGCGGTCACGGCGTCCGACATATCGAAAAAGGAAATCGAACGGGCGAGGACCGAAGCGGAACTCCGGGGGCTGGATATCGGTTTTTCCGTGGCCGACATGCGCGCCGCGTACTCAGGGCACGGCGCGGGTTTCGACCTCGTCGTTTCTTGCGACAACTCGATTCCCCATCTCCTGACCGACGACGATCTGCTTCTCGCCTTCCGGCAATTCCACGCATGCTTGCGGCCCGGAGGCGGCTGTCTCATCAGCGTCAGGGATTACGACAACGAGGAGAAAGGCGCCAATCTCGTCAAGCATTATGGCGTGCGCGTCGAGAACAGCAAACGCTACATGCTGTTCCAGGTCCGGAATTTCCACGGCGATCGTTACGACCTGAGTTTTTTCGTGGTCGAAGAAGATCTCCGCACCGGTCAAGTGACTACACGCGTCATGCGCTCGAAGTATTACGCGGTGTCGACAGGGCGGCTGGGCGAGTTGATGCGCGAAGCCGGTTTTATCGGCGTAACGCGAATCGACGACGATTTCTATCAGCCGCTGCTGGTAGGTACCAGGCCTGATACTGTGTTAACGGGCGCCGCGCGGTAATCATCGTTTGTTTCGAGTGGACGCGCATGCTCCGGCCGCTTTTCAAGTGGAAAATTATGGGTTAGGATTGATACATGACTGACTCATCTATCTCATCGAAAAAGACGGCGAACATGCTCGGAGCGCTGGCGATGGTGCTTACCGACAACATGCGCGCGCGCGTCAACGAGGCGCTGGGCCTGACGGGGGAATCCGTGGCCGCCGTGGTGACGCTCGGAGCCAATCCCGGATTGATGATCGGGCAGCTCGCCCAGGCATTGGGCCTGACCCAGAGCGGCGGCGTGCGCTTGGTCGAACGCCTCGAAAACGAGGGGCTGGTCCGGCGCGAGGTGGGCCAGGATCCCCGCGCGGTTCCGCTGCGATTGACCGCCAAGGGTCGCCGCGCCCGCCGCCTCGCCCTCGAAGTGCGGGCGCGGGTGCTAGATGATGCCTTGCGTTGCCTGGACGAACGCCAGGAAGCGCAGCTTGCAGAGGCGCTTGAAACGCTTTTGTATCACACGCCGGATACGATGCAGGAAGGCTACCGATGCTGCCGAATGTGCGACGAGGATGCCTGCGTGCCGCAGGGATGCCCGGTAGAGACCCGGTGCCAGGAAATGCCGCCGTGAACGATCCAGCTCGCACAGTTGCCGTTCCCTCCCCGGAAAAAAGTCGCCGCATCGCTATCCTGGCGATGGTGGGCTCGGCCGCGTGCTGGGGGCTGGCAACCGTTTTGAGCCGGGACATTCTCGATCATTGGGCTCCGCCGACACTGCTGGTGATTCAACTCGCCGCAAGCGTGTGCGTGCTGTTCGTCCTGGCCATCCTGGAACGGCCGTGCGGATTGCGCGGCGCCGGGCTGGGCCGCGCTTCGCTGGTAGGGATACTGGAGCCCGGTTTGACCTACGCCGTTGGGCTGACGGGCCTGGCGCTGACATCCGCCGGCCATGCTTCAGTCATCAGTGCGACGGAGCCGGTCTTCATCGTGCTGCTGGCCTGGCTGTTCTTCTGGCAGAAGCCATCGCCCCGGCTGCTGGTCTGCATCGCCCTGGCCATCGCCGGGCTGCTGCTGGTGTCGAGCCAGTCGCCCGGCAAGGCAAGCGAAGGAAACCTGTGGGGCAATCTGCTGATCGTGCTATCCACGGCCTTCGCGGCGTCCTACGTCGTGCTTTCGTCCCGGTTCGTGGCCCGCATACCCGCGGCCACATTGGCGGCGGCGCAACAGGGAGTGGGACTGCTGGTCGCCGCGGCGGTATATCTGGCAAGCCTGCAGGCCGGCTGGCTCGGCAACCGGCAGGCGGAGTTCGATGTCTTTCTGCTGCTGTACGCAGCGTTTTCCGGGGTAATGCAGTACGCGCTGCCGTTCTGGCTCTACCTGGTCGGCTTGCGCTTCCTGACGCCCGGTTCGGCCGGTCTGTGGCTGACCCTGGTGCCGGTGTTCGGTCTGGGCGGCGCCTACCTGCTGCTGGGGGAACGTCCAACGATTCCGATGCTGGCGGGCGCGGCGGTCATCCTCACGGCAGTGCTCGCCGGCAAGGCCGAACGGTAGCATGGCTGGATGGCCGTGCGAACGGCGCATGGGCCGCCAATGACGTTTAGTTACCCAAATGCCTATCCAGAAGCGAGTCCGCATGCTGCAAAAAACGCCATATGGCATGGCGCTCTTTCTTTGATATTTCCCCAAGAAAATCATTCATCGCGGCATCCTGCTGCCGATGGTAGCGCTCGTGCGCGGCGTAAGCCAGTTCGCCCTCAGCCGTAAGATAGAGCAGAACCCTTTTGCCATCCAGGGGATCGGCAAGTTTTCGGACGACTCCCTTCTCATCGAGCTTGAGCAAGGTTTTGTGCACGACGGCCCTGGTGACGTCGATACGCCGGGCGATTTCCGACGCGGATATGCCAGGTTCATTACCGATCATCTTGACGATATGGATTTCACCCCGGTAAAAAACCATCCCGTCTCCCATATCCAGCGGGAGTGTTTTTGCATTGGCAATCTTTTCGGCCAGCTGTATGAACAGCGCCGCGATGCGATCCGCTTCGGTCGTCATTCGATCCATCGCGATCCAATCAGATTTTTCGTTGCATGGTCACAATGTCGAAGTCCTTGCCGAATTTCTTCCCGACCTCTTTTAGCCTGCCACGCTCGACGAAGCCGAATTTCTTGTGGAAATGAAGGCTTTCGGCGTTTTCCGACGAAACACTCGCCACCAGATTGTCGATGCCGTCTTCCTGCGCAGACTCGATGAGCTTTCGCAGCAACATGCCGCCCAGCCCCTGTCTGTTGTGCTCGGGCGCGATGAAATAGGTTAGCTCCGCCGTTCTTCTAAGACTGGATGCAGGATGATAAGCGTGCATGAAACCGAAACCGACGACCTTGCCACAATCGCTTTTCACGACCAGCGAGGAATATCCCTTGGTAATCTCGATCAGCTTGCCAACAAATGCCGTTGGCAACGGCGTCTCGAAATAGGCGCTCATC